>CALJMB010000001.1 GCA_937982515.1 uncultured Balneolaceae bacterium
TGAAGGGCAATAGGTTATAATAATAAAATAAGCTACTATAGTGCCCAAGAGAGGAATCGAACCTCCACGACCGTAAGGTCACATGCTCCTGAAGCATGCGCGTCTACCAGTTCCGCCACTTGGGCCTTTTCAGAGTGGTCAAATATAGGCATGATGGCAGGGCAAATTCAATAGCTATTTCTCAATTTATTTAACCGGGCAGAAAGAAAGGCCTTTGGGAATTTGAAAATTCCGGAAGAGCCGGGTTGTTATGTTCTGCAGTTAGCCCGGCCGAAACCTATCAGGTTTATCTGAGGCAGGCCTGGCTTGCCGGTGTCCAGACACAAACCTGATAGGTTTTGAATCAGTAGCATTAGAACGTAACAGGCCTGCTTGGCAAAGGGGGGATTAAGAGCCTACCCGCCTGCCGGCGGATTGTCTTTTACAAGTCTCCGGCTCGTCCTCACTGATCCGATCACTCCGAGCGATCGGATCAGTGAAGCACAGAGCATTCAGGCCCGGGATATTACCGGTAAAATTTCTTATCCTTAGCCCATACTAAACCAGAGTAAAATATGGGCTTGGGATGAATACAGCAGTTTATGCAATACGTCAACAGTTTGGTTTATTTTTTGGAATCATCTTATTCGGCATGCTTCTGCTGATACCAGCGCCGGAAGGGCTTTCGGCGGCCGGCTGGCGTACCGCGGCCGTTGCGTTGCTGATGGGAGTGTGGTGGATTACCGAAGCCCTTCCCATATTCGTCACCGCTCTGATGCCCATCGTGCTTTTTCCTTTGCTGGATGTATCTACTATTGGTGAAGCTACTTATCCGTATGCCAACCCGCTCATTTTCCTTTTTATGGGGGGCTTTATAATTGCCAAAGCTATGGAGCGATGGAACCTGCACAGGCGCATCGCTCTTAATATCGTAAGCCGTGTGGGAACAAAACCGACATCTATCATTGCCGGGTTTATTATCGCCTCTTCATTTCTGAGCATGTGGGTAAGCAATACGGCTACGGCTTTGATGATGTTGCCCATTGCATTATCGGTACTCGGGCTGCTCAATAACGGGGAGACCCGTGAAGATAAAACCAATTTTGAAATTGTGTTGCTTCTGAGTATAGCGTACGCCTGCAGTATAGGCGGCATGGGGACGTTGATCGGTACGCCGCCCAACGCCCTGCTGGCCGGATTTATGCATGAGAACTATGGAATAGAAATTTCTTTTTCCAGCTGGCTGCTCATCGGCTTACCCCTCATGCTGATATCCCTTCCCCTTTTGCACATTATGTTGACCAGAGTTATTTATCCCATCCGTATGAAAGAGCTTCCGGGTGGAGAAAGATTGATTCGTAGCCAACTGGCCACGCTCGGAAAGATTACTAACCCTGAGGTTAAAGTAGCATGTGTCTTTGTCGCAACGGCAGTACTGTGGGTTTCCAGGCCTCTGCTTACCGGCTTGCTGCCTGGAATTTCAGATGCGGGGATAGCAATCGGGGCAGCGGCAGTGCTTTTCATCATTCCGGTGAGTTTCAAGCGGGGAGAATTTCTTCTGTCGTGGACGGACACAGCCAGCCTGCCCTGGGGTGTGCTCATTCTGTTTGGCGGAGGGCTCAGCCTGGCCAGCGGCATTAGTTCGACGGGCCTTTCGGCATGGATTGGCCGCGGGGTACAGGTGCTGGATGCCTGGCCTGTATTTTTTATGGTACTCGTTGTCCTATTCATAATTGTTTTTTTGACAGAAATGACCAGTAATACGGCTACTACAGCCGCTTTTTTGCCTATTTTGGCTTCCGTTGCCATTGGGCTGGGAGAAAACCCTTTATTACTGGCTATACCGGCCGCGCTGGGCGCCAGCTGTGCCTTTATGCTGCCCGTGGCTACACCACCAAACGCCATAGTTTTCGGAAGCGGAAAGGTTACTATTCCCGAGATGTCCAAAGCCGGACTCTGGCTAAACCTTCTGTTCATTTTCCTATTGTCGGTTTTATCCTTTACGCTGATCACATATGTTTTCAGTATTGAGGTGGGCGTACTTCCCGGATGGGCGAGGTAGCCAGGGAGGAGTTATTCACAATGAATGAGTGTTGGGTAATGATAAGTTTGGGGAGATTTTGGGAGTGAGTAATTCGCAGAGCGCATGGGGCAAAGCGCATAGCGTCCTCTCATCTGCCAGCCGGCCGTGCTCTATGCGATATGCCGGTAAGGCAGCGACGCGGCAAAACCGTCAGGCCCATCGAAATACAGAACAGGCTTCTCCTGAATTCTGACTCCTGAATTCAGAAGTCTTTAACACCTGCTGTGTTCAAAAATATACTCCATAAGCTTCTTTTGCGCCCCGGTTAAAGCAACGCCTCTGCGTTTCATCATAGCTTCCATAGCTTTATACGCTTTGTCTAGTTTATACGGCTGGATTCCATGGGGGTCTACCCAGCTAAACGAGGGAACATGCCTGGGGGGGAAACCGCGGGTCAGGATATTGCTGTTCACGCCAAACAGCGAGCCTGAATCGATCACACAGTTGATAGCCGTTTTAGAATGATCGCCCATTATAAGGCCCAGGAACTGTTGCCCGGTATCCACCTCATCACCGCTCATCCAGTCGGTTATGCTTATGTTGTTGTAATTGATCTTAAGGTTGGAAATAGTAGTTCCGGATGCAATGTTACACCACTGGCCGATAACAGAATTGCCGATATAGCCGTCGTGAGCTTTATTGGAATAGGAGTGAAAAACGGTGTTGCTCACTTCGCCTCCCACTTTACAGACGGGGCCGATGGTGGTATCACCGTAAACTTTTGCTCCCATTTTAACGATGGAATGTTCACAAACGGCAACAGGTCCCCGCACGATAGCTCCTGACATGACGGTAGCATTTTTTCCAAGATAAACCGGCCCTTCTTTGGCCGATACAATCGCTCCGGGCTCCACAGTTACGCCCTCTTCCATATAGATATCTTCTTCCTGTTCCAACATTGCATGCCTGGAGATGGAAACACTTTTTGATTTCCCGGGTTGTAATAATCGGATATCTTTCCGAATCTGATCCCCGTTCATCAGGTACAGATCCCAAAGAGAATCGATAGAAGAGAAATCCGCGGCTTTTAGGGGCAGAAGGGTACTGAAATCAGGAGCACCTTCTTCCAGCCAGCGGGTTGCAATTCGGCCATCTACCACAGCAGCTATCACAGTAGAGTCCGTGCGCAGACAACTTCCTACACTGAGTTCATGTACCTTGTCGATAAGGTCATCATCCGGAAGATATCGGGCGTTGATCCACAGGCAGGGGTCGGAAGAAGACAGGTTATCTTGCAAGAAGATATCTTTTAATTCTTTTCGAAGTAATTGTACAACCTTAGTGGCTTGCAGGGCGTGCTTCCATTTTTCGGAAATAGTTAAAATTCCAGTACGAAGGTCGGCGGCAGGCCTCGTCAGAAGCAAAGGATAAAGCCGTTGACAAAGAGTATCTTCAAAAAAGCATAGTTGCATATATGCGCTCATTAAGAGATTCGGTAATTACGTATTTTAATAATCCAACCAGAATGATACCTTTGGAGACTACAAATACGGAGAGAAAATAAACACAACCATGAAAAACTAAAACATAGACTTGAATTTATGTGTGGAATTGTAGGTTATGTCGGGAATAAACCCGCCAGCGATATTATACTAAAAGGCCTGGAACGTCTGGAGTACAGAGGTTATGATTCAGCCGGGGTCGCTATTATTAACGGCCAGATTGAAATTAAAAAGGGCAAAGGCAAGGTTTCTAATTTGAAGAGGATGCTCCAAAGAGAGCCTCTCAAAGGAACTATAGGAATAGGACATACCCGCTGGGCCACCCACGGGGCGCCTAACGATGTGAATTCCCATCCGCACATCAGCCAGTCAGGTAACATTGCTCTGGTGCACAACGGTATTATTGAAAATTATTCTACTCTGAAGAAAGAGCTGCGAAATAAAGGCCGTACATTCCAGACCGACACAGACACCGAAGTTATTGTTCAGCTGATCGAGGAAATATATGAAAGCAGCAAAGACAAGAATTTTGAACAGGCTGTACAGCTTGCCCTGAAGCAGGTAGTGGGTACCTATGGGCTGGCTATTGTACACAGCGGAGAGCCTGACCGTATTATCGTTGCCCGGAAAGGATCGCCCCTTATTATGGGTATTGGTGAAGATGAAATAATCATCGCCTCCGACGCTTCGCCTATTGTAGAGTTTACCAAAAAGGTTATCTACCTCGATGATGGAGAGATGGCTATTGTCACGCAAAAGGGATATGAGGTAAAAACCATTGAAGACGTACCGCTGACGAAAGAGGTGCACGAGCTTGCGCTGAGTATTGAAGAGATAGAGAAAGGCGGCTATCCGCACTTCATGCTGAAAGAAATATTCGAACAGCCCCGGGCTATATCCGACTGCCTGAGAGGCCGGCTTGATGTAAAGAATCATACCATACAGCTGGGGGGCATAGTCGATGTGGTCGACAAAATAGTTAATGCCAAGAGGCTGATTATCGCCGCTTGCGGAACCAGCTGGCATTCTGGACTCGTCGGAGAGTACCTGTTCGAACATCTCGCCAAGATACCGGTGGAAGTGGAGTACGCCTCTGAATTCAGATACAGGGAGCCGCTTATAGATGAAGACGATATTATGCTGGTTATCTCCCAAAGCGGAGAAACCGCCGACACGCTGGCAGCGGTACGCACCGCTAAAGAACGCGGTGCGCTGGTACTGGGTATCTGTAACGTAGTGGGATCTACCATAGCAAGAGAGACCGACGCGGGGGTCTATACCCATGCCGGGCCGGAGATCGGTGTGGCTTCCACCAAGGCCTTTACTACGCAGGTAGCCGTGCTCACCATGATGGCCATCATGATTGCCCAAAAGAAGAGGAGTATCAGCAAAGAATACGCTGCTCGTCTTATCGAAGAACTGAACGCCATTCCCGGAAAAATTGAGAAGATCCTGAAAAAGAGCGAAGGCATAAAAAATATGGCTAAGCTTTTTACTTACGCTCCCAACTTCCTCTACCTGGGCCGCACCTATAACTTCCCTGTTGCACTGGAGGGCGCGTTAAAGCTGAAAGAGATATCGTATATCCACGCCGAGGGCTATCCCGCTGCCGAAATGAAGCACGGGCCTATCGCGCTGATCGACGCAATGATGCCCGTCGTTGTTATTGCAGCGACCGATCATACCAATGATAAAATGATCAGTAATATTGAAGAAGTTAAAGCGCGTAAAGGCCGGCTTATTTCAATAACAGGAGAACAGAATGAGGAGGTTATCAACCTGGCCGAATTCAACTGCCATATACCAGATACGGAAGACTGCCTGTCTCCGCTCCTGACGGTAATACCTCTTCAGCTGCTTTCCTACTATATCGCCGTTAACCGCGGATGCAACGTAGATCAGCCCCGGAACCTCGCCAAAAGTGTGACGGTGGAATAGAACGGAGTGGCGAAGCAGAGGGGAAAGGTGAGAAGCTGCCAGCTGTTGGATTCGGGCTTTCAGTACCCCCCCTGCTGTCATCCCGAACTCTGTCGAGGGATCCCAGTAGCCGTGAGGATGCGCCGGTAAGGGGCACGCCCCTGGCCTGGACTGCGGAAGGGGCAAGTGCCCCTGTGGCGGGCATCCTTTGTATCGGGGGATGCTTCGACGGAGCTCAGCATGGCAGGCGTTGTTGGAGAGTTTCCTTATGGCAGGGATTCTTCGCTTCCGGGAGATCCGCCGGAAGCCCCAGGGCCAAATAGAGGAGGGACGGAATGCTAATATATAAGCTGAATTAACATACCGAATCACAGACTGCCATTCTCTGAATACGCTCCGGGATATACATTTATGGGAGTGAAACCGCGATTTTACGATAGCATTTCTAAAGCAAGCCGAAAGGGTTTTTGGGTTATCCACACCAAGAACAAGATGCGTGGAAAAATATGTGGATAACTATAGTTCCAAAAAAATATTCGGAAATTTTGTAACATTTCCCGCCCTGGTTACTCTTATAAGTACAGACGGTCAGGACTTCGCAAAAATAAACCAAAGTAAAGAATGTGGATAACTTGCTATTTGATTCACTTTTTGTTACTTAACAAGTCCTGTCAAACAAAAAAATAAAAACAGACGACCGGGGTACTTCTGATGAGTAATTGGAAATCATTACTTTTTAAAATCATGTTACTCGTTCTTGTCAGTATAGTAATCCTGACTGGTTAAAAAGCTTAACATCAGTCGATAGATTAATCCGGGATAATGCTTCTGGCAGAGCTTCATTAATTGCGTAATTTACGTTTCAGATCTCTGACAGTTGATTATACCTGCTGCTACAAGTACGGCGTTTACTACATTTGCACAATTAATACACAACAAGCTATACTTCTGTAATCCATCCTTTACGAGGGCATGCCATTGGTATGCCTTTCAGGTTCTGGCCGATAGTGGGTGTACTGTGCCGGGTGGGTGCAGGAGTATCAGCGAAGCAGTGTTCAAATATCAGAGAGGATACCAGAAGACCGCTGCGCCTTTTTATCTCTGTTTTGGCAATCCGTCACACATCACGTTCTGGATTTCTACAACCCTTTTGGCTATAATTGGTTTCAAACCGGCATCGGAAGAGACAGGGTAAAAGGAACTAGGGGAACTAATTACGGATATGGCAAAACAAAACATTACTGACTTATCCTACCTGCATGAGATCTCTATGGGTGATGACGAGCTGGTGGCAGAAATGATTGCGTTGTTTCTTGAAAATGTACCACGCTCAATTAAGAGATTAAAAACCTTGGTGCAGCAGGAAGAATGGGACGAGGTGGCCTCCATTACACATCGGTTGAAACCGAATCTGGCGTATGTCGGACTGGATTCAGCTAAAGCGATCATAGAGCATATCGAAAAGAGGGCCAGGGTGGGAAACAATGCAATTGGAAAAAACAATATGAGCGTTGAGATCCTGCGGTTAGAACAGCTATGCCGGCAGTCCTACAAAGAATTGAATGAAGCGCTCAAAGAACTTGGCAGCTGACGCACTGTATCACCTCCTAAACATTTACTTAAAAGTTGCGTAGAAGTAGGTCAACATGACAACCAAATGTTACTTCCGATGATCTATTCACTATTAATTAATAGCATAGCGGTATTTATTGCAGCCTATATTTTGGACGGCGTCCAGGTAAAAAACTTTTTTACTGCCATACTCGTGGCTATTGTTCTAGCTATTGTAAATACCTTTATCAGGCCAATAATCATTTTTCTGACCTTGCCGGTTACGATATTGACGCTGGGACTGTTTATTCTGGTTATTAACGCACTAATACTAATGGCCATTGATTACTTTTTGGAAGGCTTCCAGGTAAGAAATTTTTGGTGGGCGGTACTACTTAGTATTGTTCTCTCACTGATTAACGGTCTCTTGTTCTGGATTTTCTGAAGCGACGCATAGTGCTAAGCATAATTGAGTTGTTCTTACGCTAT
>CALJMB010000002.1 GCA_937982515.1 uncultured Balneolaceae bacterium
AAGGGAACGGTCATACATTTTGCAGATTACGCCTACCTGTCTGAGGCAGAGTCGCCTGCTCAGGCGGGAAGTGCGCTTACCTACACGGCCTCCGGCGCCATTACAGCCGGTACTATAATATCCTATACCGGCTCAGAGCCAGACTTCAACGGCGGGGAACCGGGAACAGGTAGTTTGGGAACGGGGAATAACCTGCTTGTATACCAGGTTTCCGATGCCGGAATATCTTTTCTATATGGCGTGGAATGGGGAAAAAATCCATCACTATCTACAGACAAAATAATTCCGGCCGGTTCCTATCCGGAAGCGCCGGCAGACCTGAGTAAAGAAGCTCATACCCTTGTCAGCCTGGGGGTGGGAAGATATCATTGGTACAATGCAGCCAATGGGAGAGAAGGCAGCCTGCGAATGTTAGTCAGGCTGGTGGGAGACGCAGATAACTGGTACTCCGGAGATCATGCGCCGCCCGGATATCACGGTGCATTCAGCGTGTTATCGCCTCCCATTCTCAGACTGTCGGGCCGTGTGGCCGATGATACAGAGCCAGGCCGGAAATCCATACAAATAGCTGTAAAATTGATTGAATCGGCCCGGAAAGCCGTTTCGGCAGATGTTGTATTCCTGGAAGGCCCGGGTTCCGTATCCGGAGAAGATATAGGGAGTTTTTCCACTCAAACCGTCCGTTTTTCCGGGAATGACAAAGAAGGGACTGAAAAAGCTATCACCATCAACGTTTCGGATAGTGTGTCTTTCACCGGCCACAAAACCGCCGTTTTTAGCCTTCAGAACAATACTGCCGGATCCATAGCTATGCCGCAGATGATAGAAGTGGAGATCGACGCCGGGAATGAAGTGGGGGGAGCATCCGGCAGCCCTGATATTGCCATTACCGAGATCAATGCCGTACCATATGATGATGCCGATGGCAATGGAGTCATAGATCGTGTAAATGATGAATTCGTGGAATTTGTCAACAATATGAGCATGGATATCGATATCTCTGGCTGGACTTTCTCCGACGACGGTACAACCGTCCGGCATGTTTTTCCGCCCGAAACCGTGATACCTGCCGGGGGAGCGCTAGTGCTGTTTGCCAATGAGGAGGTTATTCCGCAGGGAAGTTTCGGGGGAGCCGTTGTTCAAAGGTCCAATCAATCCAAAAGCCTTCACCTGGATGATGACGGAGATGTGCCGACGCTTAAAGACGCCGGCGGAAATGTAGTGGTTCGTCGTCCGTATGGTATAAAAGCGGATGGCCGTTCTCCTGCAGATGAAGCAACCGCCGAAAGGCGTCGCGTAAGAAAGCGCCCTGCTGCTGAAGATCATGAGCGCGCGGCTTCTACTCCGGGGGTACAGGCCGACGGATCTTCCTACGGGCCGCAACACCGGATGGGAATCGGGAGTGAAGGATGGAGGGCTATTGCTTCGCCGGAACAAAACGTTAGTTTTAGAGACTTGCTTGGAGATTTTACTATTCACGGTATTGGCGGATCGGATGAACCGGCAGCTGAAGCTACTCTTTATTATTGGGATGAGACATCTGGCGGTACGTTCGTAAAACCGGCTGGCGTAACGGATATCATTGAATCCGGCCGTGGCTATATGGCTTATTTTTTTAAGGATAACAAGGCCGGAGTGCCGGCTGACCAGGCCAGGCTTCCGGATGCTATTGCGGTAGATAAAACCCGAAATTATCATCCCGTATCTGTCGCGGTTACGGCTACCGATGCCGATGGTAATGGCAGGATCGACCAAAATGAAGGCTTCAACTTGCTGGGAAATCCTTTTGGGGTGAACATCTCTGTTACGGCTGTACTTGATGCACTGGAAAAGGCAGGGGCCGGACTGAACCGGAATGTGCTGGTTTGGAATCCTGCTGCAGGTAATGGAAATGGAGCGTTTATAAACCTGACCGATGGAGATCTCATCGCACCCTTTCAGGCATTTTTTATCCGGTTTATGGAAGAAGTCAGTGGAAATGTTTTGCTGAGTCCGGCTGAGCTGCTTGCAGGAAAAGCCAAAAAGCGCGGTAAAGAGAGCAGGGAAGAGCCTTTCGGTTTTGACATAAGGCTGAGTGATGGTGTTGCCAGCGATGCTTATCAACTGATATTCAACGAAGATGGGGATATCGGAGCCGACAGGCAGGATGCGTATAAGCTTTTATCTTTAAATCCCGGATCACTCAATTTGTTTAGCCGTGAGGGAACCATCAGGCTCATGAAGAATGTGCTGCCGCTCGATTTAGATGCCGTACTGGAAGTTCCGTTGCTGTTCATTCCTTCTGAAGGGAATGAAGCTTTTGAATTTACCTGGGAACAAACGGGCCGGGTGCCGGAAGACTGGAATGTTAAGTTACTCGATAGAGAGCTCAATATAGAGATCGATTTGAAAAACAACTCCAGGTACGATTTCTCTATTTCCCCCCGCAAGACGGAGGTACTGCTAACAGAGAGGAACAGACCGCCGCTGATCAACCGGCAGGAGGGGGCGGAGGATGATCCGGATCCAAGATTTGTACTGTTAATAAGCCCGGGCGCCGGGCTGGCATCCGGTCTGCATGGGTTGTTTGAAGCTGCCAAATTATATCCCAACTATCCGAATCCGTTTAATTCTACTACTACTATCCCGTTCGAGCTCTTCGAAGAGGCTGAGGTGGAGTTGAGTATATGGAATATTGTGGGACAGAAAGTAGCTACCCTGATTGACGAGGTTCGAAAAGGTGTACCCGATGAAATTATCTGGAATGCTGCTGATTTACCAAGCGGTATTTATATCGCACAAATGGAGGTGGGGGGAAATGTTTACATCAGGAAGATGACGCTGATTAAGTATTAAATAGTAGCAGCTACGGCAAATATCACTCCCGGATGACTTATCACATCTTAACACAATTATCACCACCGGGCATTTGACATACCAATATCTTAACCGTCTTTGATTTTGGTACTTTAAAATGAAACCTTGTTTATTGTTAATCTGTTAACAATGTCGTAACCACGGAAACATGGGAGTAGTTGCCATCGCCTAACTGCGTTAATGGTAACCACACTAGTGATGATGTTAATTTAAACCAATAAAAAGGAACCCGGCTTTACCAGATACATGCAATACAAAAACATCCAGGGGATTGATGTCCCTGAAATTGGCCTTGGCACCTATTTGTTGCACGGCAGAGAATGTGAAAAGGCCGTGCGGACAGCACTTGATATCGGATATAGACATATTGACACGGCTCAAATGTATAAAAATGAGAGAGGGATAGGTGAAGCCCTCCGGCTTTCCCGTGTGCCCAGGGAGGACATTTTCCTCACTACCAAAATATGGCATACCAATCTCGCCCCGGATGATGTGCTGAAGACCACAGAGCGACATCTCCTGGATTTGCAAACACCCTATGTAGATCTCCTTCTCATTCACTGGCCCAACCCCCAATATGATTTACGCAAGACGCTGGAAGCCATGCTCGTATTGCGTGACCAGGGCAAAGCCGTAAACATAGGAGTGAGCAACTTCCCCCTGCCGCTGCTAATAGAAGCCAACGAAGAGATACGGGCTCCCGTTTTTTGCAATCAGGTAGAATACCATCCCTTTCTGGGCCAGTTCGATATACTGGATTACGCCTTAGACAATGATTTACTGCTTACCGCATATGCTCCGCTCGCCAAAGGCCAGGTAATGAAAGACAGAGACCTGATTGAAATAGGAAATAAATACGGAAAAAGCCCCGCACAGATCGCCCTGCGGTGGTTAATTGAGCAAGAGAATGTAGCCGCCATTCCCAAGGCTTCCAGCCGGGAGCACCTGGAAAGCAACTTCAATATCTTTGATTTTTATCTGAGCGATGAAGACTTCGACCGCATCGATGACCTGGTAAAGTCTAATCGAGTGGTGAATCCCAGCTTTGCTCCCGAATGGAATCAGGCCGGAGTAAAACGCCACTGAGCGGTCGCTGTTTCCCATCACCGCGCTTTCTCCGGATCTGCCTGTTTACTCTTCTTCGGGAAGCTGCCAGATATCCACCCGGTTCAATGCAATGTAGGGAACGGCAACCTGGTTTCTTTGGGTGTCGAGCCCGATATCGGCCGGCGGGCCGGGTACATGGATGATAATCATGTCTTCTTCACTTTCTGCCACGCGCAGGCTTGAATCGCTTTGGCTGGCAGCGATCAGGCGATCTCCCACAAACTCGATTCCGTCAAAATTGCCTCCGCCAGCGGCACTCGTAAACTCACTCAGTGACTCCTCCTGCAGATCCCAGGCGTAGAAGGTGCGGTCTCCTCCCCAGGGCGCCAGTACCAGCCGGCTGCCCGACGGATCCAGCGTGATGCCGTTGGGTGGATGGGGCAGATCTTCTATAGCAATGGATGCCGAGCCCCCCTGAATCCGGTAAACGCTGGCTGTTCCGGTATCGGTCACGTACAGAGCTCCGTCAGAACCTCCGGCGATATCATTGAGAAAACCGGGTTTGAGGCTGGTAAAATCTACAAACTGAACCTGCTCGCCCGTGGTGGTGTTGAACCCGTGTACGCCATCGATATCGGCCACCCAGAGGGTGTCGCCGGTAATAAACATTCCCCGTGGCGCGTGCAACGGATAGGCTTCGGTGCCTGTCATAAATTGAAGTGAATCGATAGAACCGGAAGTTGTAACTCTGGATATAAAACCGTTGGCATCGCGTTCGTTTCCTCCGCCCGCAAAGTTGGAAACAAAGTACACATCCTGGCCAGGATCATACCTGACGGCTTCGGGACCGGAAAAACCGGTTATGCTGTGTACCCGCTGAGTTGAATCCTGAACGGTATTCCAGCTAAATTCGGTGGATTCTGTTGCCTCTTTCTGGCTGCATGAGGTAAGCAGCGACACTACAAAAACAATACATAAAAGTGGATGAGCTATTAATTTAAACATAAACAATCCCCGTTTGTGTTAAATGTCATTCAATTATAAGGGATAAATAATATGGGTTTGGGACGTCATATAAAAGCAAAGAAAACAGCCCTTTGCATCGCCCCTGTAGGGTAAACATATTTTCAGGGGCTGGATCTTTTATAACCTGGCCGGGTCCTGTGCAGGCGCCAGGCGTAAGAGCGGAATCTTGGAGGGGCGGTCTCTCCCTGGCAAAGGCAGGCGGGTGCATGCTGCTGTCAAAGGAGGAAGCAACCACGGGAGGCGGCATTCCCTCCCCGCTAAACAAAGCCTGTCATCCGCCAGCAGGCGGATGACAGGCTTTGTTTAGAATGGCAGACGTTGGTACAGGATGATGGCAGCTCTGGCATAGAAAGGCACGTACCCGGTATATTTCACCGGAAAGGGAGAAAAGTCTTCGTATATTCCGGCGGTTAGGGATTAGCCGGTAGCCATTCCGGATTCAAGCCAATTAAGAATCATAAATATTACTATCAGTACATGCTCATTAAATCGCACACAGAACCGAAACAAGCTTTCCATTCCATTTTCAATGAGCTGAAACAGAGCTCTTCCGACAGCCGCCATCCGTTTCGCTACATGTCGCTGGCTACCTTCGATAAAGATCGGCAAGAATCCAATATCCGTATGGTAATTCTGCGGGAGGTGAGAAAAGATAAATCTCTGCTGGCTTATACCGATGTCCGTACCTCTAAATTCGCAGATCTGTCCTCGCTCAACAAAGCCACACTTCTGTTCTGGCACGACCGCCACAAAGTTCAGGTAACCATGAAAGCCGAAGCAGAATTGCACCACAACGATGAGGTCGCTTCACAGTACTGGAAGCAGGATGTTCACGGTCCGGCAAGAAAAGCGTACACGCCGCTGGTGCGTCCAGGTACGCCTATATCCGAGCCGGTAGAAGCTTATTCCTGGCCGGAGGAGTATACCGATGAACATTTTGGCGTGCTTATCTTTAAACCGTATCACCTGCAAATTCTCCAGCTGAAAGGGAAAGAGCATCTGCGCCTGCAGTTTACCCGGCAGAATTCCGATAAAGAGTGGCCGGGGGGGTGGATAGCGCCTTAGGGTTTCTGCATGGATGCTGTGCCGGTAATCGAGATCTGGTCTTTATTGGAAGGAATTCTGAATTCAGAATAATGGAACACTGTATAGTTCACCCCTAAATCAGGAATCTCCTGGCAAGTAATGACGGACGTCCAGGCAATAGCAGGGCTGCATACACGCGCAGACTAATGCACAGGTGTATTTTACTCCCCAATACAGCTGTACGTTACCTGCCGGAAACATGTTCCAGCATTCTGCCTACATGCTTCCGATAGATCTGGTTGTCCCGAATGCCGTTATGGCCTTGTCCGGGGAGGACGATAAGGGTATCGCCTCGGGCAAAATAGGACTGAAGCCTGCGGGAAGCATCCAGCCGGATCAACCCGTCTTCATCGCCATGGAAAATGACTACTTTTGAATCCACCTCCTGCAGGTATTCGTGGGTGGCAAAACGGTACTTGGCCAGCCAGCCGGGCAGGAATGGATACAGATCTGCGGCGAGGTCGGGGATACTGTAGTAAGGCGCCTTCAGGATGAGCAGTTCGGGGCTGTATTTCCGCGCCAGCCAGGCCGCCGGCCCGGTTCCGATAGAGTAGCCGGTGATGATTACCGGTTGCTCCGGGTACCTTGCCGATATATGCTGATACAGCGTATCGATATCGTTGAAAAACTGCTGTTCGCTGGTGATGGTACCGGTGCTCTTTCCATATCCCCGATAGTCCATGATAAAGGTATCGAAGCCATGTTCTACAAAGAGATCCGCTTCATGTCCCCAGCGGTCCAGCGCCCCGGCGTTTCCATGCAGGTAGAAGACCAGGCCCCTGGCGCTGTCTGCCCTGAACAACAAGCCATGCAATTCGGCGCCGTCTTCTGCAGTAACGGTGACCTCCTCAAACGGAAGGGAATAGGTGAATTCAAAAGCAGCATCAAGTTTAGAGGGGCGGAAGATCAGCTGCTCCTGATTGATGTAATACCATCCCAGAATGAGCAGATAGCCCAAAACCAAAAGGCCTAAGACGGAAACGGCAGCTCGTGTCATGGTTTTTATCACGGATTATTGTTTTAATTACAGGGAATTTAGCTTATAAACATAACACAAGCCATTTATGCGTTGCAGGATTGGAATGTAAATAATAACCTTGTTTAGCAAGTGGGAAAGTAAAAAAGAAAGAATTAGTTGAATTCCTTAAACAGTATTCTTCAAAAATGTAAACAGAACGGCATACAGTTCGCATAAAATCTGCGAGATCAGGCTATCTGTACCCATCCACGTAAATCCACGGCTGCGTTACTTTCTCATATAGCCCTTCAATCCGCCTGTGCACCATCTAGCCGCACACTATACATGCCGTTGTGGCGATGCAGGCCTACAGGATGGCCAAAGGTATCACTCAGATTCTCTGCGGTTAGTGTGGTCTCCTTGGGTCCGTCGTAGACCGCTTCGCCATCTTTAAGCAGAATGACCCTTTCAATCTCGGGGATGATTTCGTCGATATGGTGAGTGATTAGTATGATGGTGGTACCTTGCTGAGCCAAACTCCGGATCAACTCCATACAGTTATGGCGGGCTACAAAATCGAGGGCCGTGGTGGGTTCATCCAGTACCAGTGCCTCGGGCGAGGTGATCAGAGAGCGGGCAATCAGTACACGGCGGGCCTCGCCGGCAGACATCTCTCGGAACAGGGTATCGGCCAGATAGGCGGCGTCCATACGCTCCAGGGTTGCCCTGGCCTGTTCGCGCATTGCCCCGGTTATCTTCTGATGAGGAAACAGCTGCAGGCTGGAAAAGAAGCCCGACACCACCACATCAACCCCCGTAATCCGGCCCTTCTTAATGTTATTCAGAAAATAATACTGAAAGTCTGAAGAAACGATGCCTACGCGGCGCCGCAGTTCGGCGACATCCCACCGGTTTTTCCCAAATACGCGAATGGGCGGAATGCCGTCTTCGGATGTTACGGGATGAAGCTGATAGGTGAGCAGTTTGATAAGGGTGGATTTACCCGACCCGTTGGGGCCTACAATAGCGGTGTGTTCCCCCTTGTCAATCTGCAGCGAAAGCTGATGGAGTATCCGCTGTTTGCTGCGGTAGACGGTGGCGTTGTGAAGCTGGAGTACAGGTTGTGATTTTCCGGCTGCTTGTTGTTCGTTCATAGGTTCAAATTAGCTCTCAGCGGTCAGATGACAGCTATCGGTTTAGCATCTTTATCTAACCACTCACTATGCCTGTAGAAGTTAAAAATTTGGAGCGGTAAGGTATTAAACAAAAGTTAAGCTTCAAAGAGCGTGTTCTCCGGGGAGGGGATGTCCCGGCAGAACAGAATGAACGTTCTGTCAGGTATGAATGTAGCAGTCTCCCTTTTCAGGAAATTTAAAGAGTAAACAGGTTCATGCCATTTGCTTATAAACATCAAATATAATATTTATCTGAATCTTCTAATATATAATCAAAAACCATACTTCATGAACTTCAGATCTTTCAGGGATGTATCCGTGGCTGAGGTAGGGCTGGGAACCTGGCAGCTGGGAAGCGATGAGTGGGGCGCAGTGGCTGAAGAGGATGCCCTCCAGATTTTGCAGGCCTACACAGACAACGGAGGCAATTTTATCGACACCGCCGATATCTATGGCGGAGGAACCAGCGAGCGGGTGATCGCCCGGTTTCTGAAAAATGTGGATAGGGAGTTTTTTATAGCTACCAAACTGGGCCGCCGGGAAGACGCCGCTAACGGATGGCCGCAGAATTTCACCTATGAGTATATGAAACAACACACCGAAGATTCTCTGGAGCGCCTGGGAGTATCCAGGCTGTTTCTTCAACAGTTGCACTGCGTACCAAAGAAAGAGTTGGAGAAGGGAGACGTCTTTGACCATCTGAGAACGCTGCAAGAGGAGGGCCTTATTCGCTACTGGGGAGCCAGTGTGGAGACCATTGAGGAGGCGCTGATCTGCCTGGAGCAGGAGGGGCTGGCATCCTTGCAAGTGATCTTTAATATCTTTCGCCAGCATCTGGCGGATGAGGTGTTTACAAGGGCTAAAGAAAAAGGTGTAGCCATTATCGCGCGTGTGCCGCTCGCCAGCGGTTTACTGACCGGCCGTTTTAATCGAAACACCACCTTCCCGGAACAGGACCATCGGAATTTCAATGCCAACGGAGAGGCTTTTAATGTGGGTGAAACCTTTTCAGGCATTGAGTTCCGTAAAGGAGTAGAGCTTTCACACAGGATTTCCGGTATGCTTCCGGATGAACGCACGCCCCAATGGGCCATCCGGTGGATTCTGGATCACGCTGAAGTAACAACGGTCATTCCCGGCGCCTCGAAAGTATACCAGGCACAGAGCAATGCACAGGCATCAGAGCTGGAATCCTTATCTAAGCCGGTACATAAGCAACTGCGTGCGTTGTACGATGAGGAGATAAGGAATGCCATAAGGGGAGAGGTGTGAGGGACTGAAAGCAAGGCGGTTGATATAGAATCCATTTCACAGTTGACAGTATCACCGGGGTTTAGCAGATTTCACTCATTAGTTGTCAGGGAATAAATCAATCAGAACTCAACAACTTACACGGGGTGTTATGGAAAAAACATTTATACTGGCCATCGACCAGGGGACCACGAGCTCACGGGCTATCATATTTGATCGGGAAGGCACGATACGCTCGGTTGTGCAACGGGAGTTCAGGCAACATTACCCCAAACCCGGATGGGTGGAACACGATGCCAATGAGATATGGGCCAGCCAGGCGGGAGTGGTGGCCGAGGCGATTACGGAAGCCGGGGCCAATGGAAAAAACATAGCCGGCATCGGCATCACCAACCAGCGGGAAACAACCGTAGTGTGGAATCGTGAGACCGGAGAACCGGTATATAACGCCATCGTGTGGCAAGACCGCCGCACCTCCGACTATTGCGATAAATTGAAAGAGGAGGGGTGGATCGAAAAGATTCAGCAGAAAACAGGGCTTATCATCGACGCCTATTTTTCAGGCACCAAGATCAAATGGATACTGGATAATGTGGATGGGGCCCGAAAAAAGGCAGAGGCTGGAAAACTTCTGTTTGGTACCATCGACAGCTGGCTGGTCTGGAAGTTCACCAAAGGTGAATGTCACATTACCGACGTTAGCAACGCTTCGCGGACTATGCTCTACAACATCCACGAAGAGCAATGGGATGACGAACTGTTGGAACTGATGGATATACCTCACAGTATGTTGCCCGAGGTTAAATCATCAAGCGAAGTGTATGGCATGACCAAGACTACTATCTTTGCCCACGAAGTGCCCATAGCCGGAATTGCCGGCGACCAGCAGTCGGCCTTGTTCGGGCAGATGTGCCTGCAGCCAGGTATGCTTAAGAATACCTACGGTACCGGTGCTTTTATCATGTTTAACACCGGTGAAGAGCCGATTACCTCAGAGAACAACCTGCTTACCACAACCGCCTGGCGGCAGAATGGAAAAACAACCTATGCGCTGGAAGGCAGTATATTTATCGCCGGGGCGGTAGTTCAATGGCTCCGCGACGGCCTGGGGTTAATCAGGCAATCATCGGATATCGAGCAACTGGCTCTGAGCGAAGAGGACAACGGCGACGTATATATGGTTCCTGCTTTTTCAGGGCTGGGCGCCCCGCATTGGGACCAGCGGGCGAGGGGCACTATTGTGGGCCTCACCCGCGGGAGCACGGCCGGGCACATCGCCCGCGCGTCGCTTGAGTCGATTGCCTTTCAGACCCGTGATGTGCTGAACGCCATGGAACTGGACTCAGGAATACAGATTAAAGAGTTGAGAGTGGATGGCGGAGCTACAGCAAACGATACGCTGATGCAGTTTCAGTCCGATATTCTGGGCATACCCCTGGTGCGTCCCAAAATACTCGAGACAACAGCTTTGGGAGCTGCTTACCTGGCCGGTTTAGCCACAGGATTTTGGAAAGGAGTGGATGAGCTGGAGCGACAATGGGAAGCCGACAAGCGATTTGAACCCAAAATGGCTAAAAGCAGAGTAGATGAACTGCTATATAAGTGGGACAAAGCCGTAAGCAAAGCTAAAAACTGGGAAGATAAAACCTGATGCGTTAACAGATTAGTTCTTGACACTAAAACACCCACAGGGAATTAGGAATTAAGAATGGATGAGGCCGATTCCTAATTCCTAATTTTGTGTTTTAGTGGCTCCACATATGATAAATAAATGTTTGAATTTCTAGACTAGATGAACAGAAAAGAAATGGTCAAAGCTCTCAGAAGCTTCAGTGGTTATTGGGATATTGTCGTAATAGGAGGAGGTGCCACAGGCCTTGGAGCAGCTGTAGACTCAGCCTCGCGCGGGTATAAAACGCTGTTGCTGGAACAGCACGATTTTGCCAAGGGGACATCCAGCCGCAGCACAAAACTGGTGCATGGGGGGGTGCGCTACCTGCAACAGGGCGATGTATCGCTGGTCATTGAAGCGCTGCACGAGCGTGGGCTGCTTATGCAGAATGCCCCCCACCTGGTGAGCAATCAGTCATTTATCGTTCCGAGTTATGAGTGGTGGAATGGCCCTTTCTATGGGGCAGGCCTGAAAGTGTACGACCTGCTGGCCGGCAAGCTGGGGCTTGGCCCTTCCAAAAGACTTTCCCGCGAAGAGACGCTGGAACATATTCCAACCCTGGAGGCCGAAGGCCTGCGGGGAGGCGTCATCTATTACGACGGCCAGTTTGACGATGCCCGTATGGCTGTTAACCTTGCACAGACAGTTGTGGATGAAGGGGGGATCCCTGTCAACTATATAAAAGTGACAGGCCTGATGAAATCGAATGGGTTGATTGACGGTGTCCGGGCAACCGATGTGGATACCGGTGAGGAGTATGAGATCAACGCCCGTGCGGTGGTCAACGCTACCGGAATTTTTGCCGATTCTATACTACAGATGGATGAACCGGATAGTACCTCCTTGGTCAGCCCTTCTCAGGGAGTTCACCTGGTACTGAATAAGGAGTTTCTGCCGGGTGATTCTGCGATTATGGTACCACACACCGAAGACGGAAGAGTGCTTTTTGCAGTACCCTGGCACCATAAAGTTGTGGTGGGAACCACCGATACACCTGTGGATGAACCGTCATTGGAACCGCGGCCCCTGCAGGAAGAAGTGGATTTTATTCTGCGTCACGCCGCCCGTTATCTGAGTAAAGATCCCACGATAGATGATATACAGAGCGCCTTTGCCGGTCTTCGGCCGCTGGTAAACGCTTCGTCCGAAAAGAACACGGCAGATATTTCCCGCAGCCATTACCTGCAGGTCTCGAAATCCGGGTTGGTAACCATTGCAGGCGGTAAATGGACTACCTATCGCAAGATGGCCGAAGACACCATTGATAAAGCCGCTCTGGTAGCGGGCCTTGACAATCGAAAATGTATAACCGGCGACTTGCGTATTCACGGCTGGCTAAAAAATGTGAACCACAATGACCATCTGTACGTCTACGGCTCAGATTGGGTTAACATTCAAAATCTTATCGAAGATCATCCGGAGTGGACCGGGTTACTGCATCCGCGCCTTCCTTATATAAAGGCCGAAGTAATCTGGGCTGTTCGCAATGAAATGGCCCATACCGTGGAAGATATTCTCGCGCGCCGTATGAGAGCCCTGATGCTTGATGCCCGGGCCAGTATGGAGATGGCCCCGGAAGTGGCGAGACTCATGGCAGAAGAGCTGAATTTAGGGGAGCAGTGGCAGAAAGAACAGATTGACAGCTACAGGGAGCTGGCTTCAGGATATGTTGTTACTGGGTAAATCGGTAGCCTGCTGGCATCATATCCATGATCAATGGAGACATATGGGGGAATGCGGATATGGCGGACGAGACCGATCTTCACAGATAATAATATGGAATGTATCGCATCATCTGTGTTTATTTACTCTATTCGCGACCTCCGTATTAAAAAGCGCAGTAAGAGAACCTGCAAGTATTGCTGGCCTGATGTCTGTTAATGGACAAACAAACCAGCCGGTGCATACATAAAAAATAGAATAATTCGCGTGAACTCAGTATAATGAAATTCTAAAATTTCAATTCAGAACTATTAAGTAGTCTGCGCAAGAGTCAGTTTTGAAGGACTGGTAACTTCTATACTATTACTCTCAGGAGAAATCCGGATTTCAGTACCATCATCTCTATTTAAAAACTTCATTCCGATGCCGTGATAAATCCATTACAGAAAGTCAAAAATACCTTCCAATTTCATTATTACCGAAGGAAAAACAACTGGGAATTCCCTGAAAATATGGCTCATACATCAGGAGCGCGTGTAGCGGATGGAACCTACGAGCCCGATTTGACTAATCAAGTCATTGATAAGATTCACGAAGATGCACTTGTGCTGGATGTAGGTGCTAATGTAGGCTATTATTCCAGATTGTTTGCTGAGGCAGTGAAAGAAAGAGGAAAAGTTATCGCCTTCGAAGCTGAAAGAGAAAACTATTGCTGTCTCTGTAAAAACACTGCCGGCTACCGACAGGTAGTGCCTGTAGCTATGGCTGTTTCCGATAAAAATGCCATTTCTGAGTTGCACCTGAGCAGCCATTCATCCTGCCACAGCATCTTAAATACCGGCAACTATCAAAGCCGTTCTGTAGTAAAAGCCCCTTCTGTTAAACTTGACTCGTTCTGGGAGCTCTACCTGGACAAAGCCCCTGTAGACTGCGTAAAAATAGATGTGGAAGGTGCGGAAATACTCGTTCTGGATGGAATGTTTGAGATGCTGAAGCAGGAGGCAGTTAAACTAATTATAGTGGAGTTTTGTCCGCAAATAATGATCAATTCTGGTCTTGAACCCATTCAGTTATACGACCGGATATTTGCAGGATTTAGTATAAAAATAATTGAATCTGAATACAGAAATATGGTGGAGAGCGGTACAATCCGCAATGCAGAACAGTTTACAGAGTTGCAAAACTATCTGTTGGACAGCAGCAGTTTCGTAAACTGCAATCTGCTTTGTGAACGGGTGTAAGGAAATGAGGCCACAGGAGTACATACCAAACCACCTTAACTACAATTCTTTTCTTAGTGCCGGGATGTTCCTGCCCGTGATAGAATAAAGAGCCTGTCATCCCGAGCTCCGTCGAGAGATCCCCCCTGTCAGCGAGGATGTGCCGGTATGGGGCACGTGTCCGGCCCACATACAGAAGGGGCACTGTGCCCCGTTATGCGTATCCTTTGCTCCCGGGAGATGCTTCGACAGGCTCAGCATGACAGGCGTTGTTTATAAAGTGGTGTCCGTATCAGAGTGTATCAGCTCTGGTTTTAAGTTCTCTATATTCATTTTTGATGAGATGCATCGCTTCTTCAAACTGCTCCTGGGCTTTAGCCTCTTTCTCAACATGACTGAAATAATCGACAAAATAGCGCTGTATTTCTTCATAGATGATTTCCAGATGGGATATCATATTGCTCAGCAACTCTTCCCGGAAGTTACTTTTGGAGCTGCTGATGTTTCGTTCAAATTCACTTATAATCTTTTTTCGCTTAAGAACCGTGTAACCGGAAGAGATGATCAGGCCGGCAGCGGTCAACACCCCACCGGTGATGTCGAAGAAAGCCAGATGCGTAGAAAATAAAATAATGGCGCCCACAACCGTTAGCGCGCTGCCGCCCGCCAGGCCGGTCTGTATGTTGCTGCTCTTCTGGATCAGCGCTGTTAGTTTATCATCATTTCTGAGCTTCAGGAGATTCTCCTTTACCTGATTGATGAGATTCTCCCTGCGCTTGATGGTAACCGAAAAGAGATCGGTGCCGTCGTATCGTTTAGTGTCGGTAGAATTCATTTTATCTATAAGGGAATCTGTCAGGCTTCTTATGCCATTGATAAAGTGTTCCGAACCATCTTCGGCAATTTTTACGATGGAATCGTGCAGGTTATCCCTGAATGTATGCTGCAAATTATTCAGCCATCCTTCCATAGATTCCTCTTTGGAAAAGATACTCTTGAACCCCCGTTTAAAGAGTGAGAAGAGTGTTAATCCCCGTTCAAATTCATGCAAAAGATCCCTGGAAACACGCTCATATTGTCCGGTGATCCTGTCTGCCAGCCTTTCTATTTCATAGCGGGACTGTTTTTCACTGCTTTCAATTCTCTGCTTAAGGCTGTTTACCAGCTTCAGGTCAGACTCATACACCTTTCTTCTGTCGGCAAGTTCGGAATCGATCTTATCTATGATATTATTTGTGGTGATCAGGATGGACCGAAGCTTCAGTTTCAGGTTTTGGCCGCCGGCGATGTTTTTGCGGATGTACTGCCGGACGGATTCAAAACCCGATCCGTCTTTACCTTCATTCTCATACACTGCAGAAGTCGAAAAGACAATGGGATCGCGCATGCCTTGGTTCAGTGCGTACTCTTTTACCTTCTCCCGGTTCACCTTCAGCTCTTCTTCATTAGCCAAATCTTTTTGCTGCAAAACAAATACGACATTCTTTTTCCACTCATCCGCAACAAAGGAAAGAAGATCCCAGGAAGATTTGGTATGTGGATTCTTGGCAGGAAAGACAAAAAAGACCAGGTCGCTGTTGGGAATGTATTCCTTCGTGATTTCGTGGTGCTTTTCTATTACTGTATTGGTACCGGGAGTATCGACTATTGCAATGTCTTTTAACAGATTGACAGGGTAGAAAAGCCTTACTGAATCATTACTTAGTATTTCTTTGTGCTCTTCTTCACCATAGACAATCTGTTGGATGGTATCGGTCATCGGTTCAGGTGCCACTTTGCAGACTTCGGCACCCAGCAGGGCATTGACGAAGCTGCTCTTTCCGGATTTAACTTCGCCAATCACAACAAAGAGGAGGGGGTCATTGATATTCGACCGCAGATTACTCACCGTCTTTTGAAATTCAGCGGCTTTGAGCTCAATAGTCAAATCCTGCAGCCTCTTTAACAGCTCATTAGCCTGCGATTTATAGGCGGAAAACTTTTCGCTGATGAGTCTTGAATTGGTCATGTCAGGGAAACCCTCGGGAATAAGAGACCGGTAATCGGCCTTGTGTGATGTATACAACAGCGGTTTGGAAAACTATGCCTGCAAGTAAACACAGGTAATGTCATAAAAATACGCCAGCTTTTTCCATAAGCTAACAGGCTGAATGGAAACCGCAAGCCATAACGTTATTTAATAGCCAATGGGGGGCAGTGTTCCTGCAAGTCATTCGCCGCCGGCAGATGACCGGGGAAAGTAAGCGGGAAAGCAGTGGATCAAATCAACTCTATCCCGGGATATGTTAAGAGCGAGTACCCTCCATTCAGGCCGGATAGAGATAAGAAAAGCTTCCGTCCGATCAGAGACTGGAAGCTTTTATAGGGCATTTGGTGCTTGGTGAAGCATCCAAACGGTTGCTTTTCCGGGTTGGTACGCATCGGTAGTACGAAGGTTTCGGTACAAAAGAATTCTTTGTTCCGTGCGTTAATATGGAAGGCGCGATCATTCCTTCGGATGGCCTGCCAGGTGCCAGAGAAACACAAAGGCACGGATCATTTTGTGGTTTGGTGTTTTTGTGGCCTCTTTATACTATTTAACGAAGTAACTAACTGTAACACCGGTTGTTTTAAACCATTAATAGCTACTATATTTACCTGAATTCAAAACTAATTGATAAAAGCATGTACAGATCAGGAAACCCGACACTAAGTGAAAAGCTTTTCCAGCAAGCAGGCACAACGGTTCCCCGGGAAGGAACCATGACTGTAAGCGGCACTGTCAATAAAATTGGCATTTTATTTCTTCTGCTCCTGGCAGGGGCCTCAATCAGCTGGTACCAGCCATCTCAAATGTTTCTCTGGTTGGGAGCCTTGGGAGGCTTTGTTGTAGCTATTATTACTATTTTTAAAAAAGAGTGGTCGCCTGTAACGGCTCCGCTGTACGCGGCTTTAGAAGGCCTTTTCCTGGGAGCTATATCCGTGATCTATGCCAGCGCCTATGGCGGCATCGTTTTTAATGCCATCATTCTTACATTGGGTATCTTTGCGGCTATGTTGCTTATTTACCGCTCGGGTCTTATCGAAGTTACCCAGCGGTTCCGTATGGGAATTGTGGCCGCGACAGGAGGTATTCTCCTTGTATACCTCGCCAGTATTATTCTGGGATTCTTCGGGATTAACCTGACTCTGGTTACAGGTTCCGGAACATTAGGCATAGTGTTCAGCCTGGTGGTTGTTGTTGTGGCTGCGCTGAACCTGGTATTGGATTTCGACCTGATAGAGAAGGGAGCCCAAAGCAATGCGCCGGGGTATTTTGAATGGTACACGGCATTTGGCCTGATGATTACTCTCGTGTGGCTGTATCTGGAGATTCTTCGGCTGCTGGCGAAGCTTCAGCGAAGATAGTTAGATTATATAATTAGAATAGTATATTTTACTGTCGTTAAGCCTATGAACATTAACGCTACAGAAGGGTAAGGGTATACGTGAAATTATTGCGAGCAATATCGGTAACAAAGTCAGACCTTATCATTGGGACGGCCCTGTGCATGGCCGTTATCGTGCTTATTGCCGGTTCCAGAATTTCACGACTTACCAATTCCAAAGCAATCTCTTCGGATGAACCGGTAGACATTTATCTCTCCGAACCGGTAGGCCTGGAATCGCTGAGCGAAATATTGGCCGATTCCGGTGTCATAAATGACAAAGAGGAAGTTATCTGGGCAGGCAAACTGTTGGGCTGGAGAAGCTTCAGGCAGGGCTATTATCAGGTTGAAGGGACTTATTCATACGATGTATTCCTGTCCAGAATAGCCCGCGGAATCCAGGACCCGGTGAAGGTCATCATATTGCCGGGGCTTACTAAAGAGCGACTCATCAGCAGCCTCTCCCAGCAGCTACAGTTCGACTCTGTAGCAATTAAAAACACCCTATCCGACAGCTCATTTCTGGCTGAGGAGGAGATTTCGCCGGATGAGCTGCTTGGACGGATGTATCCTAATACCTATTCGCTGTACTGGACTTCAACCCCTGAAACGGTTATCAGACGGATACTCAGAGAATTTCGCGAGGCTGTTTATAATCGCTACAAAGAACGGATGGAGGAATTAGATATGACTGTGAACGAGGTCCTGGCTCTGGCTTCTATCATTGAATGGGAAGCTAATAAGAATGAGGAAAAAGCAACAGTAAGCGGACTATACTGGAATCGTTTGAAAAGAGGAATGCTGTTACAGGCCGATCCCACTGTAAACTTTGCCGTTAACGAGCGCAGGAGGCTCCTTTATGAAGATTACAGGATGGCTCATCCCTATAACACCTATATCCACAAAGGCTTGCCTCCCGGACCGATCACAAATCCCAGCGGCAGCTCCATAGAAGCGGCTCTCTACCCTGAAGATCATAACTATCTGTATATGGTGGCCAGCCCGGAAGGTACCCATGTATTTACAGAAACGTTTGATGAGCATAAAAAAGAGAGCGCCAAATGGAGGCAGTGGATTCGCGAACAGTACCGCATCAAAAGAGAGCGTGAGGCTGCAGTTGCCAGGGGGAGTGATGTGAGTAGTTAAGGTGCCCCCACTAATGGCCTTGACTGTTTTATACAAAACCGCCATTTAAAGACCACTGTAAGCGTATAGCTTCTACGCCTGTAGGTGTTGTCCCTATGCGCCCATAAGCGTAGAAGCAATACGGTTAGGTGAACAACTAATCAGACCATCAAGCATCAAGAGCAACTCGTTTCCCTCCTCAAAACCGGCCGTTGAGGTTAATCCTGAACAGGATGGGCCCCCTGAGTGGTTAACTGGAATACTTTTACCTCTTGGTTTACATGTTGGCCATCAAAGTAAATATTACTGATTAATCCTTCATACAGGGGTTGATTTTTCAGGGCATTCTTAAGCAGCGCCGGGTTTTCTACTCTTTCCAGGGTTCTGAGCAAAAACGCCGCTGCATCGTACCCGATCATCGAAAACTGATTAGGTTCTATGCCAAAGCGGTCCGTATAGTCGCTCTTGAACTGTTCAACCTGCTCACTAGTATCGTCCGTATGATAGCTTTCAGTAAAAAATACGGTTCGGCCGGTCAGGCGGTTTTCCGGTATTTCTATGATCCCCCATTCCTGTGAACCTAAAACGGTGAGGTCGCTGTTCATGCCCTGCAGGTCTACGAGTGTGAGATCGATAAGCGTGGGCGCGGCCTGACCGGTAAACGGGGCATAAATGCCATCTACCTGCTGGTAGTTTAATGAATCGATCAGAATACTGTCTGTCGTAAAATACTTGGTGAATTCCCCGATCTCATAGCCTATGGAAGCGAGGTCTTCTATGAAGAAGTAGGGAATATGAGCTCCCAGCTTTTCGGCCTCGTCGCGGAAGGTGTAAGCTGATGAAGCTCCCAGGGAATTCTTTTCTGCCAGCACGGCTATGGTGTCCATCCGCAGTTCCTGCACGGCGTACTGGGCCATTTTACGGCCGTGTGATGCAAAGGTGGGGTTAGCCTGATAAAAATAAGGGTTATCGGAATTGAGCGTATCGGAGTTTGCCAGGGGAGCCAGCATGGGTATCTGATACAATTCGGCCAGTTCTGCCATTTTTTGAGCCGGTTTAGAGAACAAAGGCCCTAAAATAGCGTCGACCTGATAGTTCCAGGCAAGATTGGTAAGCGCGTAGGCAGAAGAATCGGTATCGACGCCTGTATTGCTGTACCTGATAAAAGCTTTTTTACCGGAATTCCGCTGATTGAACTCTTCTGCGGCAAGCAGGTACCCATTGTAAAGACCCTGGGCAATACTGAATTCTCTGTTGGAGGGATGATACCGCGGAAGAGCCGCGCCGATGTTATAAACAATACCATTGGGAGCCCGAAGCCGGTTGCCAAAAGCTGCCCTCCTGGAATAAGCGGCTGAGTCGGCAAGAAGTTCGCTGAGATCCTTAACCCTGGCGTTCAGCGTATCTCCGGCGGCTAAGGTATTTCTGTACTCGTTCAGTAGTAGTTTTGCTGTAGAATAATCTACCCTGCCGAAGGCCGAGCGAATGAGATCATAACGTATTTTGGCATCCGGCACTGACTGAAAAGCCTCTTTACGTTGATTGAGAGTAAGAAAACCCAGGATATCATTGTAGAGCCGCAGGCCGTCGGTAACAATTTGTGTTCGTATCTCTTCCTGCGAGAGCAGATGCAGATGCTCCAGAGCTCTTCCGAATTGTTTTAGCTGAAATTCTGAAAGCGCCAGGGTATAGAGGGCTTCCAGGTATACATTCTTCGATTCGGCGCTGTTTATAACATCCATGAGATAAGTCTGAGCCTTTAGATATTCCCCCAGACTAAAGTAGCTTTTACCTGCAAACAACAGCGCTTCGGGCGAGTCGATTTCATTAAATACTTCGGCAGCTTGCCGGTAATCACCCTGCTGATACAGTTGTACTCCTTCATCAAAATTTTGTGCAGAGGTAAGTGTGGGGGTACATAGCCCCAATAAAAGTACAATACATCCACATAAGAAGCGGTAAACTGCCGGTGAAACGTTGACGGTGTTTATCATATGAGATAATATTTGTTTAAATAATGTACTGCCAGTGTAACAACTAACGGAATAAAATGTTCTGTCTTATTGGTGGACCGGCAGGTGATTGAAACCGGGCAACAGACAATGAGCAATCTGTGGTACAAACCACCGCAGGTATGTTGTATTCTCCAACTTCTGATTCTCCAGCTTATTCCCACTCAATGGTTGATGGTGGTTTGGAACTCACATCGTACACAACGCGGTTGATGCCACGTACTTCATTGATGATACGATTCGAAACCCTGGCAAGAAAAGGGTGGGGAAGATGGGCCCAGTCTGCCGTCATTCCGTCTACGCTGGTCACTGCGCGCAACCCGGCTGTATACTCATACGTCCGCTCATCCCCCATAACCCCGACACTCTGAACGGGCAGCAAAACAGTCAAAGCCTGCCATACTTTATCATAAAGACCTTGTTCTCTCAGCTCGCTGATAAATATATCATCGGCCTCGCGAAGCATATCCAGTTTTTCTTTGGTAACGTCGGAAATAACCCGGATGCCCAGCCCCGGGCCGGGGAAAGGGTGCCGGTTAATGAAATGCTCTGGTATTCCGAGTGCCCGGCCAACGTTTCGCACTTCATCTTTGAACAGTTCGCGTACCGGTTCGATGAGATCGAGGTTCATCTCCTCCGGCAGCCCGCCTACATTGTGGTGCGACTTAATAGTGGACGAAGGACCCTTAAAGGAAATACTTTCAATTACGTCGGGGTACAGGGTACCCTGAGCCAGGTATTTGAATGAATGATCGTGGGCAATGGCATCTTCAAAAACATCGATAAACGTATTTCCGATGATCTTGCGCTTCTCTTCCGGGTCAAAAACCCCTTTCAGCCTTGACAAGAACAGATCTGAAGCATCAATGCCTTTAACCGGCAAATGGAGGTCTTTTTTGTAGACTGCCAGTACATCCCGGAATTCATTTTTACGCAATAAGCCATTATCTACAAATATGCACTGCAGCCGGTCGCCAATAGCCCGATGAATAAGGGTGGCTACCACTGTAGAATCGACCCCTCCGGAAAGAGCACATAGCACACGGTCTTCACCCGTCCGTGCCCGGACCTCTTGTACGACTGACTCGATAAAGGATTCGGGGGTCCAGGTTCCTGACAACCCGCAGATAGTATAGATGAAATTCTTTATGATTTGTTTGCCATAGACTGTATGAACAACTTCGGGGTGGAATTGGACGCCGAAGACAGGTTTTTCTGAGTGTCTGACTGCTGCCACACGCGCGTTATCCGTATGACCGATGATCTTATACTGTTTAGAGAGTTCTTTTATGTGATCTCCGTGGCTCATCCAAACTACAGACTCCTGCGGTATACCGGCAAACAGATCGGAGCCATCGTCTACTATCAGTTCCGATCGGCCAAATTCACGTTTTTCCGCTTGTTCTACCGATCCCGGAATATTGTGGTGGGCCAGGAGCTGAAGCCCGTAGCAAATACCGAGAATAGGGACATCCAGGCTGAGAATTTCTTTATTCAGCGTGGGGGCGTCGGCATCGTTTACGCTGCGGGGACCTCCAGAAAGAACGATGCCGCCCGGCTGGTTGTCTTTAAAGTCCGATAGGTTTTTGTTGTAAGGGTGAATCTCGCAGTATACGTTATACTCACGGATGCGGCGGGCAATAAGCTGGGTATATTGTGAACCGTAGTCGAGAATAAGAATCCACTCTTCGGGTCGGTGTTGCATGAAAGTACGGGTTGTAATGCTATTAACTATATATAATATGCTGCCAGTGAAGGAATACGCAATACACGACACAAAATTGTTTAACGTGTACTGCGTATTGCGTTAATTTCTCTGGTTTTTTACAGATAAGTCCGGCTCAGGCAATAATATCTTTGTAGTCGTCGGCAGACATCAGATTGTCCAGCTCAGAAGGATCGCTCAGCTTTAGTTTGATCATCCAGCCTTCGCCATAAGGGTCGTCATTGATCAGTTCAGGCTCATCTTCAAGCTGTTCATTTACCTCTGTAATTTCGCCCGAAGCCGGGGCAAAGAGTTCAGAAACGGTCTTTACAGCTTCCACTGTGCCAAATACTTGTTCCTGGTCTAAAGCAGTGCCTGTATCTTCAAGCTCCACAAATACGATATCGCCGAGTTCACTCTGGGCAAAGTCGGTAAGACCTACCGTTGCGGTTCCGTCTCCATTATCGCGGATCCACTCATGTTCTCGTGTATATTTAAGGTCGTCAGGATAATTCATGATAACGAATCTCAGGTTTCGGGTTTATAGGTAAATTCGTTTTCCAGATATTTGGTACTGAACGTACCCTTCCGGAAGTTCTCATCATCCATCAGCTGCAGATGGTAGGGGATGGTTGTTTTAACGCCTTCAACAACAAATTCCGAGAGTGCCCTGCGCATGCGGTTGATAGCACTTTCCCGGCTGTCGGCACTGACAATGAGCTTGGCGATCATAGAATCATAATGAGGCGGTATTTTGTAGCCTGCATAGGCGTGCGTATCTACCCTTACGCTGTGCCCGCCCGGTGTATGAAACACCGTTATGGTACCCGCCGAAGGACGGAAGTTATGCTCCGGATCTTCAGCGTTGATACGGCACTCTATGGCATGCCCCCGCATCTTCAGCGGTTTGTTCTCGATCTTTTCTCCCGCGGCTACCTTAATCTGCTCGGCCACAAGATCGTAGTTGGTAATCTCTTCGGTTACCGGATGTTCAACCTGAATCCGGGTATTCATCTCCATAAAGTAGAAGTTCAGGTCGTCATCTACCAGAAATTCAACGGTTCCTGCCCCTTCGTAATTCACGGAGCGTGCAGCATTCACAGCCGCCTCGCCCATTTTTTGCCGCAGTTCGGGCGTCATAAGCGGGGATGGGGCTTCTTCCAGTATTTTTTGGTGGCGGCGCTGCAGTGAACAATCTCTTTCCCCAAGATGGATAACATTGCCATGCTGATCGGCAAGTACCTGTATCTCTACGTGGTGTGGGTTTTCCACGAATCTTTCAATGTAGACGGCAGGATTGTTAAACGCAGCTTCAGCTTCATTTCTGCAGGTGTCAAACGCCTGTTTGAGGTCCTTTTCTTCATATACCAGACGCATGCCGCGCCCGCCACCACCAGCCGATGCCTTGATGATAACAGGATAACCTATCTCCTTACAAATTTTCTGGGCTTCTTTAAAATTATTTACCACACCGTTACTGCCCGGAACTACCGGAACCTTATTTTTGATCATTGTTTTTTTGGCAATGGCTTTATCGCCCATCGCATTGATCATTTCCGGAGAAGGGCCGATGAACTTGAGGTCGTGCTCGGCACAAATGCGGGAGAATCCGGCATTTTCGGCTAAGAAACCGTAGCCCGGATGAATGGCTTCGGCATTGGTTATTTCAGCAGCAGCCAGGATACTGGGGATTTTAAGATAACTGTCTTTTCCGGGAGGGGGCCCGATGCAAACAGCTTCGTCGGCAAATTTGACATGGAGACTGTCCTGATCGGTGGTAGAGTAGACGGCTACCGTTTTAATGCCCATTTCCCTGCAGGTTCTGATGATACGTAGAGCTATTTCGCCCCGGTTGGCAATCAGTATTTTATTAAACATGTATGATGTTTGATTAACCTATTATAAATAATGGTTGGTCGTATTCAACCGGTTCGGCATCTTCAACAAGTATTTTGGTTACTTCTCCTGAAAACTCCGATTCAATTTCATTCATAATTTTCATGGCCTCCACAATGCAGAGTGTTTGTCCTTTCTCTACCTGGTCGCCAACTTGAACAAATGGTTCGGCATCAGGTGAAGGAGACCGGTAAAATGTTCCTACAATGGGAGATTTGATCACTTTGCCCTGAACATTTTCTTTGGGTTCAGCATTAGCAGCTTCGCCTCCGCCTGTCTGTGGCGGGTTGACCTGTGGGGCCTGGGCAGGTTGTTGTTGAACCGCTGCCGGCAGTTGATACTGTAAAGGCATGGGAGGGTAGGCCGGTTGCGCCTGATCGGCTTGCTTCTTCACCTTAATTTTAAAGTCACCTTCTTCAATAGAAACTTCATCTACTTCACTTTCGGCAATGAGAGTGAGAAGGTTCTTAATGAGTTTTAAGTCCATAGTATAGATTAATTAGATTTTACTCGTTCAATATATTCGGAAGTGCGGGTATCTACTTTTATTTCTTCGCCTTCACTGATGAACAAGGGAACCTGAACAACGGCCCCCGATTCCAGTGTTGCCGGCTTACTTCCTCCCTGAGCCGTATCTCCGCGCAGTCCGGGATCGGTTTTGGCCACTTTGGCAATGATATGATCCGGCGGCTCTGCATACAATATGCGGTCGTTGTCTACATCGACAACCAGAGTGCAAATCTGCCCATCGGTGATAAACTCCGGTTTTTGCACACGAGACTGCTCAACGGGGATCTGTTCATATGTCTCTTCGTGCATGAAAAAGAACATATTTCCTTCGGCATAGAGAAACTGATAGGGATGCCGTTCAACGCGTACCTCCATAAGGTTCTCTCCCGACCGGAATGTCTTTTCAACAGTCTTGTCGCTGACAACTCCTTTGAGTTTGGTGCGGATAAACGCCCCGCCTTTACCAGGTTTGACATGCTGGTAATCGACAATGGAATAGAGTTCGTCTTCGACCTCGATTACCATTCCTGTTCTAAAATCAGAGGTAGAAATTTTTGCCATATGATGATTTTACGTCCTTCAAATTTAAGTTGGTCAAAAATACCATGTGTGGGTTAGGATAACAAGAACCAAGCCGGGTTATTCACCCGTAAATCTGGTTGTTTGTGCTTTATATTTGGTTGACTTAACGTAGTGTATTGATACAAATTGACTTATGGCGTTCTGTAAAGGTTTCTGAACCATGCAGGTTAAAAAGTGCCCAAGGCTGACAACAGGTTATAGAGTATAACTACGGGACATACAACCATCACTAACAGCTTCCATACTTTACCCAGTAACGAACTTTTAAATTCCGGGTTACCGGAATTCAGTTCTTCCAATGCATTTTCTGTTTTCCATACATAGCCTAGGAAAAGACAAATAAGAATACCGCCTAAGGGAAGGCCGATCTGGCTGAATATAAAGTCTATGCTACCGATCAATGAAGTGTTGAAGGAGATGATAAGCGAGACGACAAGAATTCCCAAACCTATACTTATAGCAGCCTTTTTTCTCTGTACGCCATGTTCGTCTATCACGTAGGAAACAGGAACCTCCAGCAGGGAAATGGTAGAGGTCAGGGCGGCAATACTCAGCAGTATGAAGAATGTGGCGCCAACAATGAGTCCGAGCACTCCCCCTATTTCATGAAAAAGCTGCGGAAGCACCTGAAAGATGAGAGCTGGCCCTGCAATAAGCTCATCTCCTTCAAAAATATGAATGCCCTGGCTCTGTGCTATATACATGGTGGGGAGGATAAGCAAACCGGCCAAAAAGGCTATCGAGGTATCCAGGCCGGTAATCATAGCCGCTGCCTGGGGAATGTTTTCCTTTTTACTAAGATAGGAGCCATAGGTGATAAGCGCACCCATACCCAAAGAAAGAGAGAAGAAGGCCTGCCCCATAGCACTGAATATCAGCGAAGGGGTGATTTTAGATAAATCAGGTTGGAGATACACCGATAAGCCTTTTTCACTACCGGGCTGGGTGATGACATAAATAATCAGAAGCACAAGTATAACAAGCAAAAGGGGCATCATGGTTTTGGTGGCCCTCTCTATACCTTCACTTACACCACCGAGAATAATGGAGATGGTAGCTCCCATAAAAAGAGTGGCAAATAAAGCATTCAGCCAGCCACTTCCTGTGTCTGAAATCCATGCCGCTGTTTCAGGCATCTGTGCAAAATAAAATATTTCTTCAAAGACAAAGCTGACGGTCCAGCCGGCAATAACGGTATAGTAGGAGAGAATCATAACCCCGCACAACACACCCCATATGCCTATGAGCGAATAGAATTTATTACTGCTTAAGGCCCTGAAAGCGCCAACCGGATTCTTACCCGTTTTTCTTCCTATACTTATTTCGGCCATCATAACCGGGAAGCCAAGGAGAAAACAACAGATCAGGTAGATGACCAGAAAGGCGCCGCCGCCGTTGGATGCCGCTTCGGTCGGGAATCTCCATATATTACCCAGTCCCACCGCAGATCCCGCCGCTGCAAGTATAAATCCCAGTTTTGAATTCCAGTTACCCCGTGCTGTTGTGTTCGATTCTGCCAAAAAGGATCTCCTTTCAAATTAATACCAGGTTGTTAGGTGTAATGCAATGACCATTAAACACATTGAATGGCTGGATCACGGTGTTATGCGCATTATGCCAATCCATCCCCCATTTCCTCAAAGAGATACTTTGTCCCATCCGGTCGGTACAGGGAGGAGATTGAAGGGTGGATTCCGTCGCAATATAGTAATGAGCTAGCTTTATAAATGGATTATATCAGATTATACTAAACCACTCAGCGTATTGATCATAAAATGTAACTCGGGAAGAATACTTACAAAAAATCAAATTCCAAAGAATACGGAAAATGTCTTAGTTGTGGTATGCATCAAGAGATCACACTTCCTGGTTCCGCATCGGTTTCAATGAACTTCAGGCTTCCGTCGGCTTCTTCTGCCATCAGTATCATTCCGTTGCTTTCAACACCCATTAAAGGTTTTGCAGGCAGGTTCGCCAGTACACATACCATTTGTCCCGTCAATTCTTCCGGTTCAAAATGTTTGGCTATTCCGGATACAATGGTTCGTTCCTCAAAACCCATATCTACCGTTAGTTTCAGCAGCTTATCGGCTTTTTTTATTTTTTCTGCAGCGGTAATCCGCCCGGCCCTGATATCCAGTTTCAGAAAGTCATCGAACTGTATCTCATCTTTGAGAGGTTTATATTCTGTTTCTTTACCGGATTGAGCGGCTTCGGCCTTTTCTTTTAATTTGTTGAGTTGTTCTTCCACTACCTCATCATCTATTTTGTTAAACAGTATTTCTCCTTTGCTTACAGATGAGCCCGATGGTAATATACCGTCATCTATTTCATCCCATTTGAGATCTTCACTGACTCCCAGCTGGCTGCGGAGCCGTTTCATTTTATGAGGCAACACCGGCTCAAATAACAGGGAGAGCGCCGCGACCAGCTGAAGGCACACATGGAGCGTGTTACCGCATTTCTCGGGGTTTTCTTTGCGCGTTCTCCAGGGTTCCATTTCGGTAAAGTACTTATTGCCGATGCGGGCCAGGTTCATCGTTTCTGATATGGCCTCCCTGATGCGGAACCGCTCATAATTGGATGCAATCTTTGTTTTTTGAGCTGCTATCTGAGCCAGGGCTTCCCGGTCTTGCCCGGAGGGATTTACCAGCTCCGGTACTTTTCCCTCAAAGTAACTGTCGGTAAAAGAGATGGTCCTGAAAACAAAATTGCCAAGAATATCAGCCAGTTCGCTGTTTACCTTATTTTGGAAATCGGTCCATGAGAAGTCGGAGTCTTTGGTCTCCGGAAGGATGGTTCCCAGCACATAGCGCAGAAGGTCAGGCTCAAAATCTTCCAGGTATTCATGCAACCAGACCGCCCAGCCCCGGGAGGTGGAAAGTTTCTTTCCTTCCAGATTTAAGAACTCGTTAGCGGGCACGTTTTTGGGAAGCACATACTTGCCTTCGAGCATTAGCAGTATAGGAAAAATGATGCAATGGAAAACGATATTGTCTTTGCCTATAAAGTGGATGAGATCTGTATCATCATCCTGCCAGTATGTTTTCCACAGGTCGGGGGACCCTTGCTGTGCGGCCCACTCCTTGGTTGCGGAGATGTAACCGATAGGGGCGTCGAACCAGACGTAGAGTACTTTGTTCTCGAATCCTTTTACCGGTACAGGCACCCCCCAATCCAGATCTCTTGTCATCGCGCGGTCGCTCAGCCCTTCATTGAGCCAGCTTTTCACCTGACCCATGACGTTGGGTTTCCAGTTTTCCCGGCTGTCCAGCCATTCCTCGAGCCGCTTTTGATGATCTCCCAATGGCAGGTAGAGATGTTCGGTTTCTTTCCTGACCGGAATTTCACCGGTAATGGCACTTTTAGGATCGATCAGATCGGTGGGAGAGAGCGAGGTACCACACCGCTCGCACTGATCTCCGTACGCTTCCTCATATCCGCAGTTGGGACAGGTTCCTTTCACATACCGGTCGGGCAGGAACATCTGTGCCTCTTCATCGTACAGCTGTTCTTCGGTTCTTCTGATAAAAATATCCTGTTCGTAAAGTTCCAGGAACAGTTCTTTGGTTGTTTCGTAATGTGTGGGTGAGCTGGTTCGCCCGTAATAGTCGAACGAGATGCCTATCTGCTCAAATACCTGCTTGTTCATCGCATGGTATCTGTCAACGATGTCCTGAGGAGAGACTCCCGCGCTTTCCGCGGCCATGGTAATGGCAACCCCGTGTTCGTCTGAGCCACAGATATAGACGATGTCTTCACCTTTCAGCCGTTTATAACGAACAAACAGATCGGCAGGTAAGTAAGCTCCGGCCAGATGCCCCAGATGGATGGGGCCGTTAGCGTAAGGCAGTGCAGAAGTAACCAGTGTTCGTTTCGGCATGAAGGATCTTATGTGATTAGTATATCCGGATAGCTAAGGTATTTCATATTTGCCGGATATGCGATAAGAAATATGCAATAAGTTAGTCTGTTTTAAACGGCGAAAATAAGAGGATCGGTTGAATAATAGCAAATATGGATTGTAGAACAGCGTGAGTTTAAAAATGATGATTTTATATCAGGCAAGAAAAGTCTCCCCTCGAGGGGCGACTTTCTCGAACTCACGTAGAGGAAGTCATTTTTTATGACGCCCAGAACTTTTGGAGCATGGCGTAAAGAGCCACCCCCACGGTTACCGATACATTGAGGGAATGTTTATGCCCATATTGAGGAATCTCTACAAATGTGTCGATGGCCGGGAACATATCTTCATCGAGTCCGGTTACTTCATTTCCGAATATCAGGCACAGATTCTTGCCCTTAGGGGGATGGTAATCGGGCAGATCAATACTATCGGTTGTCTGTTCGAATCCCACAAAGATGTAGCCGCTGTTCCTCAGATCATCCAGTTCATCGCGGAGTCTGGTTATCTGCCTCCATGGAACAAACGCTTCGGCTCCGATGGCCGTCTTGGAAATTTCAGGGCGGGGAGGGGTGGGGGTGAAGCCGGAAAGAAGTAACTCTCCGATGCCAAACGCATCGGCGCAACGGAAAGCGGCTCCCACATTGTGCATGCTGCGAACGTTATGCAGCAATACTTTCATGTTGCGAAGTCTGGCGGGCGCCTGCCGGGACTGGTTGTGTTCCAGGATCTGTTTTGTCGAGAGTTTTTCTGTAGGCATATCGCCTCTTCCGGGCTGTTTGAACTGGTTTTTTGAGGCCTTAAGATACCAAAATTATATTTGGTTTTAGAGTCTTTTAGATAGTATTTTAGGCCTCTTACAAGGAAATAGAATGTCAGCCCAGGGCTGACATTCTTATATAATCAATACACTCATTTAATCTGTTTTTTGTGATTCCGAAACTAAAGAGGATGTGCTGTGAAGAAAAATTATTTGTCACGTGATGGCTATGAAAAGCTGGAAGCTGAACTAAAGGATCTGAAGTCGCGGGGGAGGAAAGAAGTTGCCGATGCCATTGCCGAAGCTCGTGCAAAGGGAGACCTGAGTGAAAATGCAGAATATGATGCCGCAAAAGAAGCACAGGGCATGCTTGAAAAACGGATATCCGAGCTGGAAACCGCCCTCTCCAATGCCCGCATACTTGATGAAAAAGATATTAATACGGATAAAGCCTACATGCTTTCTACCGTTACCATCTACAATCACAAGATAAAGCGGGAAGTAAAGTATACTCTGGTATCTAAAGACGAAGCGAATTTCAAAGAAAATAAAATCTCTGTAGAATCTCCCATAGGCCAGGCTATTTTGGGAAGAGAACTGGGAGAAACGGTGGAAGTAGAAGTGCCCGCCGGCAAACTGAAACTCGAAATAAAAAAGATAGAACGGTAGTTCATGAATATAACGGTAGTAGGAACGGGGTACGTAGGCCTGGTTACAGGCACCTGTTTTGCCGATTCCGGCAACAACATCACCTGTGTGGATATAGACGAGAACAAGGTAAAACGGCTGCAGGCCGGCGAGATTCCCATATATGAACCGGGCCTGCGAACCATATTCGAGCGTTCTATACGCGAGGGGCGGCTTAAGTTCACTACCCAGCTGGCCGAGGCGGCCCGGACGGCCGAGATCATATTCCTGTGTCTTCCCACCCCGCCCGGCGCCGACGGGCAGGCCGACCTTTCGGCTGTGCTGAAGGTGGCCGGACAGCTGGGAGAGTTGATCACCGGCTACACGATCATCGTGAATAAAAGCACGGTTCCCGTGGGTACCGCCGAGCAGGTGCGGAAAACCATAGCCGCCACCACCGATGCAGACTTTGATGTGGTTTCCAATCCGGAGTTTCTGCGCGAAGGGGCTGCCGTTGAGGACTTTATGAAGCCCGAGCGCGTGGTTATCGGCACCTCCAGCGAACGGGCCGCCGAGATCATGACTACGCTGTACGAGCCGTTTGTGCGCAGCGGCAATCCCATACTGGTAATGGACGAGCGCAGCGCCGAACTAACCAAATACGCGGCCAACGCCATGCTGGCTACCAAGATCACCTTCATGAACGAAGTGGCCAACGTCTGTGAGCGGCTGGGAGCTGACGTCGACCAGGTGCGCCGCGGACTAGGCACCGACTCGCGTATCGGCAAGCGGTTTCTGTTTGCGGGTATCGGCTACGGGGGCAGCTGCTTCCCCAAAGACGTACAGGCCATCCACTACACGGCCGGCCAGAACGGCTACGATTTTCAAATTTTAGGTTCGGTGATGGCCGTAAACGAAGCGCAGAAAGTCTCCATCATCCGTAAGATGGAGGAGTTTTACGACACTACCGACTTTTCCGGCAAAACCTTCGGCATCTGGGGGCTCTCCTTCAAGCCGGAGACCGACGATGTGCGCGAGGCCCCCTCGCTGTACATTGCCGAAGAACTGGTAAAGCGCGGCGCCCGGCTCCTCGCCTACGATCCGGAGGCGACCGAAACCTTTAAAGCCGCCACCAGCGATGAGGTGCTGGCAGCTACCACCTTTGTGAGCAATCAGCGGGAGGCACTCAAAGACATCGATGCGCTGGTCATATGTACCGAGTGGAACGAGTTCCGCCGGCCCACCATCGACCGTTTCCAGGATCACATGAAACACGCCGTTATCTTCGACGGGCGTAACCTCTATGACCTGGAACGAGCCCGCAAAGCCAACATCAAATATATCAGTGTAGGTCGTCCCGCCATCAATGTCTAAACCAAGAGCACTTATTACAGGAGGCGCCGGATTTCTGGGTTCACACCTGTGTGAACGCCTGCTGAAAGAGGAATACGAAGTGATCTGCATAGACAATCTGAGTACGGGTTCGAAGCAAAACATTGAGCACCTGATGGAACGGCCCGATTTTAGCTTTACCCGCCAAGACGTAACAAACTACATCCGGGAAGACGGGCCGCTGGATCTGATCCTGCACTTCGCCTCCCCGGCTTCCCCTATCGACTATCTGGAGATGCCTATTCAGACGCTGAAAGTAGGCTCTTTGGGAACCCATAAAGCATTGGGGCTGGCCAAAGCCAAAAAAGCCCGCTTTCTTCTGGCCTCAACCAGCGAAGTGTATGGCGACCCTAAAGTACATCCGCAACATGAGGGTTACTGGGGGAATGTCAACCCCATCGGCTATCGTGGAGTTTATGATGAGGCCAAACGCTTTGCCGAGGCTATGACTATGGCCTATCACCGTTACCATGGGGTGGATACCCGCATTGTACGCATCTTCAACACCTATGGAGCGAGGATGCGCCTGAATGACGGCCGGGCGCTGCCTACCTTTATGCGGCAGGCATTAAAGGGAGAGCCGCTGACGGTTTTCGGCGAGGGGAGCCAGACCCGCTCATTCACTTATGTGGATGATCTGGTGGAAGGCATCTGGCGATTGTCCCAGTCCGATTACATCGAACCGGTCAATATCGGCAATCCCGAAGAGATCTCCATCCTGGATTTCGCCCGTGAAATCATAGAACTGACAGGATCCGACAGCGAAGTTATTTTTGAAGACCTGCCTAAAGACGACCCCCAGGTGCGTCAGCCGGACATCTCCCTTGCGCGGCGCGTGCTGGGCTGGGAGCCGAAAGTAGAGCGCAAAGACGGCCTGAAAAAGACGCTGGAATACTTTAAAGAGAAGGTCGATTCTATTTGATCTGTCCGCTTCAGTATGGAACGCATCTCCTTGCCAGAGCTTGCCCGGCGATTATAAGGAGCTTGTAGCCCGGCTGCATAGAGCTTGCAGAGGGACTACAAGCGGCTTGCAGAGCGATTACATAGTGCTTGTAGCGTGTCTGCAAGGGGCTTGTAGAGTGACTGCAAAGGGCTTGTGCACCGATTGCAAGAATTGCCCCGGCCTTCAGGCCGGGGATATAATCCAAGCCAAAAACAGACAGGGCTTCAGCCCTTCTCTCAGTGCTGAAAGGGCTAAAGCTAAAGCCTTCTCGATATCGGGTTAGCTCCTCCAACACGCGGCTTAAAAGCCGGAGCAACTAAGCAGCCCCAGGCTCAATCACCCTGGCCTCTCCGGGTGGTGGAGCACGGCTCTCAGAGTGGCGGAGCCGTGCTTGCAGAGCAACGGAGTAAGGCTCTCAGGAGCTCTGTATAGGGCTCTCCGGCACTCAGAGCAAGGCTCTCCGACACTCAGAGAAGGGCTGATGCGGTATGTTGCCCTGTTCAGGGCCCACGATGAGCGAAGTCTCCAGACTTCGCTCATCGTGGGGTTCAGGGCCATAATGCGGGAACCCACCGGACGTTCACACCGTGACATACTCAGA
>CALJMB010000003.1 GCA_937982515.1 uncultured Balneolaceae bacterium
GTCAACACGCCCTAACCTGACTGAGAGAAGGGTTCATGAGGTTAAGAATTTTGCGCACTTTTCTGAACACTCTCTAATTCTGCGGTTCTACAGTTCTACGCTTGTACACCCTTCGGACTCCTGAATTCGGAATTCCACTTTCCTTACCTCCCGGCCGCCGTCACAGCTCCCCTTAACTCATAGGATGCCAGGTACAAACATCCTATGAGTAATTGCTGCCCGGGTTTTGTTAAAATCTTACCTTATCTCTGCCCGTCAGGATTAAGTATACGTTCTATACGCCTTTCCGCATCTGCAAGGTGTACCCGGGTGGCGCGGTCTCCTGCCCTGCTCAGCGCGCGGGCCACGCTTCTCTGTAACATGGTGAGCTGATCGCGCACAATCGGACGGATATCCGACTGGCTTACGTCTACCTGTGTCCATCCCGCATAGGCTCTGTAGCTGCCTGATACGTTGGGCAGTTCCTGGGTCAGCAGGTACTCCATGCGTTCCAGATAGGCCCGCTGCAGGTTGCGGCGGTGAACGTCGATGGTCCGGCTGCTTTCCAGTTCCCTCCAGATGCCGTTTCTGAGATCATCCATCATCTCGAAGGCGTCGTAGGTATCTTCACTGTAACGGGCGTCGAATTCGATCAGGCGGGCGATGCGCTGAGGATCGAGCAGGGTATTGAGCACGTTTTCCTGTACGCCGCGCATATTATCCACAGCGGTTGACTGATTTACCAGCGACAGGATGTCTCTGTCCAGCAGCCATGTTGGCGTGGTAAAGGCGTAATCGACGAGAAAGCTCATGGCGCGTCTCTGTGTTTCTTCCGGGACGAAGGTATACACAGGCCCTTCCTGATCGTACGTTTTATGATCTTCATATACACCACCGATGTTATGGGCTACATGCCCCATGTACCGGTACCACTGGGTGATAATCTGCCCGTACAGCTCTTCCAGTTCTTCGTAACCCTCGCCCTCCTGTTTGGTCCAGTCTATAAGGTTAGGAATAATCCGCCTGAGGTTGGCGATGCCGTACTCACTGGCTTTCACGGCGTCATTGCCCAGATCTTCGTTTTGTGCACGCGGGTCGATCTTACTGCCCGTCTGCCGGCCGTAGAAGAATCGGGGGTCATCCGCCCTTTCCTGCACCCATTTGTTCAGCACTTCTCTGCGCTCCTGCTCGCTCATCTCATCCGGGAACCAGGTATAACCCCATTTGGTTACCCATTTGTCATACTCGCCTACGGCAGGCATGAAGTTAACCACCCCGTCGCCCGGCTGGGCAATGTAGTTGAAGCGGGCATAATCCATGATGGAGGGCGCTGTTCCGTGAGTGGAAGTAAAGGTAGGTGAGCGAAGGGAATCGACCGGATACGCATAGCTGGAGCCCCAGTTATGGGGGAAACCAAGTGTGTGGCCAACTTCGTGGGCGGATACAAAACGGATGAGCTGCCCCATAACTTCATCAGTGAACTGGACCGAACGGGCTTCGGGGTTGGCGGCGGCTGTCTGCACGAAATACCAGTTACGCAACAGGTTCATCACATTGTGATGCCAGCCGATATCGCTTTCCAGAATCTGTCCGGATCGCGGATCGTGCACATGAGGGCCATAAGCGTTTTGGATATCGGAGGCAAAATACCGGATCACCGAATAACGGACGTCTTCGGGGCTAAATTCAGGATCTTCTTCTTTGGAGGGAGGATCTTTGGCGATTATGGCATTTTTAAAACCGGCTTCTTCAAAGGCAACCAGCCAGTCTTCCACACCCTGCTTTAAATAGGGGCGCCACTTTTCGGGCGTGGCCGGATCGATATAGTATACAATCGGTTTTACCGGCTCCACCAGTTCACCGTTAAGATACGCTTCCTTGTCTTTGGGTATCAACTTGTAACGGGTAATATGCTGAACGGCTTGGGCCTTGTGGGCATCAGCGCCGTAATCCGTTTTCCGGACGCTGAAAAATCCAACCCGTTTATCATACGCCCGGGGGCGCATAGGTTCTTTGGGAAGCAGAATCATGCTATGGTTCAGTTCCAGCGAAATGCTGCCGGTAGATGAATTTGAAGGAGGATTGTTAGCTTCATACGTCATCAGCTGGCGCACTTCTATATTGAGCGGATAGCTGTTGATGTGCTCGATGAAAGAGCGCGACTTATCTAACCTGCGCACCTGATAGGCGTTGCGGCGGCTCCTCTGCAGGCCCAGTGAAGGTATATCTTCGGTATAGAGAGGCGTTACATCAATCACCACACCGGAGCTGTCTTTACCAAGTGATTCAACTGCGAAAGTATGGATGATGGGTTCAAAATTGGAAT
>CALJMB010000004.1 GCA_937982515.1 uncultured Balneolaceae bacterium
TAAAACCGCTCCACAGAAACACTTTTATATACGGGTACACCCTCAAGCAAGTGATCCGCATAATGTTCGGCCAGGTATTTTCCGTAAAGCAGGCCTTTGGAACCGAGCCCGGTAAAAACGTGGAGGTTGGGAATGTCTTTATGCCTGCCTAGGACGGGCTTTTTATTTGGAGTGGAGGCTCTTACACCCGACCACTGAGAAATCAGGCGTGCTTTTTCCGCCAGTTGGGGCAGCGTGCGCCGGAGCCGGTTTCTCAGGTACTCAGCTCCGTATTCGTCCGGGGCCGTATGGCCGAAGTGGTGTTCATAGGTACTGCCCTGCACAAACCGGTTGGGCTTACCTGACCGGGCGATGTATCCCAGGCTGGAAACTGAGTGTGGGAAGGAGAGAAGTTCTTCATCGGCTTCAAAGCAGGCTACCTGGCCTTTAACCGGATGCAGGGGAAGGTTTTTCCAGTAGCTGTGGGATGCGGTTTCATAACCGGTTGCAAAAACGAGGTGTTCAGCAGTGACTCCGGCGCTGCCCGCCTGAATGTTCCAGTGCGAGGCGTGTTGTATGGCCGGTGTGGCACCGGTCAGAATGGGTACATCCCGGGATGTAAGGTAATGCGCCAGTGTGTGCAGGTATTCTGCTACGTCGACGGTCATTCCCACAGGGACCCACAGGCCGCCGCCTACACAGTTAATGCCGGGGTGACGTTCCTTGATCTCTTCAGGGCTCAGCCACCGGCACCAGCCTTCCTGCCACGGAGTTTTATCGAATTGTTTACGCATTACGCGAGCCATCTTATCCGTAAGGGCCGGGCGGAGGACCCCATTCTGCCTGAAAAACCGGCTTTCGGAGTGGCGTTGTATCTTTTCCAGGTTCTTTAGAACCGCCTGATAGCACGCCTCCGCCTTCCATGCTTTGGTGCCCCGGTAGCCGGTTGCGGGGTTGACCAACCCACCCGGAGTGCCTGAAGCACCCGAGGCAATACCTCTTTTCTCAACGACGGCAACCGACCGGCCCCGGTCCCGAAGTGTATCGGCCAGGGAAAGGCCGGCAATGCCCGCTCCGATAATACAATATTGAACTTTGTATTCGCCGGCGGCCATCAGGATACGAAAACATCCGATGAGGCGATGATTTTGGCCCCTGCATTTTCCATCTCCAGCCAGGCCTGTTCTACAGAACCTTCGAGGTCTATTCCGCGGACGGCATCTTCTATCACGAATACCTCAAAGCCTTCGCTGATCCCGTCCAGAGCCGACCATTTGACACAAAAATCGGTAGCCAATCCGGTCATATACAGCTTCGTTACGCCGCGTTCCCTCAGGTACCCGCTGAGGCCGGTTGTGGTTTTGTTGTCGTTTTCAAAGAAGGCCGAGTAGGAATCGATTTCCCGCCGGAACCCTTTGCGGATGATCAGCTGAGAGTGAATGGTAATCAGATCGGGGTGGAAATCTGCCCCGGCCGTACCTTGTACGCAGTGATCCGGCCATAATACCTGTTCGCCATAGGGCATCTCAACCGTTTCAAAAGGGGTTTTGCCCTTTCTGGATGAAGCAAAGGAATAATGTCCCCGGGGATGCCAGTCCTGGGTCTGTATGACAACGTCAAATTGTTCGGAGAGGGAGTTTATAACAGGTATAACTTCGTTGCCGCCAGGCACGGCCAGAGCGCCGCCCGGGCAAAAGTCGTTTTGAATATCGATGATCAATAGTGCTTCCATAATGATAATGATAATGATAGTGTTGAGTAGTGAGAGGTGAGAAGTGAGAAGGTGGAGGCTTATCCATTATATCTGCTCAAAAGGGTATATTGTCAGGTCCCGGCTTTGTGCAGGCAGGTGATTCTCCAAGCTTTCCACCGCAAAGCGGATGGAAGAAGATAAGGGAAGAGACAGGCCATGAACAACCGGTTTCTGCCTTCTCACTTTTCACCTCTCACCTCTCACTTTTCACTTTTCACCTTATTAGAGAGTTTGTCCCGCAGATTCATCAGTGATTCGCTGATGCCTACTTTATAAATGTGAGGATTCTCAAAACGTTTGTGCTCAGGATTTAATTTCCGGAATCGCTCTTTTGCATAAGCGGCGCTCTCTTTAGCTGTCGGCAGGGGGGCGACCAGGTTGCCGTCGGCCATAACAACGCTTAGGAGAGGTTCCGCGTGCAGATGGGCAACTACCGTGTGTTTAGCCGGATAGTAGGGATGGTAGATGGTTTCTACATAGTTCTCTTCTTCCAGGGCGATGCCGTCTCCATAAAACATACCGTCGCCATTCAGATATCGCAGCACGTGTTTTATGCCGGGGAGCGTTCCCTTTTCAATATTCTCTGAAATTTTAAGCTTGGGCTCGCCCCCGACAGAGGCAAGTTTGTAGACGCCATCAAGCGCGGGGGTTTCATGGCCGGTAACCAGGCGCGTGCCTATACCGAAGAGGTCGATAGGCGCCTGCTGGGTGAGCAGGCTGTTTATCAGGCGTTCGTCGAGCTGGTTGGAGGCGGCTATTTTTACGTAATGCAGGCCGGCGTCATCGAGCTGCTTCCGGGCTTTACGCGAGAAGTAGGCAAGGTCGCCACTGTCCAGGCGAATGCCCAGCAGGCGATGGCCTTTCTCTTCCAGTTCTTTGGCCACTTTAATGGCATTAGGCACCCCGCTTGCCAGTGTATCGTACGTATCTACCAGAAATACGCTGTCGTCGGGGAAATATTCGGCAAATTTTCGAAAAGCGGTAAGCTCGCTCTCGAAAGACTGTATCCAGGAATGTGCCATGGTTCCGCTGGCGGGGATATCGTGTACAAAGGAGGCGTAGACGTTGGAGGTGGCTTCCACACCTCCGATGATAGCTGCTTTACTGGCCTGTATGCCTCCGAATCCCTGAGCGCGCCGCAGGCCGAAGTCAATTACTTTTCGGTCTCCCGCGGCGTACTTCATCCGGGCTGCTTTTGTGGCGATGAGCGATTCAAAATTGAGAATATTTAACAGCAGAGTCTCAAGAAGCTGGGCCTGAATGATGGGGCCTTCAACCCGGACGATCGTCTCCAGAGGGAAGACGATTTCTCCTTCGGTGGCCGCATGGATGGTTACCGACAGCCGGAAGTCGTTTCTCAGATATTCAATAAAATCGGGGTGGAACCCCTGTTTGGATATATATTCCAGTTCGTCTTCATGGAACCTGAACCCGGAGAGTATTTCCAGAAAATCGGCAATTCCGGCAAAGACTACATAGCCTCCGTCAAATGGGATCTCCCGGAAAAAATAGTCGAAGCAGGCCTGTTCATCTTTTCGCCCCGACAGATAATACCCCTGAGCCATGGTAAGCTCATAGTAGTCGGTGTAGATGGCAGGCCGCGCAAGCAGGGGATGTGTATAGGTTGTCGTATCCTTCATAGTATCGTTGTTTTAACAATGCAAGGTATGGAATCGTTTGGAAGGAAGAAAAGAAATAGTAAGAAGTAAGAAGTAACGAGTAACGAGTAATGAGTAATGAGTAATGAGTAACCGCAGACGGATCTTATCCTCTCCGGACAGCAGGTAGCTTCAAAGGGGGATAAGATTCCTCCACTGCGGAGCGCACCCCCGCGCTCCTTCGGCCGGAATGGCGCCCCCGGTTTCTCTTTATTTAACAGAACCTAACAACCCTGCCTTAAAGGGAAATTAAATGAGGGGGGCAGGCAAAGGTGCGGATCGTAAGGCGGCCACATCAAAAAAGCAGTATAATGAAGGCGCAGTATCCTTCAAAGATGTGCTGCGCCTTTCCCCTGTTTATAGTTAAAAAACTAGCCGCGGAAGTTCTTTCTGTCGATGACCTTTTTAATCTTCTTATTTCCGATCCACACCTTCTGGTTGGATTCTACATTTACCAGTTCCAGGTTTACGGTATAGAAGATGGCTACCTGCTTGCCGCTTATTGATTCATCTACAATAGAGTTGATGTTCCCGATCATCATGAAATCGGCGCCTGTTTCTTGGGCAAGGGCTTTAGCAGTTTCAAAAGAGGCAAAGCTTTGTTGGTCCTGCCGCTCACTGCGGATCTGTTCCCGCTCCTGGCTTCCCGCAACAATGCTGACCCGGCCGGTGTTTACAAACACGCGCTCCATCTCTTTGGTAAACACCTCGGTGTCGATATGCTCCATGGTTTCATTTCGTACATGGCCTACAATGACTACGGGAGGCTCGTTGTGGCGGCTGTAAAACTGATCGAGCCAGGGGCGGGAAGAGGCGTCGGAGATCATCTCTTCGGCCACCAGGCGGGCATCGGTATCATTCCAGCGGCCCGAGAGGTCGGTTTGGGTGTCGGCAGCTACACGGCTCACTTTTTGTGAGGGAACACAGGCCGCGGTTAAAAGGCTGCAAAAGAGGAATAGTAAGGTCAGATGTTTCATGGATACGTTTTATTTGAGTGTTAAAAGTTCCTGTTTTAAAAACTTTTTAAAGCTGCTTCCGATTTCCTTCCGGGCGGAAAAGTCGGCTCTTTTCAGCGCGTCGCTGTAGGAGTATGCACCATCGCGCCCCTCAGTTAAAAAGCTCGTTAATGACTGGCCTGACTGATTGTTGACTATGTTAACAATCAGCTCCCATTTTACAAATTCATGGCCATCCCGGTTTAGCTCGGCCTTTTGGGAATGGTAATCTACCGTTACCTCCAGGATCGGTTCCCGGCTATGGACATCAATGGTAAAGCCTTCCTGCTGAAATGCCAAAGCAATGGCAGACAAAATGGTTTCCGTTGCGGAAGTGGATTGTATGGATACCGGTACCTGCTGCTTTATAATACGGAGTTTTTCCTGAATCCGGGTCAGGGCCATGGTATTCAGTTCACTGCCGGCGGCTCTCCCCAGCAGGATGCTTCTCTGCCTGGAAAGGTTTTCATTCACTTCGGCAA
>CALJMB010000005.1 GCA_937982515.1 uncultured Balneolaceae bacterium
TGAACTAGGTATTATCCCCCTTTGAAGGGGGTGCAGGGGGATGATTCAGCACCCAGTGCTCAATCACCCGCTCCACGTTGGGCAGGTCTTGCAACACTTCTTCGTCGCTGAACCTCAACACCGCAAATCCTGCCTGTTCCAACTTTTTTTGACGGTCTTGATCCAGTTTCCACTGGTCTTCATAATTATGGGTAATGCCATCTACTTCAATAATGAGCATTAGCTCTTTGCACATGAAGTCAGCAATGAAGTTCAGCACTGGACGCTGCCGCAGAAATCGGTAACCGTGCACCCGTCTGCCGCGCAGGACTTCTTTCCAGAGCCGGACTTCGGCTTTGGTAGAATTATTTCGGAGTTCCCGGGCCAGCTCTTTTAGGTTTTTGTTGTAGTAGCAGTTGGCTTTGTTCATAATAGCAGATCAGGTTCCGGATTCACTGCCTCTTCGGGTCATCCCCCTAGCCCCCTTCAAAGGGGGATGATAAAAATTCTTGCACTCACATTATTCATCAGCTTAAAGAAGAATGATCTATTCATTTCCGTTGAGATTACTCAAATTTGTCTTATGTAAAGGAAAAACTCCAGTGCTTAAAGTGCCCGGGAATATCTGCTTATTTACCTGCCTCATATACCTTCTCTCCGGCCACCCATGTTTCGAGCACTTCTGTCTGCCAGAGCTCACGAGCCGGAACGTAGAAAATATCGCGGTCGATTAAGATAAAATCAGCCCATTTACCGGGCTCAAGCGTACCCAGAATACTTTCCTGGCCGGCTGCGTATGCGGCATCTGCCGTAAACGCGCGAAACGCTTCTACCCTCGTCATCCGCTGTCCGGGATACCAGCCTCCTTCGGGTTCTCCCGCATGATTCTGGCGGGTTATAGCTGAATATAACCCGTAGAACGGGTTAACATGTTCAACAGGGAAGTCGGATCCACCGGCAATGACCGTACCCTGATCCAGAAACCTGCGCCAGGCATACCCGCCGCTGATGCGTTCAGGACCTATGCGGTCTTCTGCCATATTCATATCACTGGTGGCGTGGGTGGGCTGCATGGAAGCGATTATATCGAGCTCTTTGAACCTTGGGATGTCTTCCGGCGCAACGATCTGAGCATGCTCTATACGGTGGCGAAGCTCCTGCCCGCCAAGGCTGTCTTTAACCTGTTCAAAAGCGTCAAGCACAACCCGGTTGGCCCGGTCTCCAATGGCATGAACGTTTGTCTGGTATCCACGGGAAGCCGCTTTCATTATCATTCCGGTCAGCTCTTCCTGTGAGTAAAACAGCAGTCCCTTGTTCTCCGGGTCGTCCGAATAAGGGTGCAACATCGCCGCCCCCCGGCTGCCAAGCGCGCCATCGGCATATAACTTCACACTTCTCAATGCCAGCCGGTCATTGGCATATGAGCGCACAGGGCCGCTCTCAGAAAGCGTATCAAACACGGAGCCGGTTCCGCCAATCATGGCATATATGCGGACAGTCATTTTCTCTTCATCGGCAAATTCCTTATACAAGGCCCATGTATCAGCGTCAATGCCTGCATCGTGCACGCTCGTCAGGCCGTGGGCATTCATCTGGAGCAATGCCTGTTTAAGGGCTTCACGGCTCTCGCCGGCCGTCCGGTCCGGCAGGTGTTTCCCGATCAGCTGCATGGCCCCGTCAACGAATATTCCCGTTGGATTTCCTTTGGCGTCACGAATAATTTTTCCGTCTGCCGGGTCCTCCGTCTCTTTGGTGATACCCGCCACTTCCATGGCTTTGCTGTTGGCCCATCCTGCATGGCCATCCACACGAGTCAGCCATACCGGGCGGCTGTGTACCGCCTTATCCAGCTCAGATGCCGTTGGGAAACGATTAATGCCCCAATGGGTGTGATTCCATCCTCTGCCCCGGATCCAGGCTGACTCCGTGTACTCCTCCGCATATGTTCTTATCCGGCGCAATGCTTCATCCAGCGACTCGGCCCCGGCTACATCGGCGTCCAGCGATTTGTATCCCAGCCCCATTACGTGCCCATGGGCATCGATCAGGCCGGGAAGCAATACATGGCCTTCTCCGTCGATGACCGTTGCTCCTGATGTGTCAACAGTCTCCGGGAACCCATCGGCCGAGACTCCCAGAACTTTACCCTCGCGGAAGGCAATGCTATTGAAGGAAAGCAACTCATTTTCAGCCAGAGTGTACCCTTTTACATTCCGGATAACTACTGTACTACCGGTTGAGTTCTGTTGACAGGCTCTCCCTGCCAATGCAATGGAAACAAGAGCGAACATCAGAAAATAAATATGCATAATATGGCCTTTTGGATGGCTTTACGTTGGCTAAATTTATAATAATGCCGGTAGGATAAAAAATGTCAGCCATCAATGGCCTTTGTGGATGTTAATATTTCGGAAAGAGCCTTGTATGGCATCGGAATTATTTTTAAGCGTCTCTGCAAGCCCGGAGGGAGCCAGGTTAACCTGATCTAATGTATCCAGCTCAATCCACTTTACATCCTGCAGGTACTGTTCTTCACCCTGGTGTTCAGGATCGGTTCCCAGTTTCAGGACTCCCCCGGTTTGCGAAACCCCAAAGTAAAACTCTACAGCGTGAAAAGGCGGCTTTACCAGTTCATTAACGAACACTAACCCGTTAACTTCTACCTCCAGTCCGGTCTCTTCCATAAATTCGCGGCGCAGGCAAGCTTCCAGAGTTTCTCCGAATTCAAGGCCTCCGCCGGGAGGAGTCCAGATCAGTTCTTCGGTTACAGGAGAATAGAGCTGCACCAATAACACAGCATTATCTTTCACCAGTAAACCATTGGCGCGAACGCGAATCTTGTTTTGATAAAGATGAGAGACCATGGGTTATAGAGAGGTTATTGGTTATTAGTTAGCAGGACTCGGTAACTAACCTGGCTGCCGGTTAAAACATTCATACGCTGTTCCGCATATTTTTATACCTCCCGGTCTCCCCGGCCTCAAATCCTCAGGAGTTTACCTGCTAACCAATAACCAGTAACTAATAACCAGATCAGCCAATTACCACTTCTTTCCCGTTTGCCGGAATGTATAAGTTGTGTTCTTTGGCGTGATCCAGCGCGGCGTTTACAAAATCGACAAACAGCGGATGCGGATTGTTTACCGTACTGCATAGCTCAGGGTGAAATTGAACACCCACAAACCAGGGGTGATCTTCCAATTCAATAATTTCGATAAGATCCTGGTCCGGATTAATACCCGTCAGGCTCATGCCTTCTTCCACCAGCTTGTAACGCAAATTGTTATTGATCTCGTAACGGTGGCGATGGCGCTCCCGGAATAGCTCTTGCCCGTATGCCTGGTACGCTTTAGAGCCTTTTTTGACTTTGCATGCGTACAGACCCAGCCTCATCGTTCCGCCCAGCTCTGCTATATCTTTCTGGTCGGCCATTAAATTGATAATCGGATATTCCGTATCTGCATCAAATTCGGTACTGTTGGCCGTCTTCCAGCCGCACACGTTTCGCGCGTACTCGATAACGGCGCACTGCATGCCCAGGCAAATACCAAAAAAGGGAATGTTCCGGGTACGGGCGTAGGTAACGGCGGCCAGTTTCCCTTCAATGCCCCGGTCTCCGAAGCCGGGAGCTACAAGAATACCGGATACCCCTTCCAGGCTTTCAGCAACGTTTTCACTATTTAACAAGTCAGACTGGACCCAAACGATATCTACCTGGCAGTCGTTAACGGCTCCGCTATGGATGAAGGCTTCTACAATTGATTTATATGCGTCGTGATGTTCCACATACTTGCCGACAAGAGCAATTTTTATCTCTGCAGATGGATTTCTGACCGCTTCGACAAATTGAATCCATCGCTCCAGCTCAGGTTTCCTTGTCTTTAAATCCAGCTTTTCAATAACCCGTACATCCAGCTCTTCTTTCTGCATCAACAGCGGGACTTCATAAATGCTCTCCGCATCCAGAGAAGCGATCACATCCTCTCCTTCCACGTTACAAAACTGCGCAATCTTTTTACGGATAGCCTCATCCAGCGGATGCTCTGACCGCGCAACAATGATATCCGGCTGAAGGCCGCTTTCCGAAAGGGTCTTTACCGAGTGTTGAGTAGGTTTTGTTTTGAGCTCGCGGGCAGCCTGCAGATACGGTACCAGCGTGAGATGGATCGAAAGGGTATTTTTCCTCCCCACATCGAAGCGAAACTGGCGCACGGCCTCTACATAGGGCAGGCTTTCGATATCTCCCACGGTACCCCCTATCTCCACAATTACAATATCATAATCTCCCGATTCACCCAGTTTCAGGATGTGAGACTTAATCTCGTCTGTGATATGGGGAATGACCTGAACCGTTTTACCCAGATAGGCGCCCTGCCGTTCTTTGCTGATTACATCATAGTAAATACGCCCGGTGGTTACGTTATTTTCTTGTGAAGTCTTTATGTCCAGAAAACGCTCGTAGTGCCCCAGATCCAGATCGGTTTCCGCCCCGTCATCGGTAACGAAAACTTCTCCGTGTTCATAAGGGTTCATTGTTCCCGGATCAACGTTGATATATGGGTCCAGTTTCTGAATAGTGACACGCAGGCCACGCGCTACCAGCAAACGGCCCAGAGATGCACAAATAATACCTTTTCCCAGTGACGAAGTAACTCCGCCTGTAACGAATATATATTTGGTCGCCATGAAAAGTTTATTGATTGGAGGTTTCTCTAAAATAGAATCTTTCCCATCTTCATTCAAACCCTATTGCGACTTTTTTGAACAGCTAATGAGATTGAGAGATTGAGTCAATGGGTCAATGAATCAATGAGTCAATGAGTCAATCGCTCAATGATTCAACAATTCCCGCCAGCACATCCGGTTTATTGGTAAAAATGCCCGTAACTCCCTTGTTTATAAGTTTACGCATCCGGGTCGGGTTGTCAACGGTATAGATAAAAACGGGAATATCGTGTGTCCTGATATCGGCCAGCCTTTTCCTGTTTAGCTGGTAGTAATTACAGTTAAAAGCATCCGCTTTATAATCATCCAGCAGCCTCGAAGGCAGTCTTGCTCCGGCCTGCTTTCGCTCATAGAGCAGAGCCACCGGCATATCGGGATCCAGCTCCTTAAGATGCCGGATAGCGCGATAGTCAAAGCTGGAAAAAAGTACGTGCTTTTCCATTCCGTATTCTTTAACCAATGCAAGGCACTTCTGCTCCACCCCGTTCTCTGCCGTGTCTGTCACGGCTTCTGTTTTTATTTCTATATTCAAAGCGATCGTACCTGTGGCAAACCCAAGTACTTCCTCAAGAGTTGGAATTCGCTCTCCCTCAAATGCCGGGTTCATCCATGAACCGGCATCCAGTTTCTTTAATTCTGCCAGCGTCTGTGCACTCAGCTCTCCCGTCCCGTCAGTATGGCTGTCTAACACCGCATCGTGGAACACCACAGGTACGTTGTCTCTGCTTAACTGAATATCCAGCTCAATCATCCCGGCTTTCATATCGGCCGCGGCCCGGAAAGCGGCCATCGTATTTTCAGGGTAATAAGCACTGGCGCCCCGGTGGGCAATAACAAAGAACCGGTCATCGCCGGAATACAGCTTTGGCAACATGACAGAGGATTTTGAAGAATTGTTCATCAGAAACATTCAGCAATAACGCGCTGTGAGGTTGTAACAGTTTAATGCCTATTCGGTCTGTATAGTCATCAGTAAAGAAGGCCATCCCTCCGGTCAATCCCCCAGCCCCCTTCTCCAAGGGGGAGTTTGGAATGAGCCGGTATCACTAATGAAGACATATATAACAGGAAGAGCCGGTTACTCCAAAAAAGGAAAACATACTGTACTGAAAGCAATATCTGTAAGTTCCCCCTTGGAGAAGGGGGCTGGGGGGGTTGATCTTCATACCTGGATCCCAAGTATCGTACCCATACAGCGGCATTTGACTCAAATTGGCTTTCCGGACAACCTTAAACTACCTGAACTATTAATTATCCTGCTCCTTCCTTTCAAGATAGCTTATAAGATCTTTTATCTGCTTCTTCTGATACAGGATCAAGCCTACGTTGATTCCAAATACTACCATGATAATAACAAAGAACGTCTGGCCCAGCTGTGTTATCCCGAAATAAAATGAATAGCCGAAGAAAACAATAGCTGCAATGTTAATGATGAGATGAAGCCATCTTGACCGGTCGCGTTTCTCAAGAGCCTCAATTTGTTCCGGAAGCGATAGCTCTCGCTGATCTTTTTTCAGATGCACCCTCAGATAGGACTGATACCGCTGCTCGTCTTGTCTATAATCTGCCATACTGGTTTAACAATTCATGAAAAGAAAGGTTACAGGTAGCCATAAAATTGGGAATTAGGAATGAATGAGGCCCATTCCCAATTCCTAATTCCTAATTCATTAATTCTGCGCATCGATGACCCTTCGGATAGCGTTTCCCAACAGCTTGTCCGGATTTCTGACTTTTGTAACCGATGTGTATAAAAAGTAGATTCCAAGCATAACCGTAACACTTGCAAACATGCTAAGTATAGTAGACACCCATAATGGCCGTATCAGGCCCAGCAGTGAAATCAAAACAACAGCGCCGCCCAGTACAATCTGACAAAAAGCGGCCAGGGTATGAAGGGTATTCAGTGAATGGACCTGCTCAACAATCCCCGATAATTTCGAACTATAGTTTGAGGAATTCGTTAAGTTTGATGACTCGAATGACGGACCTTTCCCTTTGTTGTATTCATGAAAATCCATAAGCCAGGCTCCTAAATTTTAAACTTCCTGCAGTGTGTACAAGTTAATTGAAATTATCGAATTGTCAATCCTTAACATCAAATAATGTCTGCCAAAGATACAAATATTTACATTTATGGCCGTAACCCGATCCAGGAGGCGCTGCTTGAGAAGCCCCGGCAGATTGAAAAGATATTTGTCCGTAATTCGCTGCGTGATTCCCGGGTCTCTGCTATTTTTGACCTCGCCTCTCAAAACCGTATACCTGTTTCTCACGTGCCCGGTTCCAGGCTTTATGAGCTCGTAGGCAAGGTAAACGACCAGGGAATCGTTGCTCTGCTGAGTGCCGTACAGTATCAGGAATTTAACGAATGGATCGATTCTGTCGACGTACAACAGTATCCGGGCGTTTTGCTTCTCGATGAAATTGAAGACCCTCACAACGTAGGGGCAATTCTGCGAACGGCAGCGGCGGCGGGTATCGATGCCGTGCTGGTTCCCAAACACCGCCAGGCTCCCATCAACGCTACCGTGTACAAAACATCGGCAGGAACCGCGGGAAAAATACCTATTGTCCGCACAGGAAACCTGAACCAGGCTATCATGCAACTGAAAGACAAAGGGTTCTGGATCGCCGGGCTGGATATGGACGCAGACCGGGAACTGTGGGAACTGGAGGTTGACCGGCCTCTCGCTTTCATCATCGGCAACGAAGGCAGCGGAATCCGCCAAAAGACACTGGAACACTGCGACTACCGAATTTCCATCCCTATGCTTAACGGAGTGGAATCGTTAAATGCTTCGGTGAGTGCGGCACTGATCAGTTATGAATGGAGAAGAAAGAAGGGCAAGTAAGTGTTTGGCCTATTTCAGACACATAAAACCCGCGAAGTTTTCCTGTCTTATTCTTCCCTTCTTTCTGAACTCTTGCCCCTGGTTGAAATGAAACTTCGCGGGTTTCAAGTTGTTAAAACTATTCATCATAAAATAAACCATTCAACAGATGAGTACAGAACGGAAGAAAATGCTTGCCGGTGAACGCTACAATGCTGCCGACCCGGAACTGGTTAACGGCCGCAGAAGAGCCAGAGACCTGCTTGCCCGTTTCAACAGCTCCAAAGACAGCCGGCAGGAAATATACGCCTCCCTCTTCGGGTCCACAGGATCGGATATTGAGATTGAACCTCCCTTCTACTGTGATTACGGAACGCACATTTACTTGGGGAATCGCGTATTCTTCAACTTTAACTGTGTTATCCTCGACCCGGCGGAGGTACACATAGGCAATGATGTACTCTTTGGGCCGGCCGTGCAAATCTATACCGCAACCCACCCTCTCGACTGGCGCATCCGCAAAGAATGGATGGAATCGGCGCATCCGGTACAGATCGGATCCGATGTGTGGATTGGCGGAGGGGCTATCATCAATCCGGGAGTTCGTATAGGAGACCGAACCGTAATCGGATCCGGGGCGGTCGTCACAAAAGATATTCCCGATGGGGTGTTCGCCGCGGGCAACCCCTGCCGGGTAATTAAGGAGATAGATCCGGAAGGTACATAACCTGCACGTACAGAATCGGGTATGCTTGCAATTATGAACCTGAGTGTTAACTTAAGTTCAGGATATAACAAGCAGGCCTTAAGAAGCCTCTCCTTGAGGGGAGATGAACGATTGCATCTGTTCTGCAATCGTTCTGAGGGGTGTCCGGAGACTGGAGCTTGGTATTGATCCGCAAAGTTTCAACCCCGAGGATTCGGGGAAGAATCTGAGCCAGGCACCCACCCACTCTACACCGCCCCCCCCTCGCGTCTGCACGGGAACCGCCGTGCCGATGAACTCCCCTCAAGGGGAGAGTTCTTTCTGTCACCGGTACGTTTTTACTCCGAACCAAATCAAGGTAAAGAACAAAACCTCCCCACTTCACAAATACTCTTTTCAAATAACACAATGAAAAAAACAACCTTACTCCTCCTCCCCCTGATATTCGCCGCCACGGCCTATGGACAGTCCACAGAATACTCATTCCACATAAATACCGGGTTATTCTCCTTTGGCGGAGATGCAGCTACAAAACACTCTGCTATGGTTGTAAGCGATGTACTGACTCAAGATAATTACACACTAAACCCCTATGGAAAAGAACAACTGTTTTCCTACGGACTCTTAGTACAGGGTAATTATCTTACACCCGGGCAGGTTATTTTTGGAGTTCAGGCGGGCTATGAGATACTGCGCAGCCGTGTTACCATCGATGAACTGACTGGAGAATTTCCGGGCCCTCCGCCACCCGAGTCTGGACAGACTACATTGACGCACGGCTTTGTTACCCTGTACCCCGCCGTTGGATACCGGTTTATGTTCAATGAGATAGCTGTTGATCTCAGCGCCGGACCGGAGATCGGGGTCAGGATTAACGGACAGGAACGGGGAGAAGTGATACTGCAGAACGGCGGGGTCATCGATACCGATACAGAACGGAGCAGCCCGAACACAGACCTGAGAATCCGCCCGTCTCTGATGGTCATGTACAAGAACTGGGGGGTGACCGCCGGATACTCGTACGGCCTGACCGACTATTCGGATGACCTGCTTCAGCCCGACGGCAAAGTTTTCTCCCGGTACCTCAGGTTCGGGGTCGCCTATAAGTTTAAGGTTACGGATTGAAGCGCAGGCGAATAAAATTAGCCACAGATTTACACAGACAGGCACAGACAATTTTGTTGCAGCGCCGGCATCCTGCCCGCCTTCTCCTGAAAGTACAGACTGGTTGTACCCACAGAGCCACGCAAAACCAGAAAAAACAGCCCAGAGACCTAAAAGCCAGTGGCGGTGGACAGAAGGGATGGCACTCCGGATTAGTAACAAGCCAATGAGGCTCCTTGTAGGACGGGTTGGCAACCCGTTCCGCCAGACCCCTAAATCCCCTGAAAGGGACTTCTGGTGGCCTTATCTGATAACCGGAGAAGTAGTATAAAGGATGTAGGACGCCTTGAAAGTGTGCTGCATCTGAACATGCTCCTATTCGTTGAACCAGCATATCCCAAAGTCCCCTTTAGGGGATTTAGGGGTCATACAAGACGCAGGCCATCCATATCAGAATCCGGCACGAGTGCTTTTGAGAATTGCCGAAAAGCAGCCAAAAGCCATTCTTGAGCTGCTTTCCCATTAGTTATAATGCTATCGTCTTTCCCACCCCTATCTCTTCAACAAATTGCTTGTCATGAGAAACCACAATCAGCGTACCCTGATAATCAGAAATTGCTTCAGCCAGGATACCTATGTTCCTGAGATCGAGATTATTGGTCGGCTCATCCAGAACAATCGTGTCAGGCTGTTCAGTCTGCAGGGCCAGACAACAGAGCGAGAGACGCATCATCTCTCCGCCGCTGAGCGACTTACACGGCTGATCCCAAACTTTTTCCTCAAAAAGATGGCGGTGCAGCAGTGTTTTTAGCTGATGATCTGGCCTGTTGGCCTTATTCAACGCAACGGCCTGCTCCAGAACAGTAGCCTCACGATCAATCAGCCTGTACTCCTGATCCAGTATAAACCGTCTTTCCGACTGTATGGTCAGGGTTCCGGCTGTTGGGTTAATTTCTCTGTTCAAGAGCCGTATCAGTGTAGACTTGCCTGAACCGTTATCTCCGGTAATGTGTATCCGGTCGCCGGATTGGATGACAAAGTTTAACGGTTCTTCCCAAAGGGGATCGTTATAACCAAAAGCGTAATTGATCCGGTCAGCCTTAAAGAGGACCTTGCCCTTGTGTAAAACCGAATCGCTCAGCGTAATCCTGATGTCCTTCAACTCACGCTGTCGGTTTTTCAGCTCCTGTAATCGTTCACGTTCTTCTTCTATCTTATGTTCGTGAACGTTACTTAGCTTTGCCGTAGAACTCTCGGCCCGGTTTCGCGCGGCATTAAGTACTATCCTGGGCAGCCCTCCCTTTTTGGCCTTTTTTTCTCCCCGCGCATTAAGCTTCTGTTTCCGCTCCATAGTTTCCCGGTACTTCCGTTTTGCATCTGCAATAGACTGTTTGGTATGCCGGATTCGCTGCTCAACAGCTTCCATCTCCATCTGTTTCTGTTCCTGATAGAACGCGTAATTCCCGCCATATTTCCTGATACCAAGTGATGAAAGCTCATAAATCGGATTACACAGGTTTAAAAGTTCACGGTCGTGACTGACGATCAGAAAATCACACGTCGATTCACGGATAAACCTTCCCAGCAGCTCACGCCCTGAAGTGTCGAGATGGTTGGTAGGTTCATCCATCAGCACTAACTGCGGCTGATGAACAGTAATGCCGGCCAGTAACGTCCTCGTTTTTTCTCCCCCACTGAGAAAGCTGAAAGGGGTCCCGGATACGTAGCCAGGCAAGTTCCACTGCTCCAGCGCTGCCTGCAGACGCTCGTTGATAGCCCAGTCATCAGCAAGAACATCAAAATGACGCGGATCAGCAGAGCCGTTTTCTATCTCACGCAGGGCATCGATCTTATCCTGAACCCGAAGTACCTGTCCTATGGTGCAGCAATCGTACTGCCCAAAATGCTGAGGAATCGTCCAGTGGCGTTCGTTTATGTATACTGTACCGGAATCAGGTGTCACCGAGCCGGTAAGAATACGCAGCAACGCAGACTTCCCGCTTCCGTTATCGCCCACCATCGCCGCTTTTTCCCCTTCAGGCAAGGAGAACCCGATATCACGTAGAATGTTTTTGCCGGATGGAAATGTGTAAGTAATATTTTCTGCAATAATCTGCATGGTTTATCTCTTTTAAATGCATAGTGGTTTTAAGATAAGTTGGAATGAAAAATGGATTCTTCATGATCTGTTGAAATATTACGCCTGATGATCCCGTAAATAGTACGGAACAGACTGTTATTAAGGTTGGATTAAATAGAGGGATCACACCTTTCCCGGAAGGAAATGCGGACAGGTGTCGATATATTTGAGAATGGTTACTTCATGATGAGGAAAGGATAGGCATTATTTTTATAAAATGAAAAGGAAGAAACCAAAAGCCAATGCGTGTTTAGCGGTTTATATTCTTTCCGGGGGTACCTCCCTGTAAAGACAAGATTTTAGTGAAATAAAAACCCGTTACAATCCGCGTAGATCCGTTGCCCCGGCCCTTCCCAAAAGTCGTTAACTTGTCGTATCTTCACTACTTACTGACCATAAACCAACCCCAACACCAAACGCCATACATGAGTAACGCGCAAAACAAACAACAGCTATTCGAAGAAACAGAAGAGACATTAACCACTCAGGGATTCTCTGTTGTAGACCAGGACCGCGAGCGCCCATGGGGTGGATTCTTTGTCATTGACGAAGCCCAGGCCCAAAAATTCGCCGACACCTACTTTGATAACATGCCTGTGGATGAACTGAAGATATCCGGTAAGCTAAGTCCCAAAATCCTGATTGTAGAACCGGAAAAACGGCTCTCCTGGCAGTACCATCACCGCCGTGCCGAGATCTGGAAAGTCATAGACGGGCCGGTAGGCGTCATTACCAGCAACACCGACGAGCAGGGCCCGCTGGAAACCTACGAAACCGGCGAGCTCATCAAACTTAAACAAGGCGAACGCCACCGGCTGGTAGGGCTGGATAACTGGGGCGTACTGGCGGAGATATGGCAGCACACAGATGCCGAGAATCCTTCTGATGAGGATGACATCGTACGCGTTCAGGACGATTTCGGCCGGTAACGTTACCAGTGTGGTTACCGGTAAAAAAGCAGCAGGGGTTTATCGCCACTAAAACACAGAATCACAAAACAATTCGTGTTTTTGTGTTTTAGTGGCCTCCTGACCGGCCACACGAATGAACGGCCCACCACACTGGCAGCAAAATTTCGGCAGCAGGCGATAGATGCCTGTTCTGCCCGGCAAGGGAGCCCCTTCCTGAGTTTCCCAAACTCAGGAAGGTTGCATGGCCGGCCGCTTCCCCGCTGCCGTGCAGGATAATATCAACGATAACATCTGCCGGCCCCCGCCCCTCCCGGCTCCGGCCCTTCCCCATACCCCCTCCGGGCCAAGCCCGGGGCAAGTCCGGGCCATCGCCGGTATGAACCCGCCACACCTGCGCGGCATCTCCGGTACACCTTCGCGCCCTGCACGAGGGTGTATCGAAGATGTATCGAAGGAGTATCGAAGGTGTGCCGGGGTTGGCCC
>CALJMB010000006.1 GCA_937982515.1 uncultured Balneolaceae bacterium
ATCCATCCCGCCTATCCGCGTAGACCCGCGGCTCACCTGCCGGTGATGTTAAAAACATCCGTCAATTGCTTGTATCATCTTGCGTAGTTACCGGGTTACCCGGAATCATGATATGAGCCCACGGTTCGCCCGGATCCATCAGCCAGGGATTGCCCGGCCCGGCAGGTTTCCCTGCAATGCCCGTAGATTGTACAGTTGCATAGGGTATATATACCACACGCAGCGGTGTTGCTTTACGTACGGTTCCGCTGTAATAGTCAAACCCGTCCTCCGGGCCCGTCAGGCTGTAGAGTGCCATGGGCCTGTCGGGAAGCTTGAGATCGCCCGATTCTATTTCGGATTTCCGCACCCTCATCACTTCCCCCCGGGATTTCCCTTCCGCCCTTAACTCTCTTCCCCGTTTCATAAATGGTTCGAGCTCCCTGAAATAACAGGCTACGTGGAATCTGGAATCGTTGGGATCATCGGCCAGGCAAATCAAATCGCCTGTTCCTTCACGCAGGGAGACTAACTCTCCCTCCTGATTATAGCCCATAACAGCAGCTCCCTGCCGCATCTCATCGGGAGCCGCACTTATGGCTGCTTTAATCTGCTGCTCTTTCGTTGGCAGATTATCCTGCGCCTGAACCAAGGTAACCATGGCCAGAACAATCATCACCGCACTGGATAGACATTTCGTTTTCATAGTTTCTTCGGTCTAATTGAGTTATGTACCCAGAATACTATAAGATTATAGCAATATCTACAGGGAAGTGATGCATTTTCACCCTGAATTCTCCCGAAACAGAGCTGTAATGGCTGTATCAGGGCTATTCACAGTTAGCCAACCGGGCTTCTCCTCACGACCGTGCAAACGGACGCGGAGTCGAGATAGGATAATACGATAGAATACGACAGCCCTGCCTTCGAAGTAGGACTAAGGGGGATGATAGCCAGCTCTGTATGGGCTTATACCTTAATCCATCAGGAAACACAATCAACAGAAAACCTTTGGGGACATCCTCACCTTCTTTAGCTTACCCGATGCAACGTTATCCTTGCTCAGTATGCGCAGGCCGAAGTTGTAGTTGGTCTAAAGGCACTTGCATTTCTTATCTGGACTATCGAAAATGCAGGCGTACTGACAATTGTATATTGCAAAACTTATATTCGTAAAGTGATGTTAGCATAAATCATATAAGTATTATTGGAATGGTACCCGCACCTGCACTTTCCACCACCCATAGAATGACAGCGAATGATTTTTGAATTTATCGCACACGCCGACTTTAACTTTCTTGAGAGCTTTGCCGAAACGTTCGGTCTACCTCAGCACGGCGATACGCTGATTATTCCTGAAAAATTAGGGAAAGGCAGTGTGCGAAATATTGACCTGGGCCCGGACTTCAAGCTCCTTTTTCATCACTATACATTCAAAGATGATTTTGTGCTCAGACGCAAAGCGCCCGAAGAGAAAAACGATGTAGTTACTATTATTTTCTATACCACAGCCCTGTCCAATAACTTCCTGTCTAACGAAAACAGAGCCTTTACCTGTACTAAACTCTATAACTCGGCTATTGAAATAGCTTCCAACGACTTGAATTCGGAGATCCGGTTTCCCGCAGGTACCGAGATCCTGTTTACTGTGGTAGGGATCAAAAAGTCCGCTCTTTCAGAACTGTTGACACTCAATGCGTCTTATCCCCTGGTTGAGACCATCACCCGGGACAAGTCCAGCTTTCTGTACTATGAAAACATGTGGCCGGATATAGAAAAAATTCTCGAACACCTGGCGTTGATCAATAAGCAAGACCCTCTGAATAATCTTTACTTTAAGATTAAAGTGCAGGAATTGATTTACCTCTTGTTTAACAAATTGCTCAAAAGGGAGAACCTGCCCCAGCAGGTGATCAGCAATGAGGATGCGGAAAAAATGCACACGGTTCGCACAACTATTCTCTCAGATCTGAGCGAGCCGCCCGCACTGGCGGAACTGGCCAGGATGATCGGGATGAGCGAGACCAAAATGACGGCTCTTTTCAAGCAGGTGTTCGGAGACAGCATCTACAACTACTACCAAAAGGTGCGGATGGGAGAGGCCGCATTTCTGCTCAGGGAATCTGACTTTTCGGTTTCTGAGGTGGGCCACCAGCTGGGGTTCACCAACCTGAGCCACTTCAGCCGGTTGTTTAAAAAACACTATGACCTCACTCCTAAAAAATACTCTTCTGTCGGATAGGACTATTTTTTTGGTATATCCGGTTATTTAAGCTCTTCCCTTCCTCTTAGCTTTACTTTAAATCGAAACTAAAAGTAAAGCCATGAAAAAATTATTAGCTCCTTTCAATAAAAACAGCCTGAACCTGAAGAATCATATTGTGATGGCGCCCATGACCCGCTCGCGGGCTGTCAACAACCTGCCCGGCGATTTAAGTGCCGAGTATTACCACCAGCGTTCCGGAGCGGGCCTGATCATCACCGAAGGAACAGCCCCCTCTCCCGAGGCACTCGGCTACCCGCGCATCCCCGGCATCTATTCTGCCCGGCAGACCGAGGCCTGGCAAAAAATTACGGAACGGGTGCACCGGGAAGGCAGCAAGATTTTTCTTCAACTGATGCACACCGGCCGGATTGCGCACACCGATAATCTGCCGGACGGAATGCAACCGGTGGGACCCAGCAATATTGCCGCAGATGGAGAAATCTTTACCGACACAGCGGGGCCACAGCCGCACACCCCTCCGATCGCGTTAACCAAAGCCGGAATACAGAAGGTCACAGACAGCTTTGCGCAAGCTGCCGAAAATGCCATGGCCGCCGGCTTTGACGGTGTGGAAATCCATGGCGCGAATGGCTACCTGGTAGAGCAATTTTTGAACCCACATGTGAATACCCGCACGGACGAGTACGGGGGTAGCATAGAAAACCGAAGCCGCTTTGCCGTTGAAGTAATGCAGGCCCTTACCCGTGCCATCGGCAAAGAACACGTGGGCATACGGTTCTCTCCATTTTCAACTCTTGGCGACCTGAAAGCCTACGATGAAGAGGAGGTCCACAAGACCTATACCTATCTCTCCAGAAAAGCGGAAGAGATCGGAATGGCGTATATCCACATTGGCGCCAATGGCCAGACTCCACAAGAGACTTATGACGCCATCCGGGCAGCCTATGCCGGTATTATTATTCTTTGTAACGGACTTACTCCGGAAACGGCTGAACAGAAACTGCAAGAGGGTTTTGCCGACCTGGTAGCGTTTGGGCGTTCATTTTTAGCTAACCCCGACTTTGTGGAACGCATCCGGGAACACGCCCCTCTTAACGATGTTGATTTCAATACGCTCTACACCCCCGGTGCAGAGGGCTATACCGACTATCCCACACTTGCCGAGGTGGCCACTGAATAACTAATTACAAGACTTCCAACAATGAAAAACTTATCTAATAAAGTTGCCGTCATTACCGGGGCTGCCGGTGGTATCGGCACGGAGCTCACCAAACGTTTTCTAGATGAAGGGGCGCGAGTAGCTGCCACGGATATCTCAACAGAAGCACTGGAGAAGCTGGCTGCCGGGCTGGGCCGGCCTGAGAACCTTTTTACCGTAAAGGCAGACATAAGCAGCGAAGAAAGTTCCAACTTTTTGTACGAACAGGTAGCTCAAAAGTGGAATGCTGCAGATATTGTCGTCAACAATGCAGGCTGGTTTCCATTTACCGGATTTGACCAAATGACCTATGAAGACTGGCGTAAAGTAATGGAAATAAACCTGGATGGAACATTCCTGATTACCAAAAGTCTGCTTCCTCTGTTAAAAGAGAGCCCGGCCGGGCGCATCATCAACATTGCATCCGGCAGTTATTTTGACCCTCCGGCAGGACAAAGCCACTATGTCGCCGCCAAGGCCGGTGTCATCGGGCTTACACGGGCTTTGGCTGTAGAGCTGGGCGATCTTAACATCACCGTAAACGCTATAACGCCCGGTTTGACGTCAACACCCGCTGTCGTGAATTCTTTTCCTGCGGAATTGATCGATAAACTGGCGCAACAGGGGGCTATTAAGCGGAGGCAACTCTCCCAGGACCTGGTGGGGGCTATCGCCTTTCTGGCTTCTGAGGATGCCTCATTTATCACCGGGCAAACCATCAATATAGATGGCGGAAGAAGCTTTATTTAAGAACAAACGAGTTGTACCGGGGTTCCGCCGCCTGGCCGAATATAGCTCCGTTCAGGCCAGGGCTTTTACCAGGTCGGCTCCTTTCTCGCCGATCATCAAAACGGCGGCGTTGATATTGCCCGAAATAATGGTTGGCATCACGGATGCATCGATAACCCTGAGCTTATCCACCCCGTGCACCCGCAGCTGTGGATCGACTACCGCCATATCGTCTTTACCCATGCGGGCGGTGCCACAGTAGTGGAAGCCGGTATCGGAGTGCTCCCGAATATAATCGAGCAGGCCTTCGTCGGTGTCACCATCGGGCCCCGGCGCTATTTCTTTGATATCATACTTCTTTGGCATAGCGGCGGCAACCTCTTTAGCCATTTTCATACCGGCCATGACGGTACGGACATCCTCCTCTTCGGTCAGATGATTGAACAGATAGGACGGACTGGCTTTGGAGTCGGACGAGGTAATACGTACACGTCCGCGGCTGACGGGCCGGTTCTGGTACATACCCAGCCGGAACCCTGAGAAGTCGGCGAGATCCCATCCCTTCTCTCCCGGCATAAACGGAAGGAAATGCAGGTGGAGGTCGGGGGTCTGGATATCCGGACGCGTTTTAACATACGCGCCGGCGAGTGATGCGCCGATAGTGAGCGGACCATTGCGTGGCCCGAGGTAGTAGTTGATTCCCGCTTTGGCCTGTGCAAACATGCTTCCAACCTGCTTGTTCAGCGTATGCTCGCTCGAGGTGGAGTACTTGCGGCCCACCTGTACATGATCGATCAGGTTCTCGCCTACACCCTTCAGCTCGTGTACAACGTCAATGCCATGGCGCCTGAGCAGGTCTGCCGGTCCGATACCTGACAGCTGGAGCAGCTGAGGCGTCTGGAGAGCGCCCGCGCTCAGAATCACCTCACGGCCGGCCCGGGCACGATGGAGCTGCCCGCCTCGCTCATAGACCACACCCGTCGCCGTCTTGTTCTCGAACTCAACCTTTGTGACGTATGCCTCCGTCAGAATATGCAGGTTCGGGCGGTCTCGGTTTGGCCTGATATAGCTGAGAGATGTGGATGAACGCCGCCCGTTCCATGTTGCCAGATCCCAATACCCGGCGCCTTCTATATTTTCTCTGTTGAAGTCGTCGTTTCGGGGGATGTTAAAGACATTCACAGCCGTTTTGATGAAGTCATCCGCAAGGGGATTCTTCCAGCCGGCCGGTTCCACCCCGATCGGGCCTTCACCGCCATGATATTCATCCGACCCGCGATGATCGCGCTCATACCTCTTGAAATAGGGCAGCACATCTTCATAGCCCCATCCATCGGCTCCTTTCTCCTCCCACGTGTTGTAATCTTCCGGGCCGCCCCGTACATGCACCAGTCCGTTGATGGAACTGGACCCTCCGATCAGCTTACCGTGGGGGAGCTGGTATTGTTTGCCATTGAGGCCGGGCTCTGGTTCCGTCATATGCTCCCACCACATATATCTTTCGTCGAACAAAATCTTTGCAAAGCCCAGCGGTATCCGAGACCATACGCTGTTGTCTTCCGGCCCGGCCTCGATGAGTAACACCTCCGTGCCGGGATCTTCGCTCAGCCTGGCTGCGACAATCGCTCCGGCCGAACCGGCCCCTACAATGATATAATCAAACCGGTTGGATCCGTTTGATCGGATACTCGAATCTTCATTATTCATGTGACCTCGGATTTAGTACTGCCTGATTTTATTTGATATACGTTCGGGCTAATAAATACACCGCTAAGCACCCCCCTTTGGGGGAGGCTTCTTCCCGCCTGTTTTATAAGCTCTTATCCCGAGCTCACAGTATTTAATATAGAACCATCTCAACTTGTTCCCCTCCTATACCTGCCAGATTAAGACCTCCGGGTTCTTACTGTGAACTCACTTGGCGCCGGAACTGATGCATACCCCGGCGGTTCAAAGCAAAAATACGCATCAAAAGAGAGACTCATCATGACAACTACCCACAAGCGGCAAAACGGACCGGTAACACAGCGACTTCTTCACTATATAGGCCTGATATGTGCATCTATAATTTTGATGGCTCCGGCCGGATGCAGCGACACAGAGCCAGCCAAAGAGCCTCCGGGCCGGGACGAATCTGCCAAGACCAAACTGTTGGAAGGTGGCTCTGCAGCTCTGCAAACCGATGACCCGCTGGATCCTATGGATGTGTACCTTGTAGGCTTTCATCCGATGAAGGAAGACCCCGCCCATCAGATGGAGGCGCACCATTTCTGCAACCAGGTGAATGAAGATTTTGCCCAGTGTGTGCTCTTTGACGGCAATACGGAAGGCGCGAACCTCACGGGTATCGAGTACATCATCTCCGAAAAGTTGTTTGAATCACTGCCAGAGGAAGAAAAGCCGTACTGGCACCCTCACAACTACGAAATTCTATCGGGACAGCTGGTGGCTCCCGGCCTGCCGGATGTAGCCGAAAAGGAGCTGATGCAAGGCAAGATGAACAGCTACGGCAAAACCTGGCATGTGTGGAGCACCAAAACGGCCGGGCAGGAAGGCGACAGGTTGCCGATGGGCGACCCCATGCTGGCCTGGTCGTTTAACCGCGACGGCGAAGCCCGAAAGGGGCTGGTGGAAAACAGAGATAAGCGGATGGATATCGATAGCCAAGAAACTCGGCAAGAACGAAAAGACCTCATCCCCATGGCCAACCCGCAAATGGGGGTGGATGCGCTGAAAGGTAAGTTCGGAGGATCTGCCCAATCCATAGAAGGAGTACAAGACGTACGTTCAGGCTCCTCCGGCCGGAAAGAATAGCCCGGAATAGAGGGAATGGAACCCGGATGCCGCGGATCCTGCGGATGGCCGCAGACCGGTAAAAACCACCGGTTGCAAGCTGAAAGCAAAACCCTTTGAGCCACACACTGATCCGATCACTCCAAGTGATCAGATCAGTAAAAGAGCCAAACCTTTTCACCTTTCACAAACCAGGTCAGGCTTACCAATAGTGCCTCATTCCTCATTCCTTTCCCTCAAACCATCTCCATCTCCTGCCCCAACACTTCCCGGGCTCTTTTCCTGCCCGTTTCCATCAACGCGTTTACATTCCGGTTATCAAAATTCAGGGCGCTGCCCAAAGGCTCGGCGGGAGCGATGATCAGCGGACGGATGTATTTGTAGGCGATGCCGTTGGGGCGCTTTAGGATCACGTTTTGTGCTTCGGCCTGCAGCACCAGATTATTGATGGTCAGAAAGCGTTCAATGTCTTCGTGGAAGATCTCATCCAGCATAATGTAGAGGGCCCGGAAGGCGATGGTGATAATGTCACGGGCTTCCTTGCGTTCGGGTACCGCGCCGATGGGATTGGTAGGGATGATAATCATGCGGCCGGGCTTGTGGGGCAGCGCTTCGCGGATGGGCGAGATGTCGCGCAACCCGCCGTCCACGCACTGGAAGTCGCCGATCTGCACCGGGTTGAACACCGCCGGTATGGCCGTGGAGGCCAGCACTCGCTTCAGGTCCATCTGGTCAAACCGGTAGCCTTCGGTGGCGGGCAGGATGGCCCGCACGTACTCCCCTGTCTCCAGCTTTACAAAGCCAAAGTACAGGGGAGTCGTTACGGACTTGCCCAGCAGGTGTCTCTCTATAAGCTCTTGCAGCGGGGCGTTATTGAACTTGGACACCGGCGGGCGCCCCAGCCCCATTTTATAGAACAGATATCGGCGGGCCAGCCCTGCCAGCGACTGTTCCACCAATATCTGCCCCGGCGTCATGTCACTCCATGTCTGAACCAACTGTTCAAACTGCCCCGTTGCCAGCATCGCCCCGTTGAGCGAGCCCACACTGATGCCGCTGATAACGTCGAATTCATACCCTTTTTCTTTGAGCACCTGCAGGGCTCCCACCTGAAAGGCGCCTTTTGCGCCCCCGCCGGAGAGAACGAGGGCGGTTTTAAGCCTGGAGTTGTTCATTGAACCATCCTCCTTTTTTTAAAAATTTGTATGCACCGGTTAATGCCGGGTAATACGAATTCCATTTCTTAATGTCAGTATAATAGCCCCCACCCTCATGAGAAGGCGGGGGCTTTTGATGTCTGACGTTATGGGTTTATGATCTGTCACCGGCTATTATCAACTCATGCCGGAGTATGCCTGCACGTATATCTGTTACTTCCGTGGCGAATGCTTCGCGCCTTCAGCCGGGTTGTCAGAAAGCGGCGCAGACGTTGATATGTGTGCCAGAACCCCGTTCCTGCCTCCGACAGGGGCCTGTCCCCTATAGGGGACAGGGTGCTGCTCCCTACCGCGACAGGGTATTGCTCCCTATAGGGACAGGGGGCTGCTCCCTGTAGGTACGCAGCCTGTGTCCTTGTTTGGGTCTCTGTATATCAGCTATGCCAGCCTTGTGTGGGCCGGCAGGCTGTATTATTCTATTGTAAGTACCGGGGCAAAAATGCCTGTGCGCAGGCTTTTCCCGTTACGGGAGGTGTTTCGTATCTCCAAACGGTATGTTCCGGCAGTCAGCGCTTCGGGTATACGCAACGTAAGCTTCTGAGGCTCATTGGTACGGAGCTGATCGGCACGAACCTCCGAATCACCTGCCTGACTGATGAAGAACACCCCCTCCTCCTCTTCCAGATTGTCATGAATCTTCAGCACCTGGCCTGTAACTTCCAGCACACCACCGGGTGTGAGCCGATCGTCCGTGGTATCACTGCCCCAGTCGTAGACATGCCTGATCTCGGGAGCTATGCGCCCGCTGGCTATCTTGCGCAGCTCTACCTCATCCACCGCACTGGTTACACTGTCTTTAAGTATGCTATTAGCTACCAATGCATGGCGGGCCGGATCGAACTGGTCCTCCTCGTTCTGGTAGACCCCGCCGATACCGAAGCGGATACTGATATACTCATCACTGTAGGCCTCTCCTTTGCGGATATAACCAGTAATGGTACCCCAGTAATTGTCTATGACAGCTCCGGTCTCAGTGGGTTTAAGGATAGAACCCGGGCCGGTAATATCGCGAATGAGATCTTCACGGGTGTTTACCTGAACGTTTACCGGGTAGGCCAGGTAATCTTCATCATTATCTGTCGTGAAATAATTAGGTGATAAATAATATTCTAGTGGCATCTTGTACCTCCGATATTATTGTGTTATAGTTGACCCGGAGGGCCGCGACCAGAATCTCCCCCGAGGAGACCCTGAGAGGCCGCCCTGCTCAGCTAATCGCAGGCCTGGCAGGGCGTCGCCTCCGGGGTTATTTGTTAGAGGGCCGGCACGGGCCGGCCTTACTTAGATGAGCATCCCGGGGCCGGTTTGTTACAAAATATTTCTCTCCCCCCGCCGGAATTGGCTCTCACAGGGCCTCACGGGCGATTAGAATTCTCTAATGTTTGTGAAGAGGCCCGAAGGGATGCAATAGGGAACACGGATGCCGCGGATGGAGCAGAGGTGGGCGATGCCCCTGTGGCGGGCATCATGGTTCCTTTCGGTGTACCCCTAAATCCCCTAAAGGGGACTTTTGGATTGTGCCTGCTTACACATGTAAGCTCATTCAGATGTAGCACGCCTCCAGGGTGTCCTATATCTTCTCCAGGCCATACACGCCAAAGTGGCAACCAGCCCGGCAAGTCCCCTTTAGGGGATTTAGGGGTTAATAGCGTGAGCAGCCTGCCCCGACCACAGTCGGGATCCGCTCGTACCCCTTCGGGCAGCCCCTCCTGCTTACTGCTTACCGCCTACCGCCTACTGTTCCCTGCCCCCTCCCCCGGAGGGGAGACGCCGTGCGTGGGGTGCAGCTTGTTTCCGCCTACTGCTCTCTGTACCGGAAGGGGCAGTGGCACGAGCGGACGCTCGCGCCATTGAATTCTGAATTCAGGAGTCAGAATTCAGGAGGGGGTAGAAGCGTTGGAAAAGGCCGCCCGCCCTACAATTCTACTTTCTACTTTCTACTTTCTACT
>CALJMB010000007.1 GCA_937982515.1 uncultured Balneolaceae bacterium
GATATCGCGGGCCTCGTCAGAAGTGAAGAAAAGGGCTCGGATTTACAGGCCAAAGGAGTGGAAATCAGAATAGGTGATTATACCGACTACGATTCTGTGCAGGCGGCCATGAGCGGTATTGATACTCTGCTGTTGATTTCATCCGATTCGCTGGAGGACAGAGTAAAACAGCATGAGAATGCCATCAATGCAGCTAAGCAGGCCGGTGTACAGCAGATCTTTTACACCAGCATTGTACAGGCCGATAAACTGCTTGGTCCCCTCTCTCCGGATCACTATGAGACGGAAAAACTCCTGAAAGCTTCCGGCATACCGTATACTATCTACCGTAACACTTTTTATGGAGAGTTTCTGCCTCTGTTTATGGGACCCGCTCTCGAAACAGGAGAATGGTACTTTCCTTCAGGCGGGAAGAAAATTAATCTGGCTCTGAGAACAGAGATGGCCGAAGCACTGGCAAACAGTCTGAAAGATCCCGCGAAACATAAAAATAACGTTTATGAAATTACATCAAAGAAGGCGTATACCCTGCCTGAAATTGCCGGTTTAGTGAGTGAGGCTACAGGAAAGGAGATCACCTATCACGACCTCACGGTAGCCGAATTTAAGAACCGCCTGGAGGAGGCAGGCTTACCAGACGAGGCTGTTATGATGAGCACCGGGGTGGCGGCCACATTCGTTAATGGCGGACTGGATTATACCGACGATGCGCTGGAACAACTCCTGGGCAGGGAACCGGCGGATATAGCAAGCTTTATTCCCGAGGTTGTATAACCTGCGAGCAACGGCGGCGGGCGAGTCCCTGAAGCGTGGACTAAGAGAGATGCTTTCCAACCGTTTAATGCGCAGAACAATAAGTAAAACAAGCCGCTTATTATCTTCTGACGGCTTTCATTTTTTGGTTAATTGCTTTTTCTAATCCTTCCAAGCTTCCAGATCAAACCCCGGAGGGCTGTTGCGTCCTGTCTGGATATAGCCCGTGCCTCTGGTATCACCCTGACAGGGTTTGAAACCCTGTCAGGGTGATACCGGCCCCGGAATCGTACGGACCGATGACCGCGGAAGCCGCTCCGGTCATCGGTCGTCGGTCCTCTTCATTCCCATAACAGCAAATATTAATGAATCCAACTCCAAAGAGAATATTCACAGAGGGAAACATACTCCACTCTCTGGTTAGCCTTGCAATACCTATCATCTTAGCTAATATTCTGCAGACTGCTTACCAGCTAATCGATACCTTCTGGTTGGGAAGGATGGGGGCCCATGCGGTGGCTGCAGTAAGTATCAGCTTTCCCCTGCTGTTCCTTGTCCTTTCCCTTGGCGGGGGACTCACCCTGGCGGGTACCGTTATTGTAGCCCATTACAAAGGGGCCAATAATCAAAGGCAAGTTAATTTCAGTTCCTCCCAGACCGTATTTGTCGTCTTCTTCGTTTCCATTCTCCTGGCCGTTGTCGGCTATACGGCCTCCACGCCTCTGATGCAAATAGTGGGCGCCGGCCCGGAGATACTGGACGAATCGGTGATTTACTTTAAAGTCTCTTCTGTGGGCTTTGTCTTCCTGTTTATGTTCTTTGTCTTCCAGTCGCTGATGAGAGGCATCGGCAATGTACTGCTTCCCATGTACATTGTTTTGGGCACCGTATTTTTGAACCTGGTGCTCGATCCCCTGTTCATCTTTGGATACGGGCCGATTCCGGGATACGGCGTAGCAGGGGCGGCCGTAGCGAGTGTTATCACCCAGGGAATTTCTGCGGCAGCGGGTATGTATATACTATGGCGCGGGAACAGGGGAATAAAAATTAACTGGGCGGATATGAGGCTCGATATTTCCTGGATCAAAAGAATGTTTGAACTGGGCATACCGGCCAGCCTGGAGCAGTCTACCCGGGCGGCCGGAATGACGATGATGGTGATTATTGTAACCAGTTTCGGAAGCGATGTGGTAGCCGCCTACGGCATAGGCGCACGGATCTTAGGCCTGGTAATCGTACCCGCTCTCGGCCTGGCCATAGCCACCACCACTTTGGTCGGGCAGAATATCGGAGCCGGAAAAGTTAAACGGGCGGAGAAAATCGGCAATCTCAGCAGCAAGGTTGCCTTCTTCGGGCTTACCGGAACGGGATTGCTGCTCTTTCTTTTTGCGGAACCGCTTACCGCCTTTTTTGTACCCAACGATCCCCGGGTGATCCGGGACGGTGCCCTTTTTATTCGTATCATGGCCCCCAGCTTTGGGCTCCTGGGCGTACAGCAGGTGATGAACGGCGTATTTAACGGGGCCGGCTTTACTAAAGCCTCTATGCTTATATCCATACTGAACCTGTGGATTGTGCGCTTCCCCCTGGCTTATATCTTGGCTTACAAGACGGGCCTGAGTCACGAAGGCATCTGGTGGGCATTCCCCGCATCCAATTTAATCGCAGCCCTGGTAGCCTTTACCTACTACAAAATGGGCTACTGGAAAGTCAGAGTAATCAGGCGCCGGCGCAGCAAGGCATTCTCCCCGGAGGTAAATAGCTAATTCCTTTTGTAATAATCCTGACAGGGTTGCGGCACGCACACCGGCCCCGTCAGGGAGCGTACCCCTGCTCCGGTAGGGAGCACACCCCTGTCCCGGTAGGGGACAGGCCCCTGTCCGGGTAGGGAGCAGGACCCTGCTCTGGGGCTAAGCAGGTTTCCCGTCCTGCGCGAGGGCCTGGCGGTGCACATCTGTGGCCAACCCCATCCGCGCCTGTACGCGCAAATCCGCAGCTAATCTTCCGGAGAATTAAAGCGAGATTCCGTGAAACAAAATCACACCTGCCATTGTGGAAAGGGGAAGAGATAAAATTGCTTCAAATAAGCTCAATACAAATAAAAGACGAAAAGACTATGAATGACAGAGTACATATTCTTGGTATGGCCGGCAGTCTGAGAGAGCATTCATTTAACCGCGCGTTACTGCGCGAGGCGGTCCGGCTTGCCCCCGATGAAGCAGAAATAGAAACATTTGGATTAGATGACATACCCGGCTTTAATCAGGATGAGGAAAACGATCCGCCACAGAAAATTAAAGATCTGAAGCAAAAGGTCAAAGAAGCAGACGCCATCCTGTTTGTCACTCCCGAATATAACTATTCCGTTTCCGGAGTACTTAAAAATGCCATCGACTGGGTTTCCAGGCCCTATGGCGACAACTCTTTCAATGGAAAACCGGCCGCTATTATGGGCGCCTCCATCAGCCTGATAGGCACGGCCCGGGCCCAGTACCACCTGCGGCAGATGTGCGTGTTTCTGGATATGCATCCTGTTAACATGCCCGAGGTAATGGTTGCCGGCGCCATGGACAAGTTTGACGATCAGGGCCACTTACAGGATGACACAGCCAAAGACCTGATGCAGAAGCTGCTGCAAAACCTGGTAGAGTGGACCCGGCAGCTCAAAGCTGTGCAGCCAACAACCTGAGGAAGAACCCTTGAAGGCTGTTGTTATTTTCCAGAGCGTGTTTACCTGCTTCCTGGGAACGCGGATGTACGGGCGAGTGATTCGCAGAGCGCATGGCGCCAGGCGCAGAGCGTCCTCGAAATTCATGCGATGCGCTATGCTCTATGCGCTTTACCCGTAACGCATAGCTGCACCAAAACCTGTCCGCCTGCCGGCAGATCAACCCAAAGGCACACCGCGGGTTGAATGTCAACATGCTATAAATTCTCAGGCGGGGTTCTCAAAGGTGCCGGGGCTGTGTTCGGTGGCTCTGAACTCCGGGAGGCGGTCGCGGCGCGCTTCTTTGAGTGCCTGCCGTACACCTTCGGCATCCAGATCCGCTGTATAGACCGGGGTGCCCGGCTGTTGCCTCCACGACTCATCCAGCCCGCCGGCATCAACGGCATCAAAACCGAGCTCTTCTACAAGCTCTAGTACGGTATGCTTAGCTTTTTCATTGTCTCCGGCAACAGGCAGGGCAATACGGTCAGGGCTGCCTGCCGGGCGCCCCCGGTCCATCAGATGCTGTGCCCATATGTTATTGAACGCTTTTACCACCGGATGACCCAGCTGTTGTTCAACCCACCGGCTTTCCGGCATGCCTTCTTCTATTTCATCGATACGGCCATCGCGTTGCCGGGGATAATAGTTGCCGGTATCCACCACCACCACATCTTCAGGTACATCGTCAAACAGATCGTCCGGCAGGTCGCGGACGTTGGCTTGGGGGATGGTTACAACAATCAGTTCCACATCACGAACGGCATCCCTCACTGTGACGGGCGTAGCTCCGGTTTCTTCTGCCAGTTCGGTGAGCGTTTCCGGCCCGCGTGAGTTGGCTACGCGGACTTCATGTCCCAATTGGGTGAGCCGGCGGGTAAGAGTTCCTCCAATATGGCCTGCTCCTATAATTCCTATCTTCATAACTGTTTCAGGTTTTTGATTGTTAGTGGTTGCAGTTATATAAGCGGTCAGTACGTACCGTAAGCATGCTATTAACCGGGGCCGGAATATCTGTCGTGCGGCTTCCCATTCCCTGTCGGTATGATTATGAAGACGACCGGCGGCCGGGGTGGCTTTCACGGGCATCGGCCGCCCCGCCCACAACCCTGACACTTCCGGCATGGTGAGATAGAATTCGTATTGTAGCCCGCTTAGCCTATCTCGCGTAAGTATATAGAACCGTAACGGTTGTTTTGTTTCTTCCTGAGAGCATTTGGCCGGATTATGCTAAGGGGAGACGTAATACAGATTCCATCTCATTATGCAGATAGTAAGAAGTAAAATCCATAAGAGGTAAGCGCCGAATATGGATTAAAACCCGTTTAAGCTAAAGGAACCCCCTAAGCTTAAACAGGTTTTAAGGTATTAGATCGTTTAAGCAGGCATACTGATCTGTCATCTTCAGGAGATAAAGAGGTGGAGGCTCTATTTTATAAAGCCCGGCAATTATATAAACTGCAAAACAGACAGCTATGAATGATGATTATAAGAATGTCCCCGATCCTGTACGATACTGGTTCCTGCCTATGATCATCGGGATTATTTTCGTTATAATAGGTATGTGGGTGCTTTCTACACCCGAAGAATCCTACATTACACTTTCTATACTGTTTGCCCTGGCTTTCTTAATTTCCGGAGTCCTTGGAATTGTTTATGCTATTTCCAGCCGGAATGGAATCAGAGGCTGGGGTTGGTTTCTGGCGGCAGGTGTGGCTGAAACACTGATAGGTATTATACTGGCTTCGAGATCTGAAATAACAGTACTTACTCTTGCACTGTTCGCCGGGATTACCGTTCTTTTTCGCTCTGTTATAGCAATTATCTGGTCGATTGAATTAAAAAAACGACAGGTGATGAATTGGGGAGGTTTACTTGCTGCAGGTATTCTGGGTTTGATACTGGCTTTTATTATGCTTTGGGATCCGCTGTTTGCCGGCTTGTCTGTCGTAATTTATACTGCTCTGGCATTCATTACCATCGGTGGTTTCCAGATATATCTCTCCTTCGAAATGAAAAAGCTAAATGACTGAACCAGCAGCGCGGGCTTCGGAAAGGTATGAAAGACTTTGCCTGAAAGGGACTGAAAAGCAAGAACCTAATGCTGTTTCAGTTTAAACTCCATAATCATCCGGGTTCCGTTCTCTGCAAAGGAAACATTATCTGTATAGTGGCAGATGATAAATACCCCCCGGCCTCCTTCTTTTAGCAGGTTCGTTTCTTTGAGAGGGTCGGGCAGATCAGCGTGATTAAATCCCATCCCTTCATCTTTGACACTTATCGAGAGAGTCTGGCCTTCCAGAGAAGGTAAAATGGTAACCACCTTTTTGGGATCTTCTTTATTACCATGTACAATGGCATTGGTTACGGCCTCGCTCAGGGTGAGCATAATGCGTGAAAAATCTTCGTCATCGAAGCCCGCCCACTCCTGCAGCTCCTGCAAATAAGATTCCAGCTGTTGAATTTCTTCAAACAGAGAGGGTATTACCAGTTTCTTGAACTCGGTTTTGGCCATCAGAGAAGTTTAGGCTGAAAATTGAACACGTGTCTGCCAGATTTAAGGTGTAGTACAACCTGAAAGACTACTACTATGTCAACCAGATCCTTGTGTTTCTATAGAACGCGGATACCACGGATGGAGCCAATATGCACAGATATATATATAATAACTATCAGTGAAGACCCGCCTCATCCGCACTATCCGTGTTCTGTATGATGCGTCTAACGGGAAATCATCCGTAAATTCCACGCATTTTCAGCGTCGTCGCCACTTTATTAATGGCATATACATAAGCGGCCTGCCGCAGGGTAATGTCATGCTCTTTGCTCACATTAAACAGGTTGTCAAACGCATCACGCATCATTCGGTTCAGCCTTCTGTTAACCCGTTCTTCTGTCCAGAAATACCCCTGGCGATCCTGCACCCATTCAAAATAAGAGACCGTTACTCCACCGGCGTTGGCCAGGATATCAGGTATGAGCATGATGCCCTTATCCTCCAGGATGGAATCGGCGCTAGCCGTAACGGGGCCATTGGCGCCTTCGGAGATGATCCGTGCCTGTATCTTGGCAGCATTTTGGTGGTTAATCTGGTCTTCTCTGGCAGCCGGAATCAGCACATCGCACTTAAGTTGCAAGAGCTCCTCATTGGTGATGGCTTCGGCATCGGGATATCCTTCCAGTAAGTTATTATTGTTTTTGGCGTACTCCAGAGCCTTGGGGATGTCTATGCCGTTTTTGTTGTAATATCCTCCCGATATGTCGCCGATAGCAATAACTTTAGCTCCCTGCTCGTAAATCAGCTTGGCTGTCGTAGATCCCACGTTTCCAAAACCCTGAACAACCACAGTACACTCATTGGGCATAATCCCCATTTTGGTAAGGGCGGCAAGCGTTACGGTGACCACTCCCCGTCCGGTTGCTTCTTTGCGTCCATGAGAACCACCTAAAATAATGGGTTTGCCGGTAACTACTGCCGTTTCCGTCTTGTTGGCATTCATACTGTACGTATCCATGATCCATGCCATTGTCTGCTCATCGGTATTCATGTCGGGGGCGGGAATGTCACGATCCGGACCAAAAACCTCTAACAAGTTTGAGGTATAGCGGCGGGTTAACCGTTCCAGTTCACTCCGTGAAAGCTCTTTAGGGTTGCAACGTATCCCCCCCTTCGCTCCACCAAAGGGCACATTTACCACAGCGCACTTCCAGGTCATCCAGGCAGATAATGCTTTTATCTGTTCAATAGTAACATCCGGAGCATATCGGATCCCGCCCTTGGATGGCCCCAAGACATTATCGTGAATGACCCTGTACCCTTCAAAAACCCGAATTTCTCCCGAATCCATAACTACAGGAATCGAGACGATGACCTGTTTAAAGGGTTTGGCCAGGTACTGGAACATACCTTCATCCAGTTCCAGCAGCTTGGCTGCAAAGCGAAACCGCTCCATCATCGATTCAAAAGGTGAGTCATCATTCAGTTTAGGCCCTGGTTCTTTGTAATAACCAGTTGTTTGCATTTTTTTATTGTATGGCATAGAGCAGAAAACTAGATCCGTAGGATGTAAAATGGTTAATAATTATGGGTTGTAACGGTGGAACAAATATAAAGACATATTTCCAGGAAAAGTATCAAAATTAGTAAAGGAAGGTATGAAAAATTCTTTACATACTTAAGAGTATATATTCAAAAGCGGTTTATTGTTTGATCACGTAGTGACCGGGACAACCAGGGGCACGATCCGTCTCTCCCTTTACAATGCAAGGTATTCGCTTTTAACGGCAGCCCGGTTAAATAGATCGCCGGATTAAAATAATGTTAAGAAACATAGGTTTTAAGAAATTGTTAACATTAAGTTAATATATGTTTCATACCCTGCGGCTAAAAATCAGATCTGAAGAGTGATTAGCCAGCACCTTACAACCCTAACCAGCATACATTTTCATGCCTGAACAGGAGACTTCTGGGCACCCATCGCCATCAGAAACAGTTACGTTTACCGAACAGTTTTTCTCCTCAAGTCTTTATACCATCTTCAGAGAAGAGCGAAATTTTTTGGCCCTGATTGGCCTTTTCTTTTTTATCGCAGGTGTAACCTTTCCACATGCGGAGATTGCCAAATGGGTTGGTTTCGCCCTGGCCGGTTATTCTGCTATTGCCAACGACAGTATCCAAACCATCGGCACTTTTATTGCCTCTAACGAGGATAAAAAATGGTGGGTGTTGTGGCTGTTTATCGGCGGGATATTTATGGCGACGGTTTCATACAGCTGGTACGTAAACGACGGGGATGTGACCTATCAGCGGTTGTCGGCAAAAGGGTTTTCCGAAGCGCCGACCTCATTTACATTTCTTCAGATAGCCGCTCCTATTTTCCTTTTATTGTTGACCCGCATGAGGATGCCGGTTTCTACCACATTTCTGATACTCAGCTGTTTTTCGGCCAATGCTTCTGCTATAGGTGATGTACTGATTAAAAGTGTTTCCGGGTACTTTGTAGCCTTTGGCACCGCTATAGTTGTCTGGATTGTTTTGTCAAAAGCAATTCAGAAACTCACCAAAGGTAAGGCCCATTCTATTTGGATGGTATTTCAGTGGATCACCAGTGGCGCTCTCTGGGCTGTATGGATCATGCAGGATGCGGCTAATATTGCCGTGTACCTGCCCCGGTCACTGAGTTTTCCACAGTTCCTTGCTTTTAGTACTTTTATATTCCTGGGCCTGGGTTTGTTGTTTTACCTGCGGGGGGATAAAATCCAAAGAGTGGTTACCGAAAAGTCGGATGTAAGTGATATTCGTTCTGCTACTATTATCGATTTTGTCTATGCCATTATTCTCTACTACTTTAAAATTCAGAGCAATATACCTATGAGTACCACCTGGGTATTTATTGGCTTGCTGGCCGGCCGGGAGATAGCGATGAGCTTTACCGATGTACGCGGCAAGGGCAAACCGCTGAAAGCCAGTTTACAGCTTATAGGAAAAGATGTGGGTTATGCTCTTGTTGGCCTGGCAGTTTCTATTGCTCTGGCCATTGCTATCAATCCGGCAATTAAGGCGGAATTCCTGAGCTTTTTCTTTGGATAGCAGAATGTAGAGACAACCGGAGCGTATGGGCATCCAGCCTGGGAATGTGGATTTACGGCTGATCCGCCTGTCGGCAGATCCGCCCAAAACACTCCGCACATTAATCGTCAACACACCCTGACACACCGTGCATCCTTTTGAGTTTATAAGCACAATGCATAACAGTTTCCTTCTACACAGTCTGTGAATCACTTATCTTTTCACGATAGTTGTCGGTCCGGAGGACTAATGACGTACACATCTGATGTTTTTGCAACAAAAAAGCGCTCTGGTTTTAGGCCGGAGCGCTTTTTTTATTGATTTTTTCTAAAATATCATGTTGATTCTACTCATTAAAGATTTGTAGCCAGTTGCTTTTAACAGTGAAGGACCATTCGGGGTATAAAGACTGGTTCCCAAAAATATAAACTGTTATGGATGCTAGTGTACTTGTTTTAAATCAGGATTATCAACCGCTAAGTGTGTGTTCGGTGCACCGTTCCGTTAAACTGGTTTTTATGGATAAAGCCGAGATGTTACACGACTATCCGGACAGAAAAATACAAACGGTGACACAAGAGTACTCCTATCCTTCAGTTATCCGGCTCCGCAGGTATATTAATATTCCCTACAACCGGATTGTTTTGTCCCGCCGCAACATTATGAAAAGGGATAACAACCGGTGCCAATACTGCGGATCTAAAAAGAACCTTACCATCGATCACATCCTGCCCAGGAGCCGGGGAGGCAAAGATACCTGGGAAAATCTTGTCACAGCCTGCGATCACTGCAACGTAAGCAAGGGAAACCGCACTCCCCACGAAGCTAAGATGACCCTCCGGCGTAAGCCCTTCCGGCCGGTACACATCACCTTTTTTCAGTCCATTTTGGGTGGCGTTCAGGATGAGTGGAAACCCTATTTGTATATGTAACAGTTAAGGGCGGTAAGCGGTAAGCAGTGGGCAGTAGACAGTGGGCAGGATGGATTGTCCGGATCCGGGGAGATGGGCCGCGACCGGCTGTAGAACTGTAGAACTGTAGAACTGTAGAACTGTAGAACTGTAGA
>CALJMB010000008.1 GCA_937982515.1 uncultured Balneolaceae bacterium
TCGGGATGGCAGGTTTTGTTAAGGTATAGGGTGCGAAAGTCTCCGCTCGGTTGGCCGGCAAGGGACATCGATCTGCCGGTAATTGATAGTCAGAAGAACGCGACAACCTTGCTTCCCGGATACCCGGGTTCATATAACGCCGGCCCATTAATGCCAAAATCTCCGGATATGGGTATCAGGGCCGGCACCGTATGTCTTCAGCAGGAGCATCCCCCTCCTTAACAAGATACAGTTCAACTTCGGCAAGCCCTTTAGTGATAATATCGATTTCGCGGGCTGCCTTTTTAGAGAGATCGATCACGCGGCCGGTAATAAATGGCCCCCTGTTATTAATGCGTACCGTCACCTCCCGGTCGTTATCTGTATTTACCACCCGCACAATGGTGTTGAAAGGGAGCGTTTTATGGGCGGCGGTCAGGCTTTCCATGTCGTATCGTTCCCCATTGGCTGTCAGCCCTCCATGGAAGTCTGACCCGTACCAGCTGGCAATACCTGTTTCTATAAGGCAGTCTTCGGCGGGCCAGCCACTGTCCGTACTGTTGCAGGAGAGCCAGAACAAACTTAGAAATGGCAACAGAATCAAAGGAATATACTTGTGTGTACCCATGTCTTTTGTATTGCAAACTCACATTATTTAAACTGCACAAATTGCAGTACTGACCAATGAGTAGCGTTTTATTCAGAGGTCCTGTGAAAGTTCCCTTTCACCGAGTCGGGCGGTTGATCTGTCCTCATCAGACCATTTAAGTTTCAGGCCCGTAGCCATCGTAAGCAGAGAGACGCCCGTCAGTATACCAAATACCCAGGTGTATGCTATCGGGCTTGTTCTTCCGCCGGATTGAGCAAGTGCGACGACTAACCCGATAGCCCCGATGGCTCCGCCAATACGCTGAACAATGTTAACCAGGGTCGCTGCATCGCCTATCTGCTTATCGGTTACCGATGCATACGCGGCCGTATACGCGGGCATCTGAGCCAGCGCCAGCCCTATGCCACGTATTACTAAAACTATGATCAATGTGATGAGGGAAAATGTACTGAAGAAGAGGAAGGGCATGGTACTGATGAAGAGCAGTACGGCTCCGGCGAGGGTAACAGACCCTGCACTATACCGGTCGGTCAGCATGCCTCCGAAGTAGAGCGCCACAGCTGTGCCGAGCCCCATAGCTAACAGCATTAATCCGGCCTCTATAGTGTCTTGGCCGGCCATAAGTTGCAGATACAGCGGTATGAGCAGCAATCCGCCGTACATGTTAGCTCCCGTAAGGCCAACGGTAGAAGTGGCAGCGGCAAAAGTGCGGCGGCGCAGCAATGATAAATCAATCAGAGGATGGCTGATGGTCATAGAATTAAAGATAAAACCAACCGATAAGATCATACCAAAGCCGATAGCAAGAAGAGTCAGAGCCGTTGTACCCGAGGAGCCGATTTCATTAGCTCCATAGAGCAGGAGGGGAAGGCCACATCCAATGAGTATAAGTCCCTTCCAGTCCGGGGGACGTTCATCACTTATTACCCCGGCAGGAACCAGGCCCCGGGCCATAAGGAGTGTGATAACGCCCAGGGGAACATTGATCCAGAATAACGAACGCCAGGAGGCTATTTCGAGCAGGAAGCCTCCAAAGGCTGGTCCCAGAGCCGGACCGAGAGCAACAACCAGTCCAATGCTTCCCATAACCCTTCCCAATTGTTTGGGACCGGCAACCGAACCCAGTATGGCCTGTCCGGCCGGAACCATCAGTCCGGCAGCCAGCCCCTGCAAAAGCCGGGCAGCTATGAGAGTCAGCGGGCTCGGCGCGATAGCACATAAAGCCGACCCCAGAACGAAGACAGCCAGAGAGACGGCCCAGACCCGGCCATGACCGTACCGGCTGCCGAGCCATCCCGTGGCCGGAAGCGAAACTGCCAGTGCCAGAAGGTATCCGGTGGCTACCCACTGTATGACGGGAAGCGTAGAGGCCAGGTCATCACGAATGGATTCTATAGCCAGGTTGGCAATCGTGGAATCAAGCATAGCTATGAAGGCACCGGCACCTGTTACGGCGGCTATTTTCCAGGTGCGTGCGGGGATGGGAGGAGGAGAGGCGGCTTGGGGGGATTTATAGCTCATACAGTCCTATACAGGTGAATGTAATTTTGTAGTGAGGGTACAAAATACATGGTTTTTTTACAACACTTCTCTCTGAGGGGGACTTCCATCTCGTTCCGCCGCTCTGCTTTAATGGCGCGAACAGCCTGTCCGGCCACTGACGGATCCGCTCGTGCTATACCTTAGAAGAACTGGGCAGCCCTGCTTCCGATAGAGGGCAGCAGCCTTTGTCCCGGGACACCCCTCAGAATGAATGGCGAACCGGCCATTCATTCATCTCCCCTCAAGGGGAGACTTCCATCTTTTCTCGTCCCGGGGCAGAGCACCGGGATGAGATAAAAAAACCACAAGCTTTTTAAGTGTAAAATAAACAATTATATTTTTGATAATTGTCAATAAAAAATAACGGGAGCTTATGTTATCGTATTCAACCTGTCTTAAGCATGTTATAATAAGTGGGATGTTGTTGCTATTTGCAGCCATAGGGGCTGATGCGCAATCGCTCAGCGCTCAGGGTCAATCAGATCTTAAACAATCACCCCGCTTCACCACACCGCTGATTCTGCAGCGAGCCGATCCGTGGATCTATCGCCATACCGACGGCTACTACTATTTTACCGCCACAGTACCCGAATACGACCGGCTGGAGATCCGCCGGGCCGGAACGATTGAGGGACTTAAAGACGCCGAACCCAGGGTAATCTGGCGCAAACACGAATCAGGTCCCATGGGAGCACACATCTGGGCTCCCGAATTGCATTACATCGACGGCAAATGGTATATGTACTTCGCCGCAGGCGGCGCAGAGGATATATGGGCCATTCGCATGTATGTATTGGAGAACGATTCGGCCAACCCGATGGAGGGGGAATGGACAGAGAAGGGACAGACCAAGACCAAATGGGAAACCTTTTCGCTCGATGCCACAACCTTTGAACACAACGGAACGCGCTATATGGTCTGGGCACAACATCCGCCGGGTATGGACGGAAACACAGCGCTGTATATCGCCGAAATGGACACCCCCTGGAGCATCGTACAGCCCCAAGTAGAGCTGACACGTCCCGAATACGATTGGGAAGTGCAGTTATTCAAGGTGAATGAAGGGGCCGCGGTCATCAAAAACGCCGGCAAGATATTTATAACCTATTCAGCCAGTGGTACAGACCACAACTACGCGATGGGACTGCTGGCCGCGAAGGCCGATGCCGATCTGCTGGATCCCTCATCCTGGAAAAAATCACCAGAGCCGGTTTTCAAAACCTCGGAAGAGAAC
>CALJMB010000009.1 GCA_937982515.1 uncultured Balneolaceae bacterium
GAACTTATTAACGGCGATACCCCGGTACTGGTCGACTTCTACACCGACTGGTGCGGCCCGTGTAAGTTGATGGACCCCACCCTGAAGACCCTGAAAAAGATGATGGGAAACAGCATTCATATTATAAAAGTAGACGCTGAAAAGAATGCCGATGCCACCATAAAATATCAGGTGCGGGGGGTGCCTACGCTTATACTTTTCAAAAGCGGGCGCATTCTATGGCAGCAGTCCGGCGTGGTGCAGCTGCCCCGGCTGGAATCCATTATTTATGAGAAGCTGGAAGAATAGTATTCGGCCGCTAAAATACCAGGCCGTGTTGGCCTTCAACATGCGGCGTGTCTTTAGATTGATGGACAAAGCGCATAGAGCAGGGCCCGAACCCCGAGGACGCCATGCGCTCTGCGAATCACCCGTACCTCCATATTCACAGGCTGAAGGTCAACACACCCTACACAATGATGTTTCCACTGGTAGTGGCCCGGATTGTATTTGAAATAAGGAAAGAGGATTAAAGAGCCTTCCCGCTCATGGCCAGACCATCCAGGGTATGCGGATAAGAATAAGCACCAGGCCGATGGTGTAAAAAATAAGTATCTGTTTATAGCGCCGGGTGTCTTCGGTGAGCCTTTTGGCTCTGGAATAGCCCACGGTAATGAGCACGGCGGCAATAACCATGGTAAGCGGATGCTCTACCACATAAAGCCGGGCAAGGGCATCCTGCATGGCCGCGCCGGACAGGTTGCTAAACCCAACGGGTGAGAGGAAATACAGCAGCAATCCCGCCAGCAGTTGCAGATGCGTAGCTATCAGCCCCGCCAGCGTTACTTTCCGTACCGTCTCGGTAAACGGCTTCTTGTTGATGTATGAGGCCAGGGTGTAAATCAGAGAGATGATTAATACAGCCAGCAAAATATAGGCCAGTGCGGAGTGGAGGTGTTTTATACCGATGTACATAGAAGGTAGTTGTAAGAGTTATTAAGCGATTGCCTGGTAGCGCTGCCAGTTGATTCGTATGGTCTGTCGGGAAGCCACTCAAACACAAAAACGCTCACTTGTCTTGTGTTTTAAGGCGTTGTGGACAAGGCCTGTCTGAAAATAGGTAATAAATACTGGCAGATAAAATCTTTCTTCAGCAAGGGGGATGGATGGCTCACATCATTACCTAAACTAGAATTCGTAAAAGCTTTAACATTTGCAATTAGTGGATAAAACGCGTTTTCCTTATAATCTAATGGCCAGGAAAGAAATTATGGTAAAAGGAAGGATACACCGGCCTATTACGGGCCTTGCAACAAGGTTTTCTCGGGATAACCGTTTTGGGAAAAAGAACCATGATTTCGACTGGCAGAGAGATGAGCTGTTGCTACTGCCGGGGTGGCGCAGAGTCATCTTATATGGATTCTATTTCACACGGCCGGAATAGCTCGGACTGCAGGCGGGTGACCGAAGCCCGGAGTGGCTTCCACAGTCATCGGTCAACCGTTGCCGGTCTCCTTTATAATCATCCCCGCATGATGAATCGGAATCCGTATTAAACACTATTAATGATCACTACTCAAACTGAGGTTACATGAAAAGAACAAAATTGGCGCTGTTCTATTGCCTGGTGCTCTTCATCGCGGCAGGCTGTACACAGCAAACAACCGAAGACGACAGTACCCCTAAAGTTAAAAATGTCATTTTAATGATTGGCGACGGAATGGGTTCTGCACAGATATATGCAGGCTATACGGCAAATAAAGGGTCGTTGAACCTGGAAAAGTGTACCTATTCAGGTTTTTCCATAACCTATTCCTCCGATAAGTATGTCACCGATTCGGCTGCAGGAGCCACGGCTTATTCGGCAGGAGTTAAAACCTACAACGGCGCCATCGGGGTCGATTCCACAGGCAAACCCGTCGCTACGATACTACAGATTGCCGCAGAGCAGGGATTGGCTACCGGGATGGTTGTAACCTCAACCATAACGCACGCCACTCCCGCCTCTTTTATAGCACACCAGCCCTCGCGGAGCATGGATGAAGAAATCGCAGCCGATTTCCTGAAAACAGATATCGACGTGTTTATAGGGGGCGGTGAAAAGTTTTTTAACAATCGCGAAGATGGCCGCGACCTGCTCCGGGAGCTGGAACAGAAAGACTATCAGGTGCTTAAGAGCCTGGATGAAATAACCGGGGTGACAAGCGGCAAGCTGGCCGGCTTCTTACCGGTATCCCGGATGCTGGATGGAAGAGGAGACCAGTTAATGGAAACGTCTCAGACGGCCATCAATATCCTGAACCAGAATGAAAAGGGCTTTTTCCTGATGATTGAAGGCTCTCAGATAGACTGGGGCAGCCACGATAACGATCTGGAGTACACGATAACAGAGATGCTGGATTTCGACCGCACGATCGGCAAGGTTCTCGAATTCGCTGAAAAAGACGGAGAAACCCTGGTTATAATTACAGCCGACCATGAGACGGGCGGATTGACACTGACCGGCGGAAATCTGAAGACAGGGGAAGTAAAAGGCAAGTTTTCCACAGGGAGCCACACCGCCGTGATGGTGCCGGTATTTGCCTACGGCCCGGGAGCCGAGGCCTTTAGCGGCATGTACCAGAACACCGCTATCTTCGACAAGATGATGAAAGCCCTGCGGCTGGTTGAATAATTCCTGCACTATTAAGTTCAACAGACAGCCGGATCAGAATCTGTCAGGTTTTGCTCATGCACGGGCATATGAAACCAGCATGAGACGAACCTGACAGATTTCGGCCGGGTTACAGCGGGAGAGAATGACAATCGCCTTCAGCCATTTATAATCAGACAATCCCCTGATGGAGCATAGCATTGGCCACTTTAATGAATCCGGCTACGTTAGCTCCCTTCAGGTAATTAATGTATGATCCGGTAGTGCCATACTCAACACACTTGCTGTGGATCTCTTTCATGATCTCCTGAAGCCTGGCGTCCACTTCGTTACGGGACCACTGGTACCGCATCTCATTCTGGCTCATCTCCAGTCCCGAAACAGCCACCCCTCCGGCATTGGCTGCTTTTCCCGGTCCGAAAAGTATCTTGTTACCCAGAAAAACCTCTACAGCACCCGATTCAGAAGGTTTGTTAGCGCCTTCTGCCACACAGATGCAGCCATTCTTCACCAGGGTTTCGGCATCTTCAGCACTTATCTCATTTTGAGTGGCACAGGGCAAGGCGATGTCGCATTCAAACATCCAGGGCACTCCGTTTTCGATGTATTCGACCCCATATTCTTCGGCATATTCTTTGATTCGCCCGCGCCTGACATTTTTAAGATGCATAACATACTCCAGTTTTTCCGCATCAATACCGTCCGGATCGTAGACAACGCCATTTGAATCGGAAAGGGTAATGACTTTTGCTCCCAGCTGAGTAGCCTTCTCTGTGGCGTATTGGGCTACATTTCCAGAGCCCGATACCGTCACCGTTTTTCCTTCCAGGTCATTACCATGCTCATTAAGCATTTCGCGGACAAAATAGACCGTTCCATATCCCGTCGCCTCAGGCCTGAGGCGGCTGCCGCCCCATCCTTCGCCCTTGCCGGTAAGTACGCCGGTAAACTCGTTCTGCAGGCGCTTGTACTGGCCAAACAGATACCCTATTTCCCGCTCGCCGACACCGATATCCCCGGCCGGTATGTCGGTATTGTGGCCGATGTGCCGGTACAGTTCGGTCATAAACGACTGGCAGAACCGCATAACTTCAAGGTCTGATTTACCTTTGGGGTTGAAGTCGGCTCCTCCCTTGGCACCGCCCATAGGCAGAGTAGTCAGACTGTTCTTAAACGTTTGCTCAAAGGCCAAAAACTTTAAAATATCGAGATTGACGGACGGATGGAACCGCAGCCCTCCTTTATAAGGACCAATAGCCGAGTTGAATTCTACCCGGTACCCCCGGTTAATCTGTACCTCGCCGTTATCGTCGGTCCAGGGCACCCTGAATATGATAATGCGCTCAGGCTCCGTTATTTGATGCATAATCTTTGAGCGCAGGTATACGGGCTGTTGGTGGAGTAAATCCCAGACACATTCCGACACTTCTCTGACCGCTTCATGAAACTGCTTCTCTCCGGGATTTCGGGATTTTACCTGCTTCAGAAATGCCTTTAATGAATACCCGGGGGCATCTCCGTTCAATCTGCTTTTAAAATTGGGTTGCTTAATTTTTTCTATTGGCCTTGTCATATTAATGATTTAGAATTGACATCATAATGCATGGTAAAGCAGAAAAATGGTCTGGCAACTCTTATATCCGCTTTTAACTTTATAATATAAAAATGAGAAATTTCGATCTTTAAGCAGGATAAGATAAGGGATGCCATTAATAAAACTGCTATTAAGGGCGTTTAATTTAAAGAATTTTGGACTGGCGGTAAAGAACTAATATTTCCCGGTCACGATTATTCCTCAGGATGAAAGGAAAATGGCGTAATGAGTAATCTGAGATGTGATGCCATAACACAAAAGCAGACGCTGCTTTTAAGGTACCCCGGCTGCCAGTGGCCGGGGGTGAGCGGACATGCTTGTTTGTGAGTTAGAGTCCGTATCGTATTATGCCCATTTCAACCTTATGCCGTTGATAATGACCAACATTACTGAAAGCTCGTGAATAAGCATACCACCTGACATATGCACCGATCCGTTTAGCACGCCGGCCAGCAGAGCGGTTACGGTAGCTAAAGCGATAACAATATTCTGGCTGATATTTTGCAGGGTAAGCTTAGACATACGCAACGCTTCCGGGATCCTTGTCAGGTCCTCCGTCATAAGCGCGATATCAGCCGTTTCTATAGCCGTATCCGTTCCGGTTGCACCCATAGCAATACCGATGTCGGCTGCAGCCATCGCGGGGGCATCATTAATACCGTCGCCAACCATGGCAACTTTATAGCCTTCTTTCTGTAACTGACGGATGGCTTCCAGTTTGTTTTCAGGCAGCATACGGGCCCTCACTTCATCCACTCCTGTTTCGGCCGCTACAGCTTTGGCGGTATCTTCATTATCTCCCGTGAGCATTACGATGCGTTTGATACCGTTGGCCCGCAACCGGGCTACCATCTCTCCGGCGTCCGGCCGGATGGGATCGGAAATACCCAGCGTGCCCAGCAGAACGCCGTTTAGAGCTGCCAGAACTACAGTGCGTCCCTCACGGGCCAGTTCTGTGATCTTATCCCGTACTTCCGGGCAAACACTGATACCGGCTTGCTCCATAAAATCTACCGTACCGACCCGGATGCTATCTGTTTTATATTCCGCCTGTATCCCAAAGCCGGGAACAGCTTCAAAATGATCAGGTTCGGGCAGACGGGCATAATACTTTTGCGCTTCCTCCACCAGTGGTTTGGAAAGTGGATGCTCGGATCCCTTTTCTGCAATTCCAGTCCAGTACAGAAGTTCTTTAGCTTCTTCCGGGAGGTTTTCTTCAGCATTTTCACCCAGCATAAAATGCGTATATGTGGGAGAAATGATGTTATCAGCCATGTTTCCGGCCGCAATCTGCTCCGGATGAAAGCTGATGACATCCGTCAGACGTGGCTTCCCTTCGGTAAGCGTTCCGGTTTTATCCAACGCTACAGCAGATATCTTTGCGGCCGTTTCCAGATGCTCTCCGCCCTTGATCAGCATGCCTTTCTTTGCAGCCCTGCCAATACCTGTGATAATAGAAACCGGGGTGGAGATGACCAACGCGCCGGGGCATCCGATCACCAGCAGGGTCAGCGTAAGTTCCAGATTGCCCCATATGAAAAAAGCGGCAACGCTTAATACAACGATGGCAGGCGTGTACCACCGGGCAAAGCGCTCAATAAATCGCTGGGTCGGGGCTTTGTCTTCTTGAGCTTCCTCTACCCGGCGAATGATTTTTGCCAGTGTGGTATCGGTACCGGCGCGCGTAGCCCTTACTTTTATCAGGCCATTCTGGTTCATGGTGCCTGCAAAAACTTCTGCGCCTGGGGCTTTTTCTACCGGAAGCGGTTCTCCGGTTACGGCACTTTCGTCTATGGAGGTGTAGCCACTTTTTACCGTGCCGTCAACGGGAATTTTACTGCCTGGTTTGATCAGCACAAGTTGTTCCCGATCTACATTCTTCGCCGGAATCTCCTCCTGAGTACCGTTATTCAGTACTATGGCTGTGGCCGGAGCCAGGCTGATCAACTCCCTGAGCGTGTTTCGGGTACGGTTCAGGGTGCGGGATTCCAGCCAGGCTCCCAGCAGAAAAAGAAACGTGACAGCTGCCGACTCCCAGTATTCACCAATAGCCAATCCTCCGATAGCTGCTATACTTACCAACAGTTCTATATTAGCTTGTTTATTCTTTAGCCCCTGCCATGCGCGGAGCAGGATATCATAGCCTGCAATCAGGGCTGCGGCAATCATCAGGGCATCCCGGCCCCGGTTCCAGTTCCAGGCAAGGGCCAGGCCCCAGCCCAGCAGGATGAATGTTCCGGAGGCTAAGAGAAGATAGTTCCGGCGCTGCGAGGGGTTTCGAATGTTTGTTAGTATGTTGTTAATAACCTTCATTTGCGTTACCTCTGCTATACGTTTTGTTAACCCGAGACCGGGACGAGGGTAGAAATTAATTAACCACCACTATATCGGGTGGTTGAATGGGTACCGAGTCAGAAGCTGTCGGCTGACAGATGTCAACCGATAGCTTTACTCTTTGCCTGTCCCGGTGCCGGGTCTGGTATTTTCCTTACAGGCTGATTAAAAGGCAGATACTTCCGATTCATAGCCAACCTCACGAACGGCTTCTACCAGTTCCTGTTCAGATACTTTGCCGTCATCATGTTCTACCTCTATTCTGCCGGTACTGAAGTGTACTGTTGCTTTTTGTACACCATCTATCTTGTTCAGGTATGTTTCAATGCTGTCGACGCAGGTCGGGCAGCTCATGTCGTTACTTCTAAGTATGGTTTTCATAATAATTACCTCTTTTTTTATGGGTTACTTCCTTTAGTGAGTGTGCGCATGGTGGCCATGATGAGATGCACCGGAGCTCACAATCTCATAGATCGGCTCTATATAGTGCGTGTATTTCACATAGGCTTCTACGTATTTGCGGCCGGCTTCTATGTTATTGGGATCGAAGTTCTTTAACTCACTGGCCTCTTTGAAGTACGTGTGAAGCCCCTCTTCAAAAGCGTGAATCAGGAGGTCGCGTACTTCCTGCAGTGATCCTGTCTCCAGAGCTTTATCTGCTGCAGGGATGGCCGGGCCGAAGTCGGTTCCCGCCGGCTTGATTCCGGTATAGGGAGCCCCCTCCGATTCCCGATGCAGGCGAACCAGGGTTTCGAAGAAATACATATCAGCCATTTCGCGTACTTCTTCGCTTGTATCACGCACATTCAACGTCTTTTGAAAGGCGGTACGAACCTCTGCTTCCTGCTCCGGATATACCCAGATCAACACCAGATTTACATTGCCTGTATCCAGGGCTTTCTGTGCGGCTTTAACTACCGGGCCGTCCATGCTGTCGCAGTGGGCTTCGGCAAGTTGCGGTGTCGCGACACTGGCTAATAACACAAATGAAAGCAGCGTTGTGAGTTTGATTATGTTATTGTTCCACATGGTATTCTCCTTTAGAAGATTAAGTGATGGTTGGTTTCTGTACCCAAGGTAAAGAGAGGCGGCCCGTACTAAAATGATCTGGCTCAGTTAAGAGCAGGTGATGTGAAGAGATTACTTCTTTATCCATCCCCTGCTGTCCACAAACAGGATGCTTCCGGAAGAACAGAAATTAGTACTGGATGAGCTCAGGGAATTTTCCGGCAATCAGAATCATTTTGGAGGTATCAAAGGATGCACTTTTTCCTGTCTGGAATGGATATCCCTTCATGTATAAACAGACAGTTCCTGTCACCGCTTAAAGAATGAATGGCCGATCATGTATACAAATAGAATAGATATGTACACATTAAATAGTGGAGAGGTATAATAATGGCTAAACAGAGTAAAGAGTTGCAGTGGTTCGACCAGCTGCCTGCAGAAGAACCGCCGCCCGGTAGCAAGAAGGAGGCCGATAACAGAAGGCAAGCTATGGCTTATCTGGGAAAGCATATAACAAATACATCTCAGTGGGTCAATGAGATTGCAGTATTGATAAATGCTGATGAGAGAAAAGATTTAGCGTGGAATGCCCTGCGGGGCGTATTGCAGGCAATCAGAGACAGGCTTACCCCTGAAGAGGCGTTTCAGTTATCGGCGCAGCTCCCAATGCTGATTCGCGGCATGTTCTTCGAGAGGTACTATCTCAGCGGCAAACCCGAGAAGTTCAATGCAGAGGAACTGAAAAGCCGTATTGAAGAAGCTTTGGGGCCGTCGCCGGAGGTTGACCCCTCACTGGCGTTTAAAGCTGTTCTTTTGGTTCTTCGCAAATATGTAAGTGAAGGCCAACTGAGTGACATCTATGGAATTATGCCAAAAGATATCAGGCAGTTGTGGGATGATAGCCTGAAAGCCCATACCGCTTAACCATTCCGATGCCTGTTCCGGCCACAGGAGGGCGATAGTAAGTAGAACGTAACAGCCGTGTATCCCAGGAAGATTATCCTCTCAGACGCAGGAACTTGTGCCATACAGGGTAAGATTCCTCCACTACGAGCCGCTGACACCGCGGCTCTCCGGTCGGAATGACGCCTTGGGTTTTAATCATGGCTCTGCTTCCTGTCTCGTCCCGGTGCTCTGCTCCGTGACGCCGGTTACGATTACGGCTACTCTGCTTCGGGAGGTATCTCGCCGGGCAGGATCAGAAGCGGAACTTCTGTAAAGAATCCCATCTGTTGGGTGTGGTCTCTCTCTAACAGGTTCCCAAAAAAAGGTTTCTTATACCTTGTCATTACGATAAGATCTGTTTTTTCATTCTCCAAAAAGCTTGTAATGCCTGTATAAAAATCACTTTCAATAAGCAGCCTGAAGTCAATAGACGCATAGTTGATTTGCTCTCGGACTATTTCTCTGAATCCTTTATACCGGATGGTAGTTTGCAGATTCTCTGCCGCGGCGACGTGCAGTACGGTGATACCAGACTTAAAAAAATCTGCCAGTTCTGCGGTCTGTTGCAAGGTTGCCAGGTCGCCTTCATGATAGTCTGTTGTAAAGGTGATGTGTTTGAGTCCGGTATATGTACTTTTTGCAGGTATAATGAGTAACGGAGCATCGGATCTCAGAATCAGGTTTCGGGTGACGCTGCCAAACAGTACTTTTTCTATTCCCGATTTGCCTTTAGAGCCCAGAACTATCAGGTCGGCAGACTCATTCAGAATATTTGGCACGACGTCGCCCGCCTTGATGCTGGTTTTTATATCCAGATCATGGTATTCCGGCTTGCTTATCCATTCTTCCATCATTCTGTCGGAACCATAAATATAGG
>CALJMB010000010.1 GCA_937982515.1 uncultured Balneolaceae bacterium
GTAAGGACGATCTCTCTTACTTACCTGCCACTTGTTACTTCTTATTAATTACTTATTACTTTCTACCAAATCAGTCGTGACTTCCAAAAATAAACTCAAATATCTGTTCATTGCCGTTGTGTTGATTACGGCAGCCTTTGCACTGGCTGATTCACTGGGCTATTTCAACCCAAAGCCCTATACAGCCGTATCCCATGGTTCTCACGTGCACTACGTTCCCGACAACCGCGATCCCAAAGTAGATATCAGCCGGTTTCCACAGGAGGAGCCGGGTCCGGATGAAATCATCACGCCTACCGGCCAGATTGTAAAAAAAGCCGAATGGGAACAATCAAAACAAGAATAAACAGTTCTTCAATCTAATGGGTTCAGCTTTCAGATATTCAGGTAATCTTAGGGCAAGAAGTGTGGCGCCGGCAGCCTCCGTATGGATGATGGTCCTGGCATTGGCGCTTTCGGGCTGTTCAGCAGAGCGGCAGTCAAATACGGCGGAAGGGCGGCTTTCTTCAGAGCCGGAAGAGCGGCTGGATCCGTTTTCTTCTCCACTTTATGCAGCACAAAAAGTAGCTCCCGCAGAAGACTTTGCCGCACCCTTGCTGAATGGAGAAAACTTTCAGCTTTCCGATCAGAAGGGAAAAGTTATTCTTTTCAATATCTGGGCTACCTGGTGTGCGCCCTGCCATCAGGAAACGCCGGAATTTGTACAACTCTATAATACCTATAAAGAAAAAGGACTCGTCGTTCTCGGCGTTTCCATCGATGAGCAGGGCCGGTCCGTGGTCGATCCCTTTGTTGAAAAGTATGAGGTCAACTATCCCATTATCATCGATGACGGTTCCATTATGGAGAAGTATGGTCCCACTATGGGAATCCCGACCTCCTATATTATCGATAAAAAGGGCCATCTGCGTTACTTTGCCGTGGGGCCACTTACAATAAAAGAGCTACTGCCGCGGATCGAAGAGTTACTTTATGAATGAGGGCCCGGAGGGCAGGGTTGTGGTATTTTGTTTGGATGTAGTCTGCGCCTCCGGCGTAAGAGAAGAGGTAAATTTAGTAGTGCGGGCAGGCCAGTCGGAACCCACTCGTGCCATCCTCAGGTATAACACGAGTGGACATTTGAATGATACTTTATAGCGTGGTGTGTTGAAATAGGGGGCGGATCAATCCTCTTTGTGCTTTAGTGGTAACAATCACGTGTAGTTTTTAACCGGCACGTGATCTGAATGCTCACCATACTCTAAAATTCCAGACTAAAACCAAAGTATACGCTTCTCGGGCGCTCGACAAAGCTGTAGTCGGCTTCTGGGTCGTCGGTGCGCGTATTGGCTATGTTGAGGATCCCTCCGCGAATACTCAGCTTATCCCTAAGGTTATAGGTACCCCCGATATCGAACATGGTATACGGATCGATAGACCCCGCCATGGTTTGCTGCTCGCCAATGTATTTACCACGGAAGAACACCGTTGCCTGCCGGGTTGTATACCAGTTAAACTCCCCATTGATATGGTGCTTAGGCCGGTTTTGCAGCTCCTCGCCATTGCTGAGATCTTTCGCATCCAGAGCGGTATAGTTGATGGTGGCTCGTCCGATATTCATAAAATTTGCAAATAGTGTTGCCTCTATGCCGCGTATTCGGGCTTCGTTTACATTGCGCGGTACATACATTTCGCGACCTTGGTCATCATATCCCACAGGCTCAACTCCTGCCCCCCTTGGTGTATCGATCAGGTTATCTATTTCGTTCCGGAATGCTGTGATTGATCCACCCCAGAGCCTGCTGTCATAATTTGCTGAAACCTCATAATTTGTGCTGGTTTCCGGATTCAGGTCGGGGTCTCCGATGATAACGCAGCCGCCCCGGCAGCTGGTTGTTACAGACTCTTCGCTAAGCTGACGCAGGGTGGGAGCCTTAAAAGCCGTGCCTATACCTCCTTTCAAAGTGAGTTGTCCGGTAGCTGAATATACAAGGTAGCCTCTGGGCGTAAATTTAAGCCCGAAGTCTTTGTGGTTATCCAGGCGTCCGCCGGCAAGAACTTTGAGCCGGCTGCTCAGGCCATACTCATCCTGTACATAGAATGCCTGTTGCCAGGTGCCCGCTTTACCGCTTACAAATTCCAGGGGAGCACTCAGGTTCAGCCAGCGGGCTTCGCCACCAGCCGTGAGCAGATGGTTGCCCAGTGAGGCGTTGAGATTTCCTTCTACTATTTTATTCTGCTGGCTGAGTCCATCACTCTCAGTATCTACCCACTCGCCATATCCGCGGATGACCGAATTCCCCCATGAGAAGTCATTTTTATGCGTCAATACTACATCGTTCCTGTTGATTTCAGTGTCGGCTTCTCCCCAGCCCCGAATCATATATTCGCCGGACCGGGTTTGATAAGATCGCCCGAATTCAGCTTCAATCGTATGACTGCCTGTCGGAGTCCAGATTAATTTTCCCCTGGCGTTGTGGTCATTACGCCCTTCCAGAGTAGCCAGGTCGCTACGGTACACTTCACTACCGTCCGGACGGGTAATGGGGCTGCCGTCGTCTTCGGTTAGCAGATCGCTGGCCCACCCATGCCAGATATTGCGATGGTTAAGCGTTCCTGTAAGAGTTAGCCCAAGCCGATCTTTAACCAGCGCCCCGGAGGTGTAAACGCTGGTGCGATACTCCTGGCCTTTTTCTCCCTCAACCGGAGTTTGAAATTCAGAGCTTACTTTCGCATTCCACACATCAGAGAATGGTTTAGTGATCACATTAATAACACCTCCCAGAGCTTCCGATCCGTAAAGGGCCGACATACCTCCCCGTACAATTTCGATCTGGTCCACCGCGCCCATAGGCAGCATCCCCAGGTCATAATCATTATGGCGGAAAACAGCTTCAGAAGAGTTTACCCGCCTGCCATCTACCAATAAAAGGGTATGTCCGGCATCCATACCACGCAGCTGAATTTCTCTGCGTCCCTGGCTTCCGGCCGATATACTTACCCCAGGGGAGTTACGGAGTACATCGGTTAAATCTCCCACAGGTTTGCGTTCGATTTCTTTGGCTGATATAAGACTGATTGATGCCGGAGCGGTGGCCACAGCTTGTTGGGTGCGGGTAGCGGTTACTACAAGGTCATCTCCAAACGAGTAGTTTTGGGTGAAGAGCGTGAAGTTTACTCGGGCTGTTTTTCCCGGCTGTATCAAAACGCTTTCTTTAGTTGTGGTGTATCCCACCATGGAAACCCGGATCGTATATTCTCCGGCCGGGAGATTATCCAGAGAATAGTAGCCCGATTTGTCAGATGTTGTCCCCTGTTGAAGTTCTTCCACTAAAATAGTTGCAGTTGGTAACGTACTGCCCTCTTTTGTGGTAATATGTCCCTCGACTGCCGGTTTATCACTGCTTTGCGCCCAGCCATTCTGAGGTCCGGCAACCATCAGAAATATTATGACGGGTAATAAGATTCGTACCATTAGAAGGTTATTTAGATTCTGTATAAATAATAGGCGGTGGAGATAGTACACCTATTTGTTATTTATATCAAGTCTAAACTAGCCTTCTGTCAACTATATCCTATGGTTTCAATAGAACGCTTATACTGCGGATAAGGCTGATAGGTACAGATATAATACAGAGGATATCATGATCTGCAAAGGCCGGCCCAATTCAGCAGTATCTGCGTTCTCCTTAACGCGGCCGTTGATCAGGAACATGCCCCGGTTTTGTTTTTCAGGTATATTGTCTCAAGACAATATCAGTTTAATACAAAATAAGGTCAGCTGTTTTCTCGATCCATTCGCTCATATACACATTCATGATGTTTCCATGATAGCAGTAGTATGTGTCATTCCACTCGAGCAATTCTCTTTTGTCGGCGCTGATGTTATTATAAAACACATTGGAAACCATTACTTCTTTATCATATCGCCTTTTATTTCCATAGCTGCACAATCTGGAAGCTGAATTAATAACTTCACCCATCCACACTATTTCATCGATTTCACTGCCGTTATGCCCCGCTTTCATCATTAATGCCCTTCCATAGTCTATGCCGATTCCAACGGTTATGGGATCAATATCTTTTTTCCGGTACTTGGAATTTAGTATATCTATTATTGAAGAAACTCTTGCAGCCGTGCATAAAACAGAGTCCATTTCTTCTTTATGGGGTGTATCAAATATTCCCCAGACACTGTTTCCTTCAATATTAACTTCGGCACAGTTGTTATTTCCGTTAAGTATCGCAACCACCTCTGAGATATACGACCGGTATATTTTTGCAAGCGTGGCTTCGTGATATCTTTCAGACAACTTGCTGGGAATTCTTACATCCACATATAAGGCAGTGCACATTACATAGAAACCATTTGTACAAGATAGTTCGTCTCGTGATGGTATGCTTTTAAGCACTTTGTATGACCTGTAATCGGTTTTTAGAATATTATCTATTCGCTCCAGGCTTTGTTCAAAATTGTAAACACTATGTTTGGCTTTCATTTTTAAATATTTTGGTTTAATGAATGATGACTACTGGCGGCAGGGCGCAGGCTGCGTGAGTACCGGCCACCGGCCGGGAGAGAGTGACCAGCACGGCGTATTATGACAAACCATGCATTTCGCTTATACACCCAAGGACGCACCATACGTTAATACTCCTCACACCCTAACCTATAATTATGAGAACTATGCAACCACATAACTGTTATTTGTTTCACATAACATTCTCAAAAGAGCGCTGATACCTCAGAAAAACCAGCTTCAGAATATCTAGTGGCAAGGGTTGGCTGGCCACTTGATCCGACATCCCATACATACTATTTCCGATACTTCAGTTTTTCCGCCGTCTAAAATAGGGTATCAGAAATAAACAAACCATTAGAGATCTCTAATCCTTTAGGAACAGGGGTTTAAGAGAAGGAAGGACCGATGCCCTCTGATCCATAAGTAACTGGCTCAAAACTTGTCCGGTTTCGGCGCTGTGTTCAATCGTCAAACACGTTCTAATACAAAAAATCAATTCTAAATGTCGCGATGTCGTCTGCTCGTGGTAGAAGAACATCCCTCATCACGTTGTAGTACTGCCTGTCATCATCCTGCAACAGAGCCTGCCATAATAAATAAAGGCTTTTATCCTGA
>CALJMB010000011.1 GCA_937982515.1 uncultured Balneolaceae bacterium
AAGGCAGGGCTGTTACGTTCTGGCGTCAGGCCCTGTGCCTGGCCATCCCGAATCCCCGGGTTTTCAGGGGTGAGGGATCTCAAGCGTTGTGAAGGCTCCGATGTAGGTATTGAGCGGGTGCCTTTAGGACATGTGAGATCCCTCGCCGCACCACCCACTCCCCGGGATGACATCATTAGGGGTTTGAGTGGAGAACTTAACAGCCCTACTTTGAAGGGGGCAGGGGGTGGCCTGGCAGGGCAGGAGCTTTATTAGAATAGCGAATGCAGCTACTGATACAGAAGTTAGGAAAGAGCTTTAAAACACCATAACAATCACCAAACGGGTTACAATTATGAGTAAAACAACGGATGGTTCAGATAAAGGGAATATGTCACGGCGCGATTTTTTTCGCAGTGCTTCAGTAGCCGCGGCCGGCAGTGTGCTGCTGGGCTCGCTTCCGGTGGGGGCCAGCGCTTTTGCCGGTGGCAGTGATACATTAAAGATAGCATTAGTCGGTTGTGGCGGGCGTGGCACGGGCGCAGCCAGTCAGGCACTCAGCGCCGATGAAGGGACTCAACTGGTAGCCATGGCCGATGCCTTCAGAGACCGGCTGGACGAGAGTTATAACGGGCTATCTAAGCGATACGGGGATACGGGGCAGCTTAATGTCCCCGAAGAGCACAAATTCACCGGTTTTGACGGATATAAAAAAGCCATTGCTCTGGCTGATGTAGTGATACTGGCTACTCCTCCGGGTTTCCGTCCCATTCACTTCGAAGAGGCCGTTCGCGCCGGCAAACATGTGTTTATGGAAAAACCGGTAGCCACCGACGCCCCGGGCGTACGCAAAGTGCTGGAGGCCGGTAAGCTGGCCAAACAGAAGAAATTAAATGTGGTGGTGGGCCTGCAGCGCCACTATCAGAATAATTACCGCGAGGTGATCAAGAGACTCCGCCAGGACGAGATCGGTAAAATCGTCTCCGGACAGGTCTATTGGAACAGCGCCGGGGTGTGGGTGCGCGAGCGCCAGCCCGGGCAGACCGAAATGGAATATCAGATGCGCAACTGGTACTACTTTACCTGGCTGTGCGGCGATCATATTCTGGAGCAGCATATCCATAACATCGATGTGGCCAACTGGTTTATCGGTGAATATCCTGCATCCGCCCAGGGTATGGGAGGCCGCCAGGTGCGCATCGGCAAAGAGTACGGAGAAATTTTCGATCACCATTTTGTGGAGTTTACCTATCCGGGCGGCGCCGTTGTAGCCAGCCAGTGCCGTCATCAGCCGGATACCATGAGCCGTGTTTCGGAGTTTTTCCAGGGCACCAAAGGCACCGTTGATACCGATGGAGGAGGCAAAGGGATTATCAGGGGATGGAACGGCGCCACGCTTTACGACCACCGGGGCGATTCCGATCCCAATCCCTACCAGCAGGAGCATGATGAGCTGTTTGCAGCTATCCGTAAAGGCGAAGTGATCGATGATACCGAAAATGGTGCTAAAAGCACTCTGGCGGCGCTGATGGGACGCATGGCTACCTATTCTGGTAAGGTAATCACCTGGGATGAGGCCCTGAATTCCAAACTCAGCCTGATGCCCACACAGTTTGCGTGGGATGCCGCCCCGCCGGTACTGCCCGATGAGAATGGCTACTACGAAGCGCCGGTACCAGGCGTGACACAGGTGCTGTAAGAGTGTAGGAGTGGCCACAGAGTGGCAGGGCGTATTTCGTAGTGCGTACTGCTCTCTTATCTCCCCCTTGGAGAAGGGGGAGATAAGGGGGATTGAAAGCCTGCGGCTAAAAGAAGTACAAGCTTTCAACACCAATTAGCGTCATCTCCCACCTCCGCCGGCCGGGGACGGGGGATGACACCATACAGAGATTGGGAATGTAAAGAACCTAACACCCCTGCCTGCTTCAGCTTAAAGACAAACAGATTCGGGTATACCAGATATAATCAAAAGTAATTAGGGTAATTTTCATGATGAACAGAAAAGCATTTATTCGAAACAGCCTGATAGCCGGAACTGCTGCAATAGCCGGTCCGGGAGTGTTGGGTGCAAAAGCTTCCGGTACGGATTCAAACAGACAAGATACACACACCTTCAATCTTAACTACGCCCCCCACTTCGGGATGTTCAGGCACCATGCCGGAAACGACCCCATTGATCAGCTGAAATTCATGGCCGAGGCCGGCTTTACAGCTTTCGAGGACAACGGTATGATGGGACGTTCTACACAGATGCAGAACAAGATAGGAGATACACTGGCCCGGCTGGACATGAAGATGGGAGTATTTGTGATCGACAAAGGAGGCAACTCGGCCAATTCGCTTGCCGCCGGGAAACAAGAATATGTGGACATTTTTTTGGATGGCTGCCGCCGCGCTGTGGACGTAGCCAGGCGTGTTAACGCCAAATGGATGACGGTTGTACCGGGAGATTTTCAGCGGCATCTGCCCATCGGTATTCAAACCGCTAACGTGATAGAAGCCCTGCGCCGCGGCGCTGAAATCCTCGAACCCCACGGACTTGTTATGGTGCTGGAACCACTCAGTGACACTCCTGACCTGTTCCTGCGCACCTCCGATCAAACCTACATGATTTGTAAAGCTGTGGACAGCCCTTCCTGTAAGATTCTCTTTGATATCTACCATCTCCAAAAAAATGAAGGCCATCTGATCCGCAACATGGATTTGTGCTGGGAGGAGATCGCCTATTTTCAGATCGGGGATAATCCCGGCCGCAACGAGCCGGGCACCGGTGAGATAAACTACCGGAATGTATTCAAGTTTATTCACGATAAAGGGTATGAAGGCATTATGGGCATGGAGCACGGCAACGCGCTGCCCGGCAAGCAGGGTGAGCAGGCGTTGATCAAGGCTTATGTAGAGGCCGATAGTTTTAAGGTGGGGTAGAGGCTGGATGGTGGATGGCAGAAGCTGGAAGCTGGAGGTTAGAAGATGGATGTTGGAAGGCTTAAATTTATGCAAGGCTGTCGGCCCGTCGTCCTGTTTACCCCTAAATCCCCTAAAGGGGACTTGGGACATTGCATGTATTAACTATCGAGGCCATTTCAGGTAGGCCTGCCTTACCAGAATACTTGCTCGTCGTGTGGATCTGGCACAGACTCAAAAAATCCCCTTAGGGGGATTTAGGGGTCACCAAGAGCACGAACGGTTGCTCTCATCTAATGCTCCCCGGTTTGTTTTAAGCATTCAAAATTAATTCG
>CALJMB010000012.1 GCA_937982515.1 uncultured Balneolaceae bacterium
TGTGCTTTGCTCCTAACGCAGGGGTGCCTCAAAACCTGTCTGCCTACCGGCGGATCAACCCAGAGACGTAACTGCTCACGTTAATTGTCCACACGCGCTAGCCTGTAAGATGTGCATAGATTTGGGCGGCGGCGCGGTCCCAGTCGAATCGCTTAACTCGTTCATAGCCACAATCAATAAGCCTGTTTCTGAGGGCAGGGGATTCCAGCAACTGCATAATGCCCTCTTTGATGGAGTGGGTATGTTCGGGTGATACCGTAAGAGCGGCATCACCGGCGATTTCGGCCAGTGCGGTAGTGTTGGAAGTCAAAACCGGAGTTCCGCACGCCATTGCCTCGACCACAGGCAGCCCGAAACCTTCAAACAATGAGGGGAAGAGAAAGCCGGAGGCACCGGAATAAAGAGGGGCCAGGTCATCATCATCGATATACCCCAAAAACTTCAGGGCGGAGGATGAGCCCAGTTCAAAGTCACGGAAATTGTCGTTACTGCCTCCGGCAATTACCAGTTCATATCCCGCAACCGATTCCTGTTCAATACACAGGTTCCAGGCGTCAACCAGCCTCCTGAAATTCTTTCTCGGATCCATAGACCCGAGGGCAAAGAGGTAGGGTCCGGAGATGGAATATTTCTCACGTACTTGTTGGATCATTGCAGTTGTTGCAGGCCTGAATCGCTTTCTGTCTACCCCATTGTAAACCACCAGAACTTTCTCCGGATTGACATGCAAGTAGTTACATATTAGCTTCTTTGAGAATTCTGAAACGGTGATAATTTTTTTAGCTCTGCTGGACATTTGCGGAATGAGGATCCGCTTCCACATTCTGTATGGTGCCGAGAACCACTCGGGGTGGGGAAAGATGCCAACATCATGAAGGGTAACGATATGGTTGTCTGCACAGACCGGGCCCGAGTTGGCCGGAGACCAGAGGACGCGGGATCCTTTTGTCTGGACAGGCAGCACAGCCTGTTCCCATGCATGTCCGGCCAGCTTATTTGATGAAAAGGGAGAAGAGGGGCGGAATACTTCATAGGCATAGCCGGCGCGGTCGAAACGATTGAGTATCTCCCGGCCATACCGCTGTACTCCCGCCACAGGCTGGTGAAGAAAGCGTCCGTTTATGCAAGGTATGTCACTCATTGTGATGGGTTAACTTAGCCAGGTGCTCAGATCCCGGTTTATAAGCTGCTCTGTTTTCTTAATATCGTCCTTGAAAAATGAAATCAGTTCTTTTCTAGTCTCTTCACGGAGTGTAAGTGCGGCTTCTTTGGTGTTTACAGAACGGAACAGTTGCATAAGCCAATGAGTAGCCATGGGAGGAACAACTTTATTAATGGTTGATTTATAACGCACAACCCGGTTTACCAATCCCGAGAGCGTTTTACTTCTCGACACTCCCGATATGTTGTGTCTGTTTTGCTGAAAGTTGTAACTGAATTCCGGAAGTTGCAGGAACTCTTCCGTTATTTTGATGATGTCTTTGATGTTTGCCTTAAGGTCGTCAAACAGAAACACCCGTACCTGGCTCCGGCCGAAGTGATCGAAATAGCGCTGAATCTGTCGACTGTAAAGCCCCATCTGTTTGAGGTGCCAGGAGAATTCCCATCCTTCCTTAATGCGCTCTTCTTCACGGTTCAGTGCTTCCTCAAAGGAGAGACTCTCGCGGCCATCGCGAACCAGATGTTTGTAGTGAGACCAGGCGCGATCCACAGGATTTCGGAGTACGATAACTATCCGGGCCCCGGGGCTGTATCGGGAGATGTGGCAGGCGGCCCGGGTGCTGTACAGATAGGAGACAGAGGCATCCAGGCGATAGTGATGGTCCTTGCTACATCGGTAAAGCTTATGATAGGCGTTCAGGCTGTCGGTCCAGGTTGTACTGCTATCTCCCGGGCCTGTACCGGGCTTCACAACCTCCTGTTCGCCGTTCAGGTTGCTGAAGAAATTGGGTTCTTTAACAACGGGAAAACAGATCTCGGGGTGCTGATTCAATAAGTAGTACAAGGCTGTGGTGCCCGCTTTAGCTGCTCCGACGATAAAGATATTGCGCAGTAGCATCATATTTTTGGTTTAAATGATTGTAGGAGATTCCGAGAAAAAGCCAGATGGGCAGATAGGCAAATTCAGGCACCGACACCAGCATGGTGACGGCAATGACAACGAGTGCGCACTTGAGGCCAAACGCTCTTTCCGAAGATCCCAGTGCAATGACGGGGTAGCCAAAAGCAATGGTCATGAGCGTAAGCCCCGCCAGTCCGTTATTTACCAGTAGAGTAGAAAAAAAATCGGTGGAACGGATGTATCCAAATCCAAGGCCGAATATTTTGACGGAAAACGGGGCATCCAGCCAGAACATGATGCAATCGTAGACGTTGGTAAAGCGGGTAACTCCCGAAATAGAATCGAGAGTAAGCTTTCGAAAAATGAGTCTGTTAAGGACCGAATAGATTGTCTCGAATTTTAGGATGGCAACCAAAACAAAACCGGCGCCGGTGGCCAGGAGGTATTTAAGGGGAATTCTGTTGGAGTAAATGACCGTGATTACATACACCGCTATGCCGAGGATGGCAGTGGTAGAGGTAGAGAGAAACAGCGCCAGGGTTAAGATGCCGGCAATAAAAAAGCGCCTGGTATGCAGGGCAAAAATCCAGTAAGGCAATACGGTAAAGGCAAACATGGAAGGTTCACCGGTCAGGCTTTTCATGCGTTGTATGGCAAACCCATCCACGTTAAAGGTCTGAAACAGGCTTCCTGAGTGCCGCTGGTTAAAGAGCCGGTTGGAGAGGAAATCTCCCGATGTGCCGGTTGCCATGAAATACAACTCTTCGTAAAACCCATAGGCAACCAGCAACATGACACCTGCAAAGATATAGGGATCCCACGAAGGGCGGTACCATTCATAGACAAAAAGAAACGTCAGTACCCCGGCGCTCAGGTACAGTGTTTGTGTAAACAGGGTGGGACGCAGTATCACCTTCCGGGTAAACGAGAGAGGGTCTACCAGAGGCAGGGCTTGAAGATCTATGGTTCCGTATACTGAGAGAATAAACTGGCTGATGAGATTAAGAGTGATAAACCCGGCAGCTATAAGCAGGGCGATGGTAATGTAGTGTTTGATGTCTTTAATCTGCGCAGACACCAGCATTACCGGAACAGAAAGAAAGGCCATGATATAGGCAGGCGTGCTGCCCTGAACCGAAGGAAAAACCAGTACTGAAGTAACCGGCAGCACCAATGCCCAAAGTTTGAAATATCCGTCTATAAAAGGCCGCCCCAATACCACTTCAGGATAATATATCAGCGCCTGGTGCCTCATACGGTCTCCTCGGAGTTCACACCAGCCATTTTCAAGACCTGATGGGAAATAGAGTTCCAGGAGTGTTTCCGGGAGCTCTGTCTGGCAATGGCTTCAATGCGTTCTCTGTTCTCCAGGCAGCGGCGGATTTCATCAAGAAACGTTTCCTCGTCTTTTGCAAATGAGACAAATTCCTCATTTCTGTACACCAGTTCCCGCAGAGGCGTGCTCACCACCGGAAGCCCGCACATCCCGTATTCATAGATCTTCATCGGTGAACGAGCGTGGTTGGCCTCGATTCTTTTTAGCGGGAGGATGCCTATGTCGGCATGCTGCATATAGGCGGGAATGTCGTGATAAGGCCTGGATCCCAGAGCAGTGATGTTCGGCAGGGTTTCGGGGACGACTTTTTTCCCTCCCGGGCCAATAAGCACATACTGCCATTCCGGACTCCTGCGGGCCGTTTCAAGGAGCAGGTTCAGGTCAAAACGTTGATCCATGCTGCCCACATACAATATAACAGGCTTGTCTATAGCGGCATACTCTTTTGGGCGGGGATAACGGGTGGAAAAGTGAGGGGTATCGACTCCATTCCGCACCACCGAGGGCTCCACCCCATACCGATCCTTAAAGATGAGTTGGAGAGGTCTGGAGGTTACCAGCACCCGGTCTGCATACCGGCAAATGTGTTGTTCCAGTCTTTGAATAGATTCCCGGCCGGCACCACGGGGCATTATGCTGTAGTCGTCTGTCGCACGGTATATCCAGGTTTTAGCACGGATAAACTTTCTCATGAAGTACAATCCGGCTTTGTCCTGAATAACCAGATCCGCGCGGTTAAACCCGATCTCTTCCAGCTTCTTGTCTATCCTGTTAAAGGTAAACCATTGGTTTATGGGAATAGCAGGATTATCGAAGATGCCTTTATTGAATGGGATGAGCACAAACGGCGTGATGTTGGCCACATTATCCTCGTCTGTTATGGGATGCAGAGCCGCCAGGCGGTTTTTCAGACTGTTGCGGTAGCCTTCGTCTAAAAGGCCGGGCAGATTAAGGAAATGAAACAGCGAAAGCGCCGAGGAGACGTAAAGTACATCATGGCCCATGCGGGCAAACTCTTTAGAGAGATGGTAGCTGCCCACCTTGAACAGAGAGTTTCGGGTAGTATGGCTCAGGAAAACTATTTTCATGCAGCTTGTTTCATCTTTTTAATAAACAGTATTAGTGATCTGATTCATGGAGATAGTACGTTCAGCAGTCAGAATTATTTAATAGAACGGAGATTTTACAGCGTCGATTCGTCGGGCAGATTCTGTACACATACAACGCTGCTACCCGGGGAGGAATTTCAGTGCCAAGCCCAATTTCCAACCGTACCGGGCGTCTGGGCATATATTTCACAGCCTCTCCCGGTAGTAGCGGATAAGCCCTTTCGCCCAGCCGAGCGAGAGTGCCACTTTCTGGAGGTAGTGGATCAGCCACAGCCGGCCCAGATAGTCATGCATCTCTGCTTTTCCCCGCCGGTTTATCTTGTCTTTCAGTTCACGCGTGCCGGGCGGAATAAACTGATACAGAATTAACAGCATCAGTTTAAGGGAAGGCATATTATTATCCAGCCATACCTTGGGTTGGCCTGTGCCCACTCTGAATACTTTCCGGAGCAAAGGGCCAAGTTTCCGCGCCGGATAAACAGCCATGGCTTCAGAGTCATATACCAGATTGAATCCGCTTTTTGTTGCTTTTTTGGTCCAGTACAGATCCATACCGGAGCGTTGGGATTCGGGAAACAGGCCTATAGTATCTGCAACCTTGCGCCAAAAGAACAGGTTTCCCCCGGCACACGACTTGCCGCGCGTTATCAAATCTTCCATATCTACAAACAGAAGCGAGTCGTACCACTCTCCAAGTGTTTCTTCTTCGGAATAGACAAATGAAATGTGTCCGCCGACCAGATCTACATCGGGATCGTTCAACCTCTTGACACCTTTTTCCAGCCACCGGCCAACCGGCATGCAGTTAATGTCCAGAAGGGCAATTACTTCTCCTTTTGCATGCTCGATTCCTCTGTTCCTGGCAGCATAGGGATTCCGGATGTCTTTTCTCTCCAGAAGGATAACATCCGGGAAAGATGCAACACGTTTTCTGGTACGATCGGTCGACCCGTTATCCACAACGATGATCTCGTAACGGTCGCGGGGATAACTTTGACTCCGAACCGCCTCCAGAAACGGCCCCACCTTCTCTTCAGCGTTTAGCACAGGCGTTATGACGGAAGCAAACGGTTGATTCATTAATAACAGTACTGGCCTATTCCGGGGACAGGCTTTGGCTGGTTTTTTTATGTGTGAGCAGCCGGTAAGACAGTTTTTGAGCCACAGGGCCTACAATGCGGTCCACTTGGGCGATTTGCTTATCCGACCAGTCTTTCGGCCGGGAAAAGCTTCCTTTCTTTTGTGCATTGTGTTTGGTGCCCATCACCCGCCTCACCTCGGAAGCGGGAGGGTGATATCCGGCCGACCCTATAAAGTCGAAAAGCTGATTCACCAGGGGAGGCGGGGCCTCAAACAGTTCCTCTGAAGCCAGGCTCATGTTCTGTCTGTCCGGTAACTGTTCGGTAAATCGTATGCAGTGGCTGTTCACCGCAGCCCAGTACCAGGCCACTTTTTCTATATGGGAGAAGTGATCCCATTCTCCAAAATAAGGATCGGAGGGTGCCGGCACGATACGCGTGGAATCTCTCATATGCCCGCGAAAGTACCTGCGCCGCATTCCGGAGCGGATAAAATCATACGGGTTTCGGTACAGGTAAAGAAACCTGCTGCCGGGATACAGCTCCAGCAGCAGGTCAGCCAGGTAGGTTACCCGGTTATTGGTCTCGATATAAACGAAACCGTCGCGATAGCTCCGGAATACGATTTCATCTCTCAAATACATAAGCGTTCTCAGCGCTTCCCCCCGGCTTATGCGCTGCATATGGTAATCATATGAAAAGCCAAACAGCTCGGGCGAGGGCTCATGAAAAGCATCCGCCTTTGGAGAAAGCCTAAATAGCTCCGTCAGAGTATGGGTGCCGGTACGCCCGGTAGAGAGCACCCATACAGGATGAAAGCGCATCCAGGCATTACCGGTTCTCCGGTCGGTTACTTCCGGCGCTGTCTCTATAGGATCGGGGCCGGAAGCAACAGAGCGCAGAAATAAGCGGTTTGCCTGACGGTATTTCTGTTCCGTGCTCTTGTACAGGCGGTATAGATTGTTCCGCAAAATTCTCAATGTGTGCTTTTGTACAGACATGAAAATATTTTTGATGCGCACTGCGTGATGAGTTCTTCTACTTCATTGCATTGCAATGGGTATTAAATGATTTTAAAATCTGTTTTACTAATCAACCCTTACACTAATAACCAATACCTAATCCTCTCCGACAGGCCTTCCGCTTACGCCGGCGTATTCTCCCGCGCGTTCCAGCGAATAGTAGTGCTCTGGGTCTCGTTTTTTGAGTAACCGGTATTTCGGGTTTCCAATGATTGAGAGTGCAGGCACATGTCCGGCAACCGTACATCCGGCTCCAACGATGACCCCATCTTCGATGGTGGTTCCAGGCGCTACCACCACATTCATTCCGATCCAGACGTTCCGCCCGATATGAACCGGTTTATAGACGTCATTGTCGTCGACGGGCAACCGCTTGCCTTCGTAGTCGTGATTCATCGTATAGCATACAAAGTTGCGGCTGATGTGGGTGTTTTCACCTATAAACAGGCCGCCTTCGGCCCGTATGTGAGCATTCTCTCCGAAGTGCACGTTTTTCTCGATTACAGCCCGTTTAAAGCCGGAAAACTTTTTCACGCGGCCGTTGATCCTCAGGTCAGGGCTGCAGTTAGGCGAGCTGCGGATCATACGTTCATTCTCTTTGCGGATGACATATTTTTCTCCCTGTTTCGCCCACCTGTACAAAAATGCACCGGTTCTTCTGGCAACGTATCTGGCTGTATTTTTAAGCATTGCGCATGTATTTGTTTATAAAATATGAGATTGTTTTGCCTTCTTTATAGAAATAGACTAAAACCGATATGACGAATACCGGAGCTGCAAGGTATTCAATGAGGTAAAAATACTCCTCCATATACACCAGGATGAGAAAAGCCAAACTTATAATTCCGGCAAAAGTTCCGGAATACGCCATTACGGAGCTTTTAAATACCGGCAGGGCAAACATCCGGTACGCCATGACAATGCGGAAGATCAGAGCTATGGCATATATGATGCTGATGCCGTAGGCTGTTCCCAGAACTCCGTATTGCACGGTGAAAAAATATACCGCCGGAACAAAAGTGACTACCTCAATAATTCTACTGTAGGCCAGAATATTTTGTTTCTTTTCGGCCAGGAACATAGGTACAATCAAATTACCCACACCGCGAAGGAAACCCGGAAAAGTCAGCAGTTGGATGATGGGAATCGCCTCTACCCAGCGATCGTCAAAGAGCAGGTAGATTAGGGGTGGGGACAGGATAAACATCAGCATAAAGAAGAGACAGAGCAGCATGAATTGGTCTTCCAGGATTCGGTTGATTTTCTGGTGCGCCTCTTTGTTCCCCGCTACCAGTTTGGTGTAGTAGGGGAATAGTACCCGGCCGAACAGCTTTCTGATAACCGTAACAACCACATTGATCAGGGTATAGGCGATGAAATAATACCCAAGCATTTCGTTGCCCAGCAGTTTCCCTACAAGTAGGTTATCCAGCTGAATGGTGATAAAGGTGCCGAGAGAAATCAAAAAGAAGTGTTTTCCGTGCCGGAGAATCTCTTTCATATAGCGCCGTTCGGGCAGGCGGGGTTTGGCGGGAATGCCGAAGAAATAGTAACTCATGAATACTTTAATGCCCTCGACAATGAGCAGAGCCATTACCATAGCCAGCACACTCCGATAGATGAACGCAAGCAAAATTACAATTCCGAAAAAGAGAATCTGGCCGAGGGCCTCGAATAGGGCAATGTTTCTGAACTCGATTTCACGCTCGGCTATGTAGAGGGCGGGTGTGATGAGTCCCTGAATGGAAGGTACGATAATGGCAAGCGTAAATATGAATTGTCCCTCCGGAGAATCTACAAAGGAGGCGTAGTAGGGTACAATCAGCAGGGCAATGGCAGTTATAAACAGGCCCCGCAAAATCATGAAACCCCAGACCGACCGCAAAAATCCCTGCTTTAACGTGTCTCGCTGAATGATCAGCTTCTGTATGCCTACTTCCGTAAGGCTTTCCAGGCCGGTGATCAGAACGGTTGCCAGCCCCCATATACCAAAATCGGCCGGTGAGAGAAATATGGCGAGTATGGGAGTCTGGGCAAACTTCAGGATGTAGGTAACAGCTAATGGCAGGACCAGGAGTTTGACGGAGGAGAGAGATTTTTCTTTAAGATTTTCGCCGGTTTTAGGCTTTGCCATTGGGTCGTAAATGCTGTACCGTTTGCAAGGGAAGTGTTATGAAGCAGTTTTCCGTTCGCCTCTCAGCCTTGAACCAAAAAACAAGATGGTGATCCAGCACACAGCCAGAAAAATCCCCAGCAGTAGGCTGAACGTTATGATCATTTTGCGGTTCGGTTCGCTTTTCTGGCCTGGCAAGGTAATATCATCTAAAATCCGGAACACCGGCAATTGTTCCTGTATATCTGCTTCTATCCGGTTAATCTGCTCCAGAATGGAGTTATAGCGGCTGAGGGCGGCTTCGTAGGTGCTCTGCAGCTCCATCCGCTCATTAAGAAGCTGTTGTTCGGAATTTCTGAACTGTATCAGTTCCTCCCGCGCCTCTTTGAGCTCTGCCTGTGCCTGCCCGCGCTGGGTTTCAAGAAACTGAAGGTACAGGTCTCCTTTTGCCGTTTTATATTCCCTTGCCTTTTCGTACAACACCTCTAGTGTTAGCTGGGTCAGCGTTGCCGCCATCCGGGGCTCCGGCATCCGTGTTTCTACATGCACGATGCCTATCCCGCGCAGATATGTGGCGGTGATGCGGGAGGAGAGCTCATTAATGACCCGCTGCTCGCGGGGGTCCAGGTCTGGTATGGGGAACTGCGAATCGGGCACCGGAGAGATGTGGGCCACGCTGTCTGTTCCGGAAACCGGTGGCATTTCCTGGTCTTTGCCGGGCTGTAGAGCGTTTGCAATTGTTCCGGGAAGCCCGATGGTATACCGGTATATGGTGTTGGTTAGTGAGGGGCGATAGACTTTGGTAAAGTAATCGAACATGGTAATGGTGGTATCTCTCCGTTCGTACCTGAAAGGGTGGTGTATTAACCTTCGCTGAAAGTCCGTACTGTTGATCATATACGGGTACAGCTCAAGCAGGTAGGAGGGCGTCCGGTTTTCACGGATGCTGCCCGTCAGACCAAACAGCAGGCCGTAGCTTTCTATAATCTCATTAACCCGGTCCTGCAACTCGTACTCGGGTATGATGGAGGCTTCCGATTTATACTCAACCGGACTAAAGAAGGCAAAAAATAGTCCCAGGGCCAGAAAGATGCCCAGGCTCCAGTAGATGACGCGCCTCTTTTCCCAATAGTAGCGGAGAAATTCTGTGAGACTGATGGTGCCATACTCATAGGTGCGGCTCTGTTCTGCGGGTACCAGCCGGTAGTACTGCTCCTGCTCACTGTCGGATTCAGATTTCTGGTTGTTATGTTCCTGTGATGGAGTCAATGTATTGTTTTTTGGACGGGTTTGTTTTGGTTAGCTAACCTGAGTTGCCCGCTAATACATTCATACGCTGTTCCGGATATCTGTTCACCCCTAAATCTCCTAAAGGAACTTATCCCTTCCCCCTTTAGGGGACCGGGGGGGACGGGCAACTCAGGTTAATGAATGAAGCGGAAGTCGCAAGCCAATTTGTTTAAGGAATTTATATGGGATCAACCCGGTGATAAAGTGATTATACAGGTAAACCGTTTTAGGTATAGCGTGCGTTCGAGATAAGCAATCCATGTTGCAGCCCGGTAAGCCGCATATGGCCTTCACCAGGGGCTGGCTGCCCCTGCACCCCTTCCGGGAGGGATAGATCCGGATCTGACAGCCGGCGGAGGCGGATCAGAGGCGGGTAACCTGTGGCTGTAAAGGCGAAGCGGCAGATTGCCGGGAAATACCTCATTTTATTATCTCAGATGCACATTATGATTTGGAAAAAGCCAATAAATAACTGAATAACACAGACATACTAAATAAATCTGTTTTAGTGCATAATGTTTCCTGATTTTATCATAATAGGCGCCATGAAATGTGGCACTTCCAGTTTGTACCATTATCTGCACCTGCACCCTGAGATCGGCATGTCGGACTTTAAAGAGGTGGATTACTTTGTTGAGGAAAACAATTTTAATAAAGGGGCTGAATGGTATGAGGCCCGATTCCACGGCGCGTTTGAGCATTATGGAGAGGTTTCTCCCAACTATTCGAAGGCTCACTTTTTCCGCGGGGTGCCGCAGCGTATGCACAGCCTGCTGCCCGGTGTAAAACTGATCTACCTGGTACGGGACCCAGTGGAGCGGCTGATTTCTCACTACACCCATAATTACAGTGAGGGGAGAGAGCACAATAGCATATCGGAAGCGTTGAGCGGCGGCTGGGATGACAATCACTACATCATGTGCAGCAGGTACTATTGGCAGCTGGAACACTACCTGAAATTCTTTCCACAGGAACAGATTCTGGTTGTACCCTCATTCCGGCTGAAGTTTAACAGAAAGGCTGCCCTTGAACGGATATTCCGGTTTATCGGGGTTGATGATTCATTCTACACCGAAGCATACTCCACCCAGCTGCATAAAACGGATCGCAAGAGAAGAAAGGGGAGGGTGGCCAGATACATTCTGGAAAGCCCAGTCATCAAAACGCTTAAAGGCTATCTGCCTGATGAGGTTAAAGATCCGGTAAAAAGATGGACCCGCCCTGAAGTGCAGAAGCCTGAACTTCCCGCGCACCTCCGGGAAAAACTCCGTGACTATTTCCGTCCTGATATCGAGGCCTTACAGAGGCTGACAGGAGAGACGTTTAACGACTGGACGGCGTGACAAACGGAATCGATCTCCCGCCAAGCAATGACGGGAGAGCAGAGCTAGGAAACGGGGGAGAAGCCTCCCATATCATTTTCTTATTTGAACTGGTACGGCCGAAGCTATATCCATCCCGTCGTTTCTATAGAACGCGGAGGCCGCGGGTGGGGCGGGGGCATAGATGGTGTATTGCTCCTTTCCACTGATCCGATCACTCGAAGTGATCGGAGCAGTGAGATGAGCCGGTGAGCGCCGTTGCCGGATTGACTATCGTGATCGGCGAGTGACCGCTCCATTCGTCGTTTCCGCTTTTCCCCGATGATCCGTCAGGTACATGCCCTTCAATGAGATATGAAGAACGAATGACCTGGTTTTTAAGTTGTGAGCGCACGGTTATAAGAGAGGGGCGGGGCTTGCATTATCTGTTAATTCTATGGTCGATTGTGCCTGTAATGAACGGATCATTCGGACAGAAAAACAAAGGGTTACCGCTATATTCTTCGGCCTTTCGGCAGGGTGTCTGATAAAGTCTTATCACCTTAATTATTTAGGCCAATCAAAACAACATCTCCATTCCCAAACATTTATTATTCCAACTAATACGTTGAAGCCTAACTAAATACAATCATTACCTAAGGCAATATATAAATACAATACCTCCCTCATTCCTATCCTCCCATCCCTCATCCGATGTCTGGTTTTGACATCGGATGAGTGTACAGGAGACTGAAGGACACAATTAATATTAAGCAGTGGGCAGTAGACAGTGGGCAGGATGGATTGTCCGGATTCAGGGAGATGGGCCGCGCCCGGCTGTAGAACTGT
>CALJMB010000013.1 GCA_937982515.1 uncultured Balneolaceae bacterium
TTAGAAGCCATACCTCATCTTCCGGCACCCGGGGAAGAACAAAATTATGGGCGGGTGACTAACGGCGGCGCTATGGGCTTGCTCACTAAGTTTTACCTGAATACTAAACAGTGGCAAAAAGCTGCAGATATGGCCGAGAGCATCATAGATATGGAAGTATATGAGCTTTTCCCAGTATTTGGAGATCTGTTGAAGGTCGAAAATGAAGGCAATAGTGAAATGATGCTGGTTAATACCCGCCATCCTAATGCAGGTGGGGGAAATACCCAGGATTACATAAATGGTGCGTTCCCTCCGGGCTTTCGCGAATGGCCTGAAAAAGGGCTTACCATGCAAGATAATTGGGCAAATTGGGCAGTTGGCTACCGTTTTCGCGATGATTTTTACCATTCCTTTGACCCTGAAGATCAACGCAGGGAGCCTCTTCTTACTGAATATGTAAATGGAGCGGGAGAAACCGTCGACTTGCTAAACGATTTTAGTGATAACATCCGCTCATTTAGAATCTGGCCGGACCAAAATGCTCAGGGAAATCATCATGGTAACGATATGCCTGAGGTACGATATGCCGATATCCTTCTTGCAAGAGCTGAGGCCTTGAATGAACTAGACGGACCTAACCCGGAATCTATTCAGCTCATCAATCAAGTTAGAAACAGAGCAGGATTAACAGGCTCAAAAGAAGTGGCCGTAGAAGATTTTACTTCTAAGGAGGACCTGAGAGATCATATTTTTGAAGAGCGGAAATGGGAATTTTACGGCGAAGGTCACAGAAGAACCGATCTTATCCGACAAGGAAAGTTCATTGAACAGGCCATTAACCGTGGGGTAACGCATGCTTCAGAACATCATAGAAGGTATCCTATTCCCCAAGCTGCAATAGATGCCAATTTGAAGCTAAAACAAAACGATGGTTATTATTAATATTAAGGGCACGCCAGGCTAATGAGGCAAGGCAGGCGTTTTGTTCTTAAGCTCTGATAATCCTGATTGACATACCAGCTGTTATTCTTTTCAATAAAGGGTAACAGCTGTCTGATTTAGGTGCTTTTGGCAGAATACAAATGTATCGCTCGTTTTTTCGGGACAGAGTATTGAGGGTAGTCGTCCTTTTTTAAGCCGTTAAAAATATGGTTCTATTAAATCAACACAATAACTTAACCAGTATAGTGAAGACAACTGCAACAAATATGAGTAACCTAGAGGCCTGGCTTCGTACTCTATTTTCCCCATATCGTCTGACGTGGTTGAGATTTATCGGAGCTAAAAATATTTCGCTGTGGCTGCTGTTGTTACTTTCTTTTCTGATTGCTGGTCCCGCTCATAGTATGAGCATAACGACAAATCCTGTTCGAGACAATTCAGAGAAATCTGCAGACGATACCCCGCCTAACATTGTGCTGTTTGTTGCCGATGATCTGGGTGCACATGATATTGAGCCCTACGGTAACAGGATTGTACGCACGCCCAATCTTAAGCGTTTGGCGGAACAAGGTATGCGTTTTACCCGGGCTTTTGTGGCTTCGCCTACCTGCTCGCCCTCGCGGGCGGCCCTGCACACCGGCATGATGCCGTTCCGCAACGGGGCACACGCCAACCACACCGGAATTAAAGAAGGGGTCCGCACGCTGCCAGCCTACCTGAGGGAGCTGGGCTACCGCACGGCTCTGGCCGGCAAGTACCATATTGGTCCGATGCAGGCCTATCCCTTCGAGCTGATCGGAGGCACCAACGTGCCCGAGCCGGGCCACGAAGGGGACGGGGCGTTGTGGACGGATCTGAACCTGGAGCCGGTGGAGCAGTGGCTGAGGGAGGCCGCCGGGGAGGAACAGCCCTTCCTGCTGGTAGTCAACGACCACAGCCCGCATGTGATCTGGCCGGAAGAGGCAATATATAATCCAAAAAAGATGGACGTGCCATCCCGCCATATCGATACACCAGAGTACCGGGCCATGCGCGCTCGTTATTATACGGATGTTACCAAGATGGATCGCAATGTCGGATGCTTACTGGAGAGTCTCGATAAACATGGATTCGCCGAAAATACACTTTTTGTATTTATATCGGACCACGGGCCGCAGTTCCCGTTTGGCAAATGGGGACTTTACGACTATGGGGTTCAAACACCGTTGCTGGTTCAATGGCCGGGTCAAGTAGAACCAGATTCAGATACCGATGCAATGGTTTCACTGGTAGATTTGTTGCCTACTTTCATTGAAGTAGCGGGAGGAAACGCCCCGGAGAACCTTGACGGGCGAAGTTTTTTACCGGTGTTGTTTGGTGAAGCCGATGCACACCGCAAGGTTGTCTTTGCCACTCATACGGGGGATGGAAACATGAACAGGACGCCCATGCGTATGATTCGAACGGGAAGATATAAGTACATCCTGAATTTAGCCCCGCATATTCAGTATACAACCCATATGGATCGTGGAGCCAGAACGCCGTACTGGAAATCCTGGGAGCAACAATCTTTTGAAACTGAGCATGCAGCTTCTGTATTGTATCGTTACCACAACCGTCCGGCTGAGGAACTCTACGATCTGCAGACAGATCCTTATGAGATTCGTAATCTGGCTGCTGATCCGGCCTATACCCCGTTGGTGGAGGATTTTCGCAGACAGTTGAGCGAGTGGCGCCGCCGGCAGGGCGATACCGAAACCGGGCCGTATACTCCCCCCAAACATAACCCCTCTAACAAACCTGTTACCCCGTATATCTTTAAATGACAGGATGTAGTATTAAATCCAATCTTTATAACAAGGGTAAGCAGGAAACATAAATAATGGTACTAATGACTAAAGGATTTCACACTTTTATAATTGTCTTTCTTTTCATTGCCCTTCCTGAATTTGGTTTGGCTTATGGTGAGACTTCGGATGGGAGTTCCTCTCCCAACATTCTTCTCATCCTCGTCGACGATCTGAGGCCCGCTTTAGGCGCCTATGGCGATGAGGTTGCCATCACCCCGGCAATGGACAGGCTTGCCGCCCGGGGTATGCGTTTTGATGCGGCCTATGCCAATCAGGCGGTCTGTGCGCCTTCCCGCTTTAACCTTATGCTGGGCAGCCGGTCTACTTCCACCGGACTGTACGATTTTGGCCGGGATTTTCGGGATTTTTATCCCGATGCCACCACGCTTCCGCAGTACTTCAGGCAGCACGGCTATCACGCCGAATCGATGGGTAAGGTATACCACATCGGGCATGGCACCTATAATGATGAGGCCTCCTGGAGCGTTCCGCATCACCCCGACAAGGTGATCGAGTACAACGATCCGGCCAGCACCGGTGGGGAGCTGACGCGCGAGGAAGCCCTGTTTGATAACAGGAGCTGGGAGTTTGCCCGCTCGCTTCCCAAAGGCGCAGCCTGGGAGGCCCCGGATGTAGCGGATGATGCATATGCAGACGGGCGAATAGCCAACCGCGCCGTCGAGCGCCTGCGTGCGTTCAAAGAGCAGGGGGGCAAACCCTTTTTCCTGGCGGTGGGTTTTGCCCGGCCGCATATGCCGTTTTCGGCGCCCAAAAAATACTGGGATCTGTACGATCCGGACAAGCTGCCCATGCCGCAGATCGAAGCGGGGCCGGAGGGAGCGCCCGCCTACGCCGTAAAACGCGACGGGGAGATTGTCCAGTACAAGCCGGTGCCCCACTCCTCCGAGCATGACCCGTTTCCGGAGGCGATCACCCGGCGCCTGATCCACGGCTACTACGCCAGCGCCAGCTATGTTGATGCCCAGATTGGCAAAGTCATTGCTGAGCTGGAACATCTGGGGCTCGATGAGAACACCATCATCGTTTTGTGGGGAGACCACGGGTTTCATCTCGGCGAGATGGGCATCTGGACCAAGCATGTTAACTACGAACTGGCCAACCGCATACCGTTGCTGATCGCCGCTCCCGGCGTCACCCGGCCCGGCAGCCGTACGGGCCAACTTGCCGAGACCGTGGACATTTATCCCACACTTGCCGAGCTTGCAGGCCTGCCGGAACCTGCGCCCTCGCAGCCCCTTGATGGCGAGAGCCTGGTTCCGGTGCTGAAAGATCCTGTTGCCCGGGTAAGCGATCACGCTTTTCACTGCTATCCCCGGGGCGGGCGTATGGGGCGTGCCATACGCACCGCCCGGTACCGCCTGGTGGAGTGGAAAAAGATCGGCGCCGCGCCGGAAACGGCCGAGTATGAACTCTACGACTATTTGTCCGGCCGTGTAGAGCGCAGGAATATTGTCCATGAAAGGCCGGAAGTGGCGGATGAGCTTCGGGCCATTCTGGAACAGTATCCGGAGGCACAACCCGCCCGTCCGGTTAGCTC
>CALJMB010000014.1 GCA_937982515.1 uncultured Balneolaceae bacterium
GATTTAGGGGTAAATGACGGGCCGCCTGCCCGTCCTGCGAAAAACCCATCTGTCCTATCTGCGTTCATCTGTGGCTCCCCTCAGCCTTTGTTCTCAGCCAGGTAGTAGAGCTGCATAATCCGTAGTTCATCATACCCGACCGACTTGCCCAAATCTTCATAGACCGGTTTCAGCAGCTCGGGGCCTACCTTCTTCATAGAAGCCAGTACGTTGTCGCGTACTCTGGCAGACAAGGAGGAAGCTTCCACCAGGCCTTCGGTTCTCAGAGCATGGCCTTCATCCAGATAGCTTTTAAGATGCTTCAGAATGGTCACCTCCTTCACTCCGTGCTCTTCGGCCAGATGAGCGATCGACTGCCCCTCATTGAATGCCTCCGAAATATGGACGTGTTTGGCGCTGCCGGAGCTTTTTTGCGCGCGCTTTCTTAGCGATTGCGAGCGCTCCTCGATGTTGTTTTCCTGGCAATACTCACGAATGATATGCATAAAGGTGTCGCCATATTTTTTCTGCTTGGCCGAACCGACGCCGTAAATATGCAGCATAGAGTCTTCATCCTGAGGGTAGTAATAAGACATCTCCATAAGCGTGGTATCCGGAAAGATGGTGTAAGGAGGTATTCCTTTTTCATCGGCCAGTTCCTTGCGCCTATTCCGCAGCCGCTCAAACAGATGCTCGTCATATTTGTTCTCCACATCGGATGAAGTGCGGCCGGAGGCTTTGCCATCTACGGTTGCCGCGGTGCGGTCTAGCATGCCAAATACCTTCTCGCTGCCGTCCAGAACAGAACGGGCCTGCGCAGTCAGCATCAGGCTTCCATACTCTTTGTCTTTTTGGAGGTAGCCCTGGCGAATGAGCAGCCGGGAGAGCTGAACCCATTGATTTTTAGACCAATCCGTTCCTATGCCGTAGGTTGACAATTCATCGTGTCCCTTATCCAGTATCTTTTGAGCTTTGGAACCTCTGAGCACATCGGCAATGTGAGTGCCGCCGAACCTTTCTCCGGTCCGCACCACACATGAGAGAAACTTCTGAGCCTGAACGGTTAAATCTTCAACGTCGGCATCTTCCACCAGGCAGTTATCGCACATTCCGCATTCCTCGCGCGTATAAGATTCGCCGAAGTATTGCATGAGCGGTTTACGCCTGCACTCTCCCGCCTCCAGGTAATTGAGGAGGGAACGCAAATGTTGCTCGGCTACATTCTTCTCTTCGCCTTCCTTTTGGTTGATGAAATACCGGATCTTTTGTGTGTCGGCGTAGCTGAACAGAAGCAGGCAGTCTGAGCGCAGGCCGTCTCTCCCTCCCCGGCCTATCTGCTGGTAGTACGATTCAATATTTTGGGGCATATCGTAATGAATCACAAACCGCACATCAGGCTTGTTGATACCCATGCCAAAGGCCACCGTTGCCACAATGATGGATACATCGTCCTTAATAAACGCTTCCTGGTTGCGGTTCCTCACCCGTTCGGAAAGGCCCGCGTGGTAGGGTTTCACGGAATGCCCCTCCTTTTTCAGATCCACGTAAAGCTCGTCAACCTGTCGGCGCGAAAAGCAGTAAATAATACCGGACTGGTTCTTCCGCGTGTACAAGAAATCCAGCACCTGATCCAGCGGATTTTCCTTGTCGGCTATTTTCAGAAACAGGTTCTTCCGGTCGAAGCTGGAGATATACGTTTCGGAATCTTCGAGCTTCAGGATGTTTTTGATATCTTCTTGCACCCGTGGGGTTGCCGTGGCCGTCAGGGCCAGACAGGCCGCATCGGGGAAATCGTTGCGCACCTCACTCAGCTGGCGGTATTCGGGGCGGAAGTCGTGCCCCCATTCCGAAATACAGTGCGCCTCATCAATGGTAAAACAGTCGACCTTAAGTTCCGAGAGCAGATTCCGGGTCCGAGGCATCAGCAGTGTTTCCGGCGCCAGATAAAGTAATTTCACCTCACCACGCCGCAGCAGCGCAATGTTCTGGCGGTATTCCTCCGGCGAGAGCATACTGTTCAGATAAACAGCCGGTATATCGAATTGGTGAAGCTGCTCCACCTGGTCTTTCATCAAAGAGATGAGTGGAGAAACAACAATTGTGATTCCGTCGAAGAGCAGGGCGGGTATCTGGTAGCAAAGCGACTTTCCCCCGCCGGTAGGCATAATTACCAGGGCGTCTTTTTTCTTTAATACTTCTCCGATCACTTCCTCCTGTAAAGGGCGAAAGGACTCGTAGCCAAAAACCGAGTTAAGTGCTTTTTTTGCTTGTTTAATCATAAGAATAGAGTATCAGATCTCAAATTAAGCTGATTATGTGAATACGCTGACTTCTTTTTCTTATCCTCGGCGATAAACCGAAGGTTTGCCGAAAAATCCGCGCAATCAGGTCAATCTGTGATCCTGCTGTTAATGAATCGTTTAAAATTAAGGCTGCTCTCGCCGAAGTTGATTAATAAACCAACTTCCAGTTTATAGGCCGTTAAATAGTTTAGCACCTGGTTATAATGCGTATTGCCAATTTCGGATACAGCCTTGAGCTCTACTAAAACTTTATCTTCCACCAGAAAATCGACTCTTCGCAAGCCAACTTCTTTGTTCTTATAAAACAACGGCATCGTAAGCTCCCTTACGTAGCGAATGTTTTCTTCCTGAAACTCAATCGCAAGGCTTCTTTGATAAATAACCTCCTGAAAGCCATTTCCGAGTTCTGAATGGACCCGCATCGCACATCCGATCACAGATCCTGTTATGCCACTGTATGTATAATTTTCGCCCATAGGATCGCTGATTTAATTGATTTCGTGATTTCGCCGTTTAATGATAGCCACACCAATTTGCAGTGTGACTGACAGTAAGACGACTTCACAACCCAATCCTTACAAACTTTTTTAAAAAAAGCTTGCAATCCGCACAATCCAATCTGTGAAATCAGCCTAATCTGCGATCCTATTTGGAAAGGTACAGACTCTTAAATTCGTAAGGCTTCCTGAAGCGTTCATCGTTAAAGTCATCCATGAAATAGATGGTTTCTCCGGTCGATTTCATCTCCGGGCCGAGCTCTTTCTTCACCTCAGGAAATTTATCGAACGGGAATACCGGTTCCTTTATCGCCCAGTTCTTCAGTTTTGATGTGAGCTCATCTTCACTGAAGTCTTTAAGCTTGGCTCCCAGCATCACTTTAACGGCAATTTGCGCCTCGGCTCGTTCTGTAGCCTTAGCCAGAAAGGGGATCGTACGGGTTGAACGGGGATTGGCTTCCAGCACATACACCTTTTCATCTTTCACCGCGTACTGAACATTCAGGAAACCGACGATACCCATACTCTTTGCTATTCTCAGTTGATACTCTTTTATGGTTTGAATGACTTCGTCACTCAGAGAATAGGTCGGCAGCACCGCAGTAGAATCGCCCGAGTGTACCCCTGCAGGTTCTATATGCTGCATAATACCGGCAATATGCATCTGTTCGCCATCATATACGGCATCGACATCCACTTCTACAGCCTGTTCCAGGTATTTGTCGATAAGGAACGCATTCTCAGGATGGGTTTTGAGAACGCGTTCGGTATAGCGAGCCAGCTCCTCAGCTTTCACGGCAATGCGCATTCCCTGCCCGCCAAGCACATAGCTGGGCCGGATCAGTACGGGATAGCCAATCCGGTCCGCAATTTCCAGCGCGCCCTCCACGGTTCTGGCCGTGCCGTACTCGGGAAAGGGGATGTCGAGCTTTTTAAGGAATTTGGAGAATGAGCCGCGGTCTTCCGCAAAGTCTATCATCTCAAATGCGGTTCCGAATATTTTAATGCCTGCCTCGACAAACCGCTTGCCGAGTTTCAGCGCTGTCTGGCCGCCTACCTGAAGAATCACCCCCTCGGGCTGCTCGTGCTCAAAAATATCGAGCACGCGTTCCCAAAAAACCGGCTCGAAGTAGAGTTTGTCGGCGATATCAAAGTCGGTGGATACCGTCTCCGGATTACAGTTAACCATGATCGCTTCGTAGCCCATATCCTGCGCAGCCATTACGGCGTGCGTACAGGAATA
>CALJMB010000015.1 GCA_937982515.1 uncultured Balneolaceae bacterium
TTTTTCATTATTCTATATCTTTGGCACAGCGAAACCCCAGGTTGTTTACCGTATAGGCCGCTTCCAGGCCACCTCTGAATGCAAAGCGGAGGAAAGCGGCGTAATTCTCTTTATCTACGGCGCCCTTACTGCCCGCGGCACAGTAAAACAGTTTCAGTTCGCCCTGGTCATTCCGGGATTCGCCTGTGATAAATACAGTGTTGAAATCCTCAACCCACTCCCATATCAATCCATGCATATCGTAGATACCGTGAAAATTGGGCTCTCCCTGCCCGACAGGAGGCAGAGTTTCGGGGTTGGGACGGCTGTACCAGTCCAGTATCTGTTTGATAAACGATGAATCACGCCCGGCTAAAGGCTCGTACCGGCTGGCAGATGCTACATATTCCCACTCATCCAGTGTGGGAAGCCGCATGCCCTTCCAGCGGGCATAGGCACGCGCTGCAAACCAGGAGACATTGGTTACCGGGCTGTTACGGATCTGTTCAGTTTTGGGGCCTAAATCCAGATCACCCGCCCAGTGCTTAAGGTATCTCTCATCTGCGAATACAGACTTTACCCGAGAGCGGCGCCATTCCGGATTGGCCTTGACAAACTCGAGATACCCGGCATTGGTGACCGGGTATTTTTCCAATAAAAAGGCATCCACGCGGGTGCTGTCATCCGAAGAACTATAGAACGGCATGTATACGCCGCTTTCTACCCGGATCAATGAATCCTCATGTCCATTCTGGGCAGAAGCCATTCCGGTAACCATCAGATAAACCAGTACCGTCCAAACAGTGGATTTCATCATCCTGCTTTGTTGCTTTGATCGATTGTAGTTCCATAACCCTGCCAGGGTTTGGAACCCCGGCAGAATTGGATCAGGCCTCCATACCAAAACCGGAGAAAGATTTTTCCTATCGTTGGATGATTTGGGATGGATGGCATTCCGTACATTATAACCTATCCGGGTGTGTACGGAGCCTGGTTGCGGATTTGTTCTACCTCATCAGGAGTAACTAACCCGCCGCCGTTCCCGAAACTGTTGAGTATGAACGTAATCACATTAGCTACCTCTTCGTTGTTCAGATTTTGCCGGGGCATCACACCGTTGTACGTTTCCCCATTAACGGTAATCTCTCCGGAAAGGCCGTGAACTACCGCGCTTATAGAGCGGTCTGTATGCTCATTAAGGAAATCGGATTCTGCCAGTGGCGGGAATGCGCCCTGTATGCCTGAGCCATCAGCCATATGGCAGGCCTGGCAAACCTGCGCGTAGATTCGCTGTCCGTATTCTACCCTTTCCTCCACCGTACTTGCTGATGGAATGGTTCTCTTCTCCCTGGGAAGTTCCTGAATAGCTCCGCCTTCCGGCTGGTATACGCGTTTCAGCTGCTGCCCGGTAAAGACGTTGAGATCTTCCTCGCCGGTAACGGTGAGCGTGGCCATGGCCCCCTTATTGAAGGCGCGGAAAACAGCATGATCAACGAGAATATATTCACCCGGCACGTCTACTTTAAACTCTACCGTGGTAGCTCCGCCGGCCGGTATGGTTGTTGTCTGAACATTTTCCTGCACGCGGGATCCCCCTTCGTAGTATACCCGGTCAAATATTTCACCAATCACATGAAACGATGAAGTGAGATTGGGGCCTGCATTTCCTACAAAAAGCCGAACCGTTTCTCCTGCTTTTGCCGTTATGGCTTCGTCTGTGCTGCTCGCGTTGACATATCCGTTGAACACGACGTATTCAGGCTCTTCCTTAATAGCTGAATTCATATCAAAAGGCTGTAATCCCCGCTCTCCGTGTTTACCTTCGGTATAAAACTCGCTTTGCATCACATAGTATTCCTTATCTACAGGAGTAAGGCCTTCCCAGGGTTCTACCAGAATTAATCCATACATGCCGTTGGCTACGTGCATGCCTATAGGCGCTGTGGCACAGTGGTAGATATACAAACCCGGATTCAGTGCCCTAAAGGTAAAAACCGTTTCCTGCCCCGGTACCGTAAAGGTCGATTCAGCGCCCCCGCCCGGACCGTTTACAGCATGGAGATCTATATTGTGCGGCAGCTTGTTGTCAGGGTGGTTCATCAGATGAAATTCGACCATATCCCCCTCACGAACGCGCATAAACTGCCCGGGAACCGAACCGCCGAAGGTCCACATCATATATTCCACACCGTCTGCCAATTCCATTACCTCTTCTGTCACCTCCAGATTGACGATTACTTTGGTGGCATGATCCCGGTCGATAGGGGGCGGAACATGGGGAGGGAAAGTAAGGACGGCTACTTCTTCACCTATGATTTCGGCCTCTTCCGGGTTAAATTCTTTTCGTGATTCGCATCCCATAAGAATCACCATCAGGCCTGCCACCAGGCCGTATCTGATTAATAAACGCATGTTAGTCATTGTTTGATTGTTTGTTATTAATGCCGTTTGGTTATACAGGCCTTAGTACCGGAAGATAATTGTAGATGGAACGGTTGCAGAGCCGCTGTTTAATTGACACTGTTTTTTGTGTCAATTGTTTCGATAGGTTGCGATGCGGCCCCAATGCAGGTAAACAAACATTCCCACTGCCACCAATTCCAGGCTCCGACCTGTTATCAAAAAAAAAGTACCGACTGTAGTAACTGTACCTGCTAAGTATAGCAAAATTCCCAAGTTTAACAAACCTGCCATGGCCCATGACAGCCCGGTTCGGCCCCGCTCCGCGCCCTCCAGATAGCGTGGAAGTATCCAGTATGCCGTTCCCATAGTAAACTGGATAATAAAGCCCCAAAACAAGGTTTCGACGTGCAGTGGAAGCAGAATCCAGATCGCAGGATGTATATCCACAGCCTTATTGATCAGCAGCAACATGCCGAAGGTAAAGCCAAGCATCAGGTAACAGAGGGAGATGCGAATCATCCAGCGGCTGGGTCCGGGCATATTCTTACTGCTCTCTTCGTTTTTTTAACCGCTGTTTTCTGGATTGCACTCTCGGCCACAGCTCCAGAATGTAGATAGCACCGGCCAGCCACTGCAGCAGGGCTGAAACAATCAGCAAAACAGCCCAGATAAAACTGCCGCCGGGCCCGGCAACCGGCTCGCTGATGAATCGAAGTACCAGTCCGGCGTTTAACAGCCCAAATGTTAACCACCCCTTCAGGTGATCTTTAAAAGCGTCGCTGCGGCTTCGTCCGGGAAACATCCAAAGAGATACCCCCATGATAATCTGTGTGATCCATCCCACCATGAGCATATGCCAGTAGAGGGGACGCATGGCGGGGATATTCAGCCAGCGCAGTTCTGTCAGCAGCGCGGCCCCCAGCGCCAGTACAAACCAAATCAATCCTGTTCTTATAAAAAAGCGGGTGACTGTCGGCATCAGGTTTCAACATCTTTAGGTTCATTCCGGTCGCATTTTTTACAGTCCAGCATGTGGCCGAGGTGAGCCTTGCGGCCTTCTTCTGTAACCACCCAGGGGCGAAGCTGCCAGGGAGGGTCGTGCCGCACATGTTGATTGTGGCCGCATCGCAACTCAGCGACCCAGTGGTCTTCTTCGTCTTTGTGAAAGCCTGTGATGGGTTGTTCCATAGGTTCTGGTTTACTGAATTAATATAATTACTGGCGGGTCCCCTCAAGAAGGCGGGGCTGTTCCGTTCTACTTACTACGGCCATCAGGGCCATGCCCCTTGCCGGGCACAGGTAATCTTTCCCCCTTGGAGAAGGGGGCCGGGGGGATTGACCCCAACAGCGGTCGGGGCACCGGCGCAGAGCCCGGACACTATTAAACAGAACGTAACAGCTCTGGGCTCAAGGGGAGAGCCTCCGGAACTTTCGGCCATCAGTTA
>CALJMB010000016.1 GCA_937982515.1 uncultured Balneolaceae bacterium
AGTCAGGGCAGGCTGCACGTGCCATAGCAGGGGTGGAATGTGCTGCGTGTTCAGAGCTTCACTTCCGGACAGGCTTACCCGAGAGATGAGACAGTATCACATCGTGGACGTCAGTCGGGTCTATGGTGGTGGAAGGCAGCAAGTCCGGATGCATGGATATCAGAAGCGGGCCTTCATCGGCCGAAGCTGCCGGCCTCCCGTGGGTGCCCTTAACCCCCGATCCTTCGATAGGTATCAGATCCATGGTGTACCGGAATCCCAGTTTCTTCTGCAGCAGCCTTCTTCCCGCCTTCAGTTTAGGGAACCGGAGCTGCGGATCCGTCAACATTTCCGCGGGATCATATCCCGGTTTGGAGTGGATGTTTACTGTGGGGGCAAAGTCCGGAGCTTTGCTGTCATCCAGCCAGTAGTAATAAGTAAACCACGCTTCCGGTTCAGCAACAGCCACAAGCTCGCCCGATCTCGGGTGATCCAGCCTGTATGCTTTTTGTTCTTCTTTATCCAATACCTGATCGACGCCATCCATACCGCCGATCAGCTTTTTTACCGGTTCGATATCTTCCGGATCATCGATATAGATATGCGCTACCTGATGATCGGCAACAGCAAAGGCCCTGCTGGATCCCGGATCCAGAATCTCACCCCCCATCTCTTCACGTACATTGATATACCCTTTTCTGCGCAGCACCCGATTGATCGATACGGGCTTGCCGGCCTTTGTGATACCATACTCGGAAAGCACTATTACGTTGGTACCACGCTCTTCATAAAAGGTGATGAGGTCTTTACAGACACCGTCAATTTCCCGGAGGTTTTTACCTATAGACCGGTCATCGGGCCCCACACGCTGGAAACAGTAGTCCAGATGAGGAAGATAGATGAGCGTCAGGGTGGGATCGTATTCCAGCGCTACTTTTTTGGCGGACTCGGCTATCCACCGGCTGGATTGTATGGTGGTATTTGGCCCCCAGAAATGAAACAGCGGGAAGGTACCCAGTTCTCCCTGCAGCTTATCACGCAAAGCCATCGGTTCTGTGTAGATATCCGGCACTTTAACTCCATCCGCCCGGTACATGGGTCGTTCGATCACCACGTAATCGGCGCCTGAGTAGGCCGCGTACCGCCAGAATATGTTTGCACAGGTAAAAGAAGGATCCTCTGCCCGGGCCCGGTCCCATATCTTATCTCCCTGAATAAGCCTCCCCGAGCGCATCCAGAAGCGGATTTCACTGGTATCGCGATAGTACCAGCCATTACCTACAATGCCGTGCTCATCGGGCATGGTTCCGGTCAGATAGGTTGCTTCTACCGGACAGGTAACAGCGGGCAGCATGGATTTAACGGAAGCGACCTCACCTTTTGACGACCATGAGGACAGAAATGGAGTATGCTCCCCGATCAGGCCGGGGGTTAAACCAACGACGTTAAGAACTGCTGTCTTTTGCATTGAAACAAGCTTTAATTTGCCAGGAAGATTGAATTCAAATGTATGGATTTAGGAGGTAAGTTGCTGATAACTCCTGTGAAAGGGTAAAGCGCATAGAGGAAAACCTGATTCAAGTCTCGCGCTATGCTCTATGCGCTCTGCCCTTTCTCGCATTACCCGTTACGGTGCCCATTCAAGAATAAATACAGTTTGGGGATCGATTTCCTCAAGCGTTTCTCCATCGCCCTGGCCTACGCGCTGGCCGAACAGGTGCAATTCGTTCTTCTGTCGCCAGACGATGGGGTCATACGTCGGTTCCCACAAACCCATGTCTGATGTATAAATATCCCGGACGGCCCACGACCGGTAATCCCGGTCTTGCGAGACGGCTACTGAAATGCCTCCGCCCCGCTCAAAATCACGGTATACCAGGTAGAGTTCATTCTCCGTGCCTGCAAGAATTTTGGGACGGGAAATGGGAATGCGTTTGGTTCCCCCGCCGCTGAGTGAGAAGTCGAGGCTGCGCCGGCTTACCTGGCGCGTGTTCCACAGGCCGCCATCCTGCCAGACAATATGGAACTGAGGTGCCGCTGCTCCGGCGGGCTTCCAGTAGCTGGCTATGACCGGCTCGCCCTTACTGTTTACCGTCATCGAGGTTTGGTTAATTAACTCGCTTCCCTGGGGAATAGTCTTTACCACCTCGGCATTATCGGCTGTTACGGGTAACTTGTATCGTTCTCCGGTTGATTTAACCCAGGTTTTGCCTTCATCAGGAGAGTACGCGTACATGATGTCGTGGTTAGTGGAAACATCCCACGTCTCCCGCCAGGTCCATGACAGGTGCCATCTTCCGGCGTCGTCCACAGCCAGGGGATTCACATAGGCGTTTCTTTCTCCCTCACCGGAGATTAACGGATGCTGCAGAGCCACCCACTTTTGTTGTTTGCTACGGTAACGGTTCAGCATCACATCGCCCCTGCCAGAGCTTCCATCCCGGTACATAAACAGTAAATCTCCGCTATCCAGCCGGAAGAACTGGGGGTAGGTTACGGCCTGCTCATGTTTCCCTGTCATGGGCCTAAGCTCCGAGAGTTCCAATCCGTGGGGATGCAGGCTCCGCGCGTACAGCAGCTCATTCCCGTGCATACCCCAGGATAGGTGCAGGTAACCGTCTCCATCCACGCCCAGGCTGATGGAGTTGTGCGCGTCGTTTACATCAGCGGAATAGGGCGTTGGCTGTATCACCCACTGCTCACTTC
>CALJMB010000017.1 GCA_937982515.1 uncultured Balneolaceae bacterium
TGTACCGATCGGTACATGGTGTTTGTATTCACAGGGATAAGATGTCTCTACTATAAGTGCGGGGGAAAGATACAGGTCACCGTGGAGATGGATACGCCGGAGCATTGGAGCAGGCAGCATCTGTGTAAATCTGTGGCTAATACCATCGGTTTCTATCTGCGCAGGCCCGCGGCCTATCCTATTTCAGCTCGTCCCTCAAATACTTCCCCGTATAACTCTCTTCTACTTCGGCTATCTCTTCCGGGGTGCCGGTGGCCACAACTTGTCCCCCGGCAAAGCCGCCTTCGGGACCGATGTCGATGATATGATCGGCGCACTTTATTACATCCAGGTTGTGTTCGATGATAATGACCGTGTGCCCGTTACCTACCAGCTCATTGAAGGAGTGGAGCAGCCTGGAAATGTCTTCGAAATGGAGGCCGGTAGTGGGTTCATCAAAGAAGTAGAGGGTGTGTTCCCCGGCCGATTTAGACAAAAACTTAGCCAGCTTCACCCGCTGAGCCTCGCCGCCGGAGAGGGTGGTGGCACTCTGCCCCAATTTAAGGTATCCAAGCCCTACATCTTCCATCGGCAGCAGCCGTGAAACGATGGAAGTTTCATCCACAAAAAATTCCAGGGCCTCAGAGACCGACATGTCCAGCACCTCGTGGATGTTTTTGCCCCGGTATTTAACCTGCAGCACATCCCTGCGGTAGCGCCGGCCTCCGCACGCTTCACAGGTCAGTTCGATATCGGCCATAAACTGCATCTCAATCTTTTGGATGCCTTCGCCCTGACAGGTTTCGCACCTTCCGCCCGGAACGTTGAACGAGAAGTGCCCCGGTTCGTAGCCCATAATTTTGGACTGCCGGGTATGGGCGAACAGATCGCGGATGCCATCGAAAGCCTTGGTGTAAGTGGCCGGATTGGAGCGGGATGAGCGCCCGATGGGCGACTGATCTACCATCTCCACAGAATCAATATTGCTAACTCCTGTTATGGCGCGGTGACGGCCTACTTTATCGTTGTAAGTGCCTAAACGTTTTTTAATACCGGCGTAAAGCGTATCGTGTACCAGGGTGGATTTTCCCGACCCGCTGACCCCCGTTACACAGATGAATTTGCCCAGCGGGAATTCGACGTCGATATTTTTGAGGTTATGTTCACTGGCGCCTTCCAGCAGGATGGATGTACCTGTGCCTTTTCTGCGTTTTTTGGGAACCGGGATCTCTTTTTCTCCGCTGAGGTACTGGCCTGTCAGTGTCTTGGAACCGGCCAGTTTGTTATAAGGCCCGGAATAGACCACCTCGCCCCCGTGAACGCCTGCAAAGGGCCCGATATCTATGATGTTGTCAGCTGCCCGGATCATTTCCGGATCGTGTTCAACTACCAGTACGGTGTTGCCGATATCGCGGAGTGATTTCAGAATGTTGATGAGCCGGTCGTTATCGCGCGGATGCAGCCCTATAGTTGGTTCATCCAGCACGTAGAGGCTGCCGATGAGCGAGCTCCCGAGCGAGTTGGCCAGGCTGATGCGCTGCGATTCTCCGCCGCTCAGCGTATTGGCCAGTCGGTTTAGAGTGAGATACTCCAGTCCTACTTCGTCAAGATACTTCAGGCGCTTTTGTATTTCGTATAGTATCTGACCGGCTACTTCCTTCTCAAACCTGGTCAGTTGCAGGTTCTCAAAAAATTCGCGGGCATGCCCGATTGTCATCTCCGCTGCTTCCCCGATATGCTTGTCGTTAATCTTTACATACAAAGCATCTTTACGGATACGGTAGCCCTCACATTCCGGACAGCGGCTATACCCCCTGTAGCGGGAGTAGAGAACCCGCATATGCACTTTATACGACTGGTTTTTCACCTCATCAAAAAAAGCGCGAATGCCGATGTACTCATCCTTCCCTTCCCACAGAACCTTTCGTACGTCTTTGGGCAGGTCCTGATAAGGCGTATCTATTGGCAGGCTATAGCGTGCCGCTACTTTTATCAGGTCGCGCAGGTGGGCCCCCGACTTCTGTCCGCTGAAAGCGGCAATGGCGCCGCCGCGAATCGTCTTTCCCGGGTCTGGTATAACCAGGTCTTCATCGATGCCGGCAACCCGCCCGAAACCCTCGCAAACATCGCATGCGCCGTAGGGGTTGTTAAAGGAAAACATCTGTGGCGAAGGTACTTCGAACTCCATGCCGTCCATCTCAAAGCGTTCACTGAACAGGAGTTCTTCCCCACCCCTTATCTTAACCGAACAGCGGCCATGGCCTTCCTGGAACGCCGTTTCGAGTGAACCGGCTATGCGGCTGCGGGTTTCTTTATCGGTTTTCAACACCAGCCGGTCTACAAGTACCCGGTAGTTTTCTGCTTTCAGGGAGCCGGGATCAAAATCACCGGAGGTTAAGTCCACCATTTCTTCTTTCTCAGCATGGAGGAGGCGTGTAAATCCCTTTTCTTTGAGCACACGGAGTTCATCACGCAGCTTTTTCTTTTTATACCTGGGAATGGGGTAGAGCACGTAGAATCGGGTGCCTTCATCAAAAGAATCCGTCAGCTCGCTGATAATAGTTTTGGTGCTATCTTTCTTAACCTCCCTGCCGGATTTCGGGGAGATGGTCCGGCCTATACGGGCATACAGCAGCCGCATATAGTCGTAAATCTCTGTGGTAGTGCCGACCGTGGAGCGCGGGTTGGTAGAGGTGGTCTTCTGTTGAATGGCCATGGCCGGCGAGATACCCTGCATAAAGTCGACATCGGGTTTATCCATCCGCTCCAGAAACTGACGGGCATAGCTGGAAAGGCTCTCCACATAGCGGCGCTGCCCCTCGGCGTAGATGGTATCGAAGGCCAGGCTGGATTTTCCAGATCCCGAAACACCGGTAACTACCGTCATTTTGTTTCGGGGAATCTCTACATCGATATTTTTCAGGTTATGAACGCGGGCGCCCTTTACAATGATAGGGCGGTTGCCGTTCTTTGTAATAGCTTGCTTCTGTGTAGTAGGCTCAGATCCGGACATTCGACATGCTTTTGGCATTAAAATAAACAAGTAAAGATACAAATTATATTAGCTTTTGTCCTCTCTGCCGCTAAAAAGAAAGTTGTTTCTTCTAAAGGCGCCTGGCTCACGGATTAACCGGATTATTAATCAGCGTAACCAAGTAATCAGTAAAATCAGCGATCCCAAACGCAGATGGAAGAAGAGGCATGGTACCTGTCTGTTGCTCTGTACAGTTTTCCTTTTACCCGAGGCGATTTTTTATATCTTTCTTTTAACAAATATAAAGCATCACTGTCTATGCATCGGAGCATTCAGATACTATCCATTAATCTTTTACTTTTGATCTGGCAGGGGGCGGAGATGACACAGGTACACGCACAAACCAGCGAACAATTTGAAGATGCCTGGAAAAAGACCAGCGGCTATTTCACAGCCGCCTTATCAGATAAGCATGTAGTGGGTGGCGCCCTGTTGTTTTTAGATAAGGGCAAGGTGGCCGGCAGTGAATACTATGGCCTGGCCGACATTGAAGAAAACAGAAGGGTGGATGAGCACACCATTTTTCACTGGGCCTCCATCACCAAAACTTTTACGGGTATTGCCATTATGCAGCTTCGGGACCGGGGATTGTTGAGTCTGGATGATCCTGTAACCAAATACCTGCCCGAGCTTCGGAAGGTGCACAACCCATACGGCAGCATGGATGACATTACCATCCGAATGATTATGAGCCATTCTGCGGGATTCAGAAGTCCTACATGGCCTTGGCGCAATCAGCCCTGGCAGCCCTTCGAGCCCACAGAGTGGAGCCAGATTGTGGCGATGCTGCCGTATACCGAAGTCAAGTTTAAGCCGGGAAGTGACTATAATTATTCCAATCCTGCTATCATCTTTCTGGGAAGGATTATAGAAATGCTTACCGGCGATGCATACGAAGTGTACACAGACAAAAACATATTTAAACCGCTGGGCATGTATCACTCCTACTACGACATCACGCCTTATCACCTGCGGAAATTCCGCTCTAACAACTATACCCTTCGTAACGGCAGGCCTGAAGCAAACGGCCTTGATTTTGATACCGGTATTACTGCATCAAACGGCGGCTTAAATGCACCGCTTAAAGATATGGTGAACTATCTCGCCTTTCTGACGGGCGCGTATGAAGGCGAGGAGATTCTGAAGCGTTCTTCGCTGAAAGAAATGTGGCAGGCACAGCAGCTAATTGAGGAAACTGCTGAGACAAGGTCGTCAATGGGCCTTTCATTTTTCATCGAAGAATTTAAGGGAAAGCGGCTCATTGGCCACACAGGCACTCAAAAATCGTTTTATTCCTTCTTTTATATCCATCCGCCCTCCGGTACGGCCTGTATCGGCATTACCAACACCGACAGCAATCAGGGTGCGCTTGATGCCGGGCAGCTCAGGCGTGAGGTGAGTTATGAGGTCATTCGCACCTTATTTTCTTTTTACAAATGAAGTGAATGTAGGAAACTACATTTTGACAACATAAATGATGTTTTGGATATCTAATATGTAACATGTATTTAAGAAGTGAGGAATAATGCCGTAAAAGTATGTAATCCCGCCTCCGGGATTAGAGTTATTACAGAATAAGTTAGCTTAAATTGCTATATTCGGAATAATTTGAAATTTGCTTTGTGACTGTAACTGCCAGGTAGTGCATTAATTTTAAAAGGCTTAAGGGCTAGCGCAATAAGTGGATCCTTTTAGAATAGGACGAATTTCCTTACCTTTTAATTCTTTTACAGGGCATAGACGGCAACCAAATTATGGGTACATACACAAGAACTCATCTTAATTACAATATTAGCAACTCAGATTAAGGGATATGGATTTATTCGATAAACTTCAGGGTAGGCCCGGACCTCTTGGTGAATTTACTTCAGAGGGCTACGGTTACTATACATTTCCAAAGTTAGAAGGCCCTCTCGGCCCTGAAATGAAATTCAATGGAAAAGATGTCATTGTGTGGAGCATTAATGACTATCTGGGGGTTGGAGGCCGCCCGGAGGTCAAGGAGTTTGATGCACAGGTGGCAGAAAAATATGGCTTCAGTGTCCCTATGGGAGCCCGGTTAATGACAGGAAATTCCGACCAGCACGAAGCCCTGGAGGAAGAACTGGCCGATTTTGTTCACAAACCGTCGGCTATGCTTCTTAACTATGGATATCAGGGCATCATGAGTGTTATTCATGCTCTGGTAGACCGGAACGACTTCCTTATCTACGATGAACTCAGCCATGCCTGTATTGTAGATGGCAAGCAGCTGGCTATTGCTGAGAAATCAGTATTTAAGCACAATGATATTGTCAGCTTTGAGAAACAGCTGGAGCGGGCGCACCGTAAAGCGAAGCCTAATTCTTCTATTTTAGTCGTAACCGAGGGCGCGTTTGGCATGACAGGCGATCTGGGCATCCTGAAGGAGATGATCGCTCTTAAAAAGAAGTATCCTTTCCGGTTGCTGGTTGACGATGCCCATGGAGTAGGTACAATGGGCAGCGACGGTTCCGGCACGGGAACCCACCTGGGCTGCCACGACGGTATCGACATCTATTTCGGTACTTTCGCCAAGGCTTTTGCTTTGATTGGAGCCTTTGTAGCTACCGAAAAACGTGTGACAGAGTTTTTAAAAGCGAATGTAAGAAGCCAGATATTTGCAAAGTCAGTTCCGCTGCCCATTGTAGAGTCTGCAAGAAAACGGCTGGAGCTGATTCGTAAACATCCCGAATGGAGAGAGCAACTGTGGAGAAATACGCATAAGCTCCGTCAGGGACTCATCAACATGGGGTACAACGTACTTCCGGCTGAATGTCCTGTTACACCGGTACTGACCCAGGGAAGCACCGAGTTATGCCAGTTGATAATGAGAAAGCTCAGAGAAGAACATGGCATCTTCGTCAGCGGTGTTACCTACCCTGTAGTACCTAAAGGGACAGTACTTATTCGTCTGATTCCTACGGCCGCTCACACGGACATCCACATCCAGAAAACGCTTAATGCTTTTGAAGCGATCAAGGATATGGTTTTTGGAAAAGAGACGAAAAAGAAGACGGCGTAATCGTGCTGCAATAATTTGAGAAGGATAAATGAAAAAGCCCCGGCCAAGACCGGGGCTTTTTTTGTGGGTGTAATATGGAGCTTATTTCATAAAACCGGCAGAAGACACGATATATTGTGGGTTTCTAATACGCATTCTGTTTCATCTTACCCAAATCGCAGGGGCCGCCGACGGGCAATCAGATGGCATTTGCAGTCATCTGTCGCCGGTCAGCTTTCAACCTATACCGATAGATATGGGTTGGGAGCCGTATAAATTCTACTCTACTATGTCTAAAGATCTCCTTTAATACCGCTTTGCCGCAGTTCTGGCAGCTGTGGGAAAGATTCAAGATTTAGCTACCTGTCTTCTGCTATCTGCTGAGTGCCGACACCAACAGCAGGATACCGGTTATAATAAGTCCTGCGTGGATGTAGATAAGGAACCGCCCCGCCTCCATACGTCGGTTAATGACTCTTCCCAGGAATATGGCTAAAATGACTCCCGGCAATGAGAGGAGATAGTAATGGTTTACAGTGGATGTCCATAATCCCGTCATCCAATAGCCTCCCATTACGGCTACGCTGGCAGGTAGGAAGTATCCCTGCAAGGTTGCGCGGAAACGTCTGGGGGACCATTCGCGCAGCGTGCCATAGACAACAAGCGGAGGCCCGTTCATCCCGTAGGCACCTCCCAACACGCCTGCGCTAAAGCCGAAAATCCAGGTCCAGCGATCGCTGTTAAGGGCATACGGTTCTTTGCTCATCAAAGAGAACAGAGAAAATGCGGCAATAATCGCACCAAGGACGGCCTTGACAACAGGTTCGGATATAGCGACCAGAAGCAACAGTCCCAATGGAATTCCCGGTATAGTGAACAGGACCAGCCATCCGGCACTGCGGATGTGCACTTCACGCCAGTCTTGTACCAGTACAATTCCCGCCACTGTGATCGATACAAGTGCGGCAACGGGTACTGCAACATCCACCGGGATAATGAAAGCAAGCAGTGGAACAGCAATCAGAGCTTCGCCAAACCCGAATGCCGAACGGATGAGTGTGGCAAGGAAAAGTATAAACAGTACCTGAAAAATCATCCATCCAGAAAATAAGCTGTTTGGCTGCAGCGCCAGCCCGGTTCCCCGGGGTATAGCCGGATAAAGAGACTATAAGGCATAGTACATCTCTCAGGGCGCCAGGGCTGGTGCGTTAGGATAAAAAAATCGTATTTAGGAGAAAAGCTTCTTGAAGAAACCCAGAACTCCCGATTGCTTATTGGAATGACCACTCCTTCCGCCACTAAGTTTGTCGTAACTTGGACGGGGCAGTTCCATTTTCTTTTTTGGTTTATTTCGGTTGGATTTCCTTCCCGAACGGCTGCCTTTTTTGTTAGTTCGTCCTCTTCCCCGTATGTCTTTATTTTTTCGTTGCTTTAGCTTTTTCTGCACTTCATCGGGCAGGGGCAGCTCCTTGGGCGCCTGCCCAAGCTCATTTTGCAATTCATTAATATCATTTCTGTCTTGTTTAGAAACAAGGGAGACAATCCGGGTAGCTTTACCTGAGCCTACCATATTAGCTCTGTAGCGATATTCATCGGGGTCGCCAGGCACATCGTAATTGATTACCTGGGTTACCTTTTCTATTTCCAGTGAGGCGGCAGGGATATCCGCAACCAAGAGATATTGTACATCGCCATTGCTGAAATTGGCAAACCGCTGTGCTTTCTTTTCCTCAGAGAGTTTGCCATGCAGACTGGTTGCCTTTAGCCCCCGCTTCCTTAAAATACGGTACAGACGATCTGTCCCACGCTTCGAGGCCGTAAAAATGACACAGGTATCTGAGGGGTTGGATTCAATGTGAGCCAGCAGGGTGCTAATCTTCATGCGGCTGGGAACATAAATATACCCCTGAGACAGATTTTTAGGTATTGGAGGGGCTTCTTTTAGTGCCTGTCCATTGGCTGAAATAGTATCAAAGCCGATAACAGCCGGTTCGTGCAAAAGAGTTTTGGCTAAGTCGCCGGCTTCTTTGGTAAGGTCACTGGTTAATAAAAGCTTTTGAGGCTTGCTGATAACCCGTTTGCAGATGTTTTTAACGTCCGTAATCATGTCCATAGAAACCAGTTCCTGCACATTATCAATCACCAGATAATCGAGATGCCGGAAAATGAACAGATTGTCTTGTAAGATCTCCAGAAGCCGCCCGGGATTAGCGATAAGTACAGGCACACCGTCGATAACCGCTTTTTTTTGTTCTTCGGGATCTCCTTCAGCATCGACAGCAGCACATTCAATCTCTGTATGATATCCCACAGCCCTGATAAGTTCGTCTAGCTGTTGCACTTCGTTAGCATGGGGGGTAATAATCAGAATGTGCGTTCCTTTGTATTCCTCTATTTGCGAATATTTTTCCAGTGCAGGAATGACAATAGCACCTTGTTTATCTCTTCCGGGATCAGCTTTTAAAAGTACATTTTTGCCTTCAAGCAAGGAGGGGATTACAGATTTATGAAGGGAAGTGGGCTCATCGTACTGTATGTCTCGCAACCCGTTCAAAACTTCAGGCCCAAGATTCAGGTCTTCAAATTTCAACGTTCTCACCATTATTTTAATTAAAATTTTGCTTCACATGCATCACTTCAAACTCAAGTGATGTCCATTATGTGATGGAATATACAAAACTTATAACCCTTGCTCATGCGAATTACCGGGATTTATACAAGGATAGTTAAAAACGTGTACGACCTTCAGAAACGGGATGGTTATAGAGTCTGCCGTTATACCAGATCCGGACAGGGCGTAACCTATTCATCCTCAAAAGGTGAGGGGTGAAGATTGATGTCTTCATGCAGAGTATGCAGCCGGTTCAAATACCAATTATGATGAAGCATTATGACCTTTGGCCAACGGCAGAACGGCAAGCCAACGTGATGACAGGCAACGAGTGGCAGAAATAGAAAAGAGTAGAAACGAAGCTAGAGATTCGAAAAACTAAAACAGAAGATCTGAAAGAGGCGACTGAAAAATACCCTTAACCGCTGACAGAAAGATATTTTATACGTTTTACAGTAATATTCACAGGAAACATTTAGTTACAACTATAGGTTGCAAAACATAAATAACCAGGCTAACCTGTTTAAAAATTGAAATAGAAAAAATCATGAGCGATCGTTTTGCAATTTATGCCTCCCGAGAGGAAATAGAAAATCTGTTTGGGGTGACTGCCGGGCGGATGGATTTTTATGAACCCAACTATAACATTACGCCGGGAGAGAGGGTCCCAATTATAGTTAAAGAGGGTGGAAAAAAAGAGGTGCAACCTTCCTTGTGGGGACTCATACCACCGGGGGCAGAAACAGACACCGCAGGAATAGAATACTTTGAAGTAAAAGTTGAAGATGTAGAAGAAGATGAATGGTATTCTGAGTGTTTCCGGCAGCGCCGCTGTATTGTTCCTGCTAACGGATTCTTCAAATGGAAAACGACCCGAAAAAAAAGCACGCCTTTTTACATACGGCTGTTAAGCAACAATGTAATGGGTATTGCGGGGTTGTATTCTAAATGGCAATCAGCTAATGGAAGAAGGGTTTACTCTTTTGCCATGTTAACTACCGAAGCCAACGCTTTGGTACAGCCTGTTGACGACCGTATGCCGGTAATCTTACGGGCAGATAATTACGATATCTGGCTAGGCCAGGAAAGAGTTGATACGGCCACTCTGGCGGGCCTGTTAAAGCCTTATTTATTAACCGAGATGGCTGTCAACAGGGTTTCTGAAGAGATAAACGATACAGAAAAGAACGATCCCAGGCTCATCCAGCCTATTCCTAAATAGGATCGCTGATTAAGCTGATTTGAGGATTTCGCTGATTTCCCGCCGGCTGGCCGGCGGGCTTTGGACGCGGTCAGGTGCACGGTAAGCCGTAGTAACAGGTATGAAACTTGGTGAAACTTAGCAGAGTCGAATGCACCCTCAGTCTAGCTCATTGCCTCAGGAGGCTGTAAGGCGAAATCCTCACATCAGCTTAATCAGCGGTCGAGAATGCGCATGGTCGGGTAAGCGAGGCGGATGGTATCATGCTCTTGAAAGCGATCCAGTATGTCTTCCCATATGGCATGGGTGGTGCCCCGTCTTTTTCTGGGATCCGTTAAATACCGAATGGTCAGAATTATGCCTTTCTCTTGCACTTCGGTATAGACGATGGGGGTCAGATGCTTATAGTGGATCAGATAAGACCTTTTTGCCTGTTTTACCTGATCCTGGGCAACGGAAACGAAGTCGAGGAGGTGGGCTTCTGCTACTTCCTGCAATATCCTTTTTGCAGCCTTCCAGTCGCTTTCAAAAGTCAATAGAACAGAGATCTCATTCCAGATAAATTCAAAATCGCTGGTATAATTAGCCAGGGGTTCGGTGAATACTTTGTGATTGGGTACGTGAACGACGCGCCCTGTACTCTGGTCGGCGTGAACCCAATTCCCGATTTCAAGTACGGTGAACGTGAAAATACGAATGTCGATAACATCGCCTTTGACGTCGCCAATCTGTATGCGGTCTCCCACATCAAGAGGCTTCCTCCAGAGAATGAAAAGCCATCCGGCAATATCCATTATCGGATCCCGAAGCGCAATGGCGAGGCCCGCCGAGAGCAGTCCCAGAAAGGTTGCTACTGAGTGCAATGCCTCAAACCAGATGCGCCCTACAATCAACACGCCAAGAAAAACCGTGAGATAGGTCAGGTTCTTGCGCCATTTATAACGGGCTTTAGCGTCATCTGTTCGCTTGTTCACTACCCTGATAGCGGCCATTCGTATAACCCAAAGCAACAGAATAGCTACAAGAGATGCGCCAATCTGGTAACTTACTGCCGGCCACTTTTCAATATAGTTGGAGAGTTGCTCAATAAATTCTTGTAACATCGCTATAGTTAAGTGATATGGGTTTATATCTTTAAGTCATTTTCCGCTTTCAGAACCGACAGGGAAATTATCGGTGTGCTATTGCGTTGTAAAAAAAAGGAAATTTGGATACCTTTACCAAAACATGTGGACACTTAACATGAGGCATGTCTTTGGTTCCGGCAGCTGTTCATCTGTTCCCGGCGTATCGAGGTGCTCAGTTGCGAATTTACACTCAGGTTAATTGCCCGCATGCTTTAATTTTTAAAACACTGTCACATATTTATCATGCTTTATATAATTATCATTGCACTTATCGTACTTATTTGCATCCTCCTGACGATAGTGATATTGCTGCAGCCCGGCCAGGGTTCTGGTTTGACCGGAGGTTTAGCTGCCGGTTCCCTCAGCGGAGGTGGCGGAATTGGTGCACGACGTACCGCCGATTTGCTTTCAAAGTCTACAACTGTTCTGGGTACGGCGCTGTTGGTTTTGTGTGTACTGGCCAATTTTGCCATAGATAGAGGCGGCTCCGGGCAAAGCGCTGTTCAGCGAAGCGGGGTACAGCAATCTACCCAACAGGGAGGACTGGAGAACCCGTCAGAGACACCTTCCGCGGTACCGGAACTTCCACAAAATGAAAATCCGGATGCCAATGAGGATAGCAACTAAGCTCAGTATCCGGTTGATTAATTTCTAAAGTCCGGTTCAGAAATACAGGAACCGGACTTAATACTTGTCTTTTTAGTTCACTTACCAATACAAAAGCGGGAGAAAATACTGTCTAGCACGTCTTCTGTTGTGATCTCTCCGGTAATGGTTCCCAGCTCATTTAAGGCCGCTCTCAGATCTACAGACAAGAAATCTCCCGTCATGCCCTGATCCAATGCCTGAAGAGCGCTTTGAATATGCCGGCGAGATTTTGAGAGGGCATCGCGATGACGGCTGGATGTGACCAGCAGACTGGAGGCGTCGTAGTGTTTATGTTCGAGAGCGCGCTGTTTCATCAGGTTCTTCAGGTCGGTGATCTTTTCTCCTTCAAGCGCTGAAATCTTAAGATCGTATTCTATCCGTTCATCGTTGGCGGGTTGAGCGATATCGCGCTTGGTACCTATTAAAATAAAGGGGGTATCACCCGCTCTTTTGTGGAAAGTGGCAATATCTTCTCGTTCCTTCAGGGTGAGTTCATGGGACAGATCTTTCAGGTAAACCACCAGATCCGCCTCCTCAAAAGCCTTTTGTGAGCGCTTCACGCCTTCCGCTTCAACTATGTCTTTGGTTTCCCTTAGTCCCGCGGTATCGGTCAGGCGAAAGAGCAGCCCGTCGTAGCTCCAGTCTACATCAATGGTATCTCGCGTAGTGCCGGCTATCTCTGTTACGATAGCCCGGTCTTTCCCCACCAGTGTATTCAGTAATGTCGATTTCCCCGCATTGGGCAATCCTATAAATACCGTACGAATACCGTGCTTCACCAGCCTGCCGGTTTCATAAGTTGCCAGTAGCTGCTCTAATTCATTGTCCAGATCCATAAGCAGGTGCTTCAGTTGCTCCGTATTGGCAAATTCCACATCCTCTTCTATGAAATCGAGCTCCAGTTCCACCATAGCTGTGGCATCAATTATTTGCTGGCGGAACTGTTTGATATGAGCGCCCAACCGGCCTTCCAGCTGTTGATGAGCGGCATCCATCGCTTTACGGCTTTTGGCGTGGATGAGATCGGCCACCGCTTCGGCCTGGCTCAGCTCCAGCTTTCCATTCAGAAAAGCGCGCTGGGTGAATTCACCGGGTTCTGCGGCGCGTATACCCAGTGCCAGGACAGCTTCCAAAACCGCCTGGGTAACCAAAACACCTCCATGGCAGGAGATTTCAACGGTTTCTTCACCCGTATATGACTTTGGTTTGTGGAAAAGCGTAACCAGCACTTCATCGACTACAGCACCATCGGCATCTACGATAGATCCGTAATGCACGGTATGGCTTTGCTGCAGGGTCAGGTCTTTGCCGGAAAAAGCCCGGTTCACCTTTTGAATGGCCTGCCGCCCGGAGACCCGTATCACGGCAATGCCGCCTTCGCCTACCGGTGTGGCGATAGCGGCAATGGGCTCCCGTTCAATGATATGTTGTTTATTTTGGGAAGTTGAGATACTATCGGTTGCATTATCTTTCATCATAGCCAAATATAAGGTGTTTGGGTCATAGAATAAGCTGATTTACCAGAGTCCGTTGATTAACTCATCATCTCTGACACTTATTGTAACAAGCAGGGGTAACCCGTTTAACCTGCGTAATATAAGTGGAAACATCTAGTTACTTTATTACATTTGGCCTGCATCGGCAGTATTAAGCTCGTATCTTGCCCGCTGTCTCAAAACTTAAAATCAAGAAATAATAAAGCGATACGAATGGCTAATCAGGTGATACTTATCGATTGTCCGGATGAGAAAGGTTTGGTTTACCGGATAACCGAAGTGTTATACCGGCACGGATTGAACATTGTAAACAACCAGGAGTTTGTAGATCCTGAAACCAGGCATTTCTTTATGCGGACAGCTTTTAACGGGGTGGAATCGGCCGATGGTATAGTTGAAGATCTCACCGAGAAGCTTCCGGCACAGGCCAACATTCGTCATGCCATGCTGGGCGACCGGTCTGTTGTTATACTGGCTACAAAAGAGCCGCACTGTTTGGGCGATCTGCTGCTGCGCTATCACTATGAAGAGATACCGGCTCAGGTCCGGGCGGTAGTCAGCAATTACGATACGCTGGGCCCCCTGGCAAAAGCTTTTGATGTTCCCTTCCATCACGTACCCCATGGGGGGCTTAGCCGGCCGGAGCATGAGGAGAACCTGCTCAGGGTCATTTCGGAGTACAAGCCGGATTATGTGGTGCTGGCTAAATATATGCGGATCTTCACCCCGGCGTTTATAGCCCATTTTCCCAACCGGATTGTCAATATACATCACTCGTTTCTGCCGGCTTTTGTGGGAGCGAGCCCTTATGTGCAGGCCTATGAGCGGGGCGTCAAAATCATCGGAGCCACCGCTCATATCGTAACCGATAATCTGGATGCCGGGCCCATTATTTCTCAGGATATCTTACAGGTCAATCACTCGCATACAGCCGGTGAGATGGCACAGGCCGGAAGGGATGTTGAAAAAATTGTGCTCGCAAAAGCTTTAAGGCTTGTATTGGAAGAGCGGATATTTATTCACAACAGCCGGACTATTGTGTTTGAGTAAGGTTTGGGAGGAGTGATGAGCCGGTTTTGTACTTTGCCTGGCCGGGTCATTGCTTTGCAGAGCTCCGACAAAG
>CALJMB010000018.1 GCA_937982515.1 uncultured Balneolaceae bacterium
CCATTCTGACTCCTGAATCCGGAATTCTGAATTCAGAGGCAAGAATTTCTTCTCGGCCCGGGAGCTGGTAAATTGGAGGATGAAAATACAGCGCCGTCCGCATTTTCCTCCTCTGTTTTCGTTCTTCCATCCCTCTGATTACTATAGATTTAAAAAAATGGTTGTATAAACTTTGATGAAATCATATATTTCAAATGATTTCTTCTAATAACTAAATAAATGTCATTTATTTGATAAAAAAGCTACAGATAATACATTATACATATTTATGAGAGGTAATACAGGCCGAATTCCGTTAGATCATAACGTACATGATATAACGGTTCGAGAAAGTTTTGTACATGAACTAGTAATTCATCAGCAAAGCCCCGGAAAAGAGAAAAAAGAACGAGAACGAGCGCGATTTTACGTACTCTCCAGGAAACAGTATGCCGCCAAGCGGGTGTTGGATCTAGGGATAGGATTTTTTGGGCTTCTCGCGTTTGTTTTACTCTATCCATTCGTTGCACTGGGAATAAAGCTGTCTTCTCGCGGCCCTGTACTCTTCAAACAGCAGCGCACCGGCCGGAACGGGCACTCCTTCACATGCTATAAATTCCGTACCATGCATCTGGTACAACGAAAAACAAAAGGTAATGAACCGGATATAACCCGCGTTGGTGACTGCAGAATCTTTGCTTTCGGTAAACTATTACGCAAACTAAACCTGGATGAGCTTCCCCAGATTATCAACGTATTTAAGGGCAACATGAGCTTGGTCGGCCCGCGTCCTTATCCCGTTAAAGAGTGCGCCTACTGGAACTCCACCTTCAACGATTTTTTCTACCGGTATACTATTCAGCCTGGTATCACCGGCCTGGCACAGGCCAGGGGGTACCGCGGTGGCACCCTTAATGAGGAGCACATGAGAAAACGGCTTGATTACGATTTGATCTACGTTAAAAAATGCTCCATGCTGCTCGACCTGAAAATTATTGGCAAGACCCTTATGCAGATGATTCATCTTAAAACCAATGGACACTGATCAAGATGAGAAGGTAGTGATCAGTAAGCAGTAGCGGTATGCAGCCGTACCCTGCGCAAGACGTCTCCCCTCTATTGGAGGGGAACAAGGGGTGGGTTCGAGAGGGCAGCGAATAGTAGTGGTGATGAGCCACGAGCTTTGAGCCTTGAGTGAGGACAGAGGCTGCCGTGGGCATTATTCGGAATTCTGATTTCTGCATTCAGAGTTCTCCGCTACCGTATCTGGTGATTCAGAAATGGAAAAATCAGGAATTGAGGCTTGAAATTTACTATCATCGCCTTAACTTCCGCACATCCGGAACATAATTTTCAAAATACAGGAGTGACTTTAGGTCTATGAAAGATGAATCGCTTAAAAAGATACATGAAAGAAATTATACTGTAGGCGTGGTGGGACTAGGCTATGTGGGTCTGCCGCTGCTGTGGACCTTCCACAAACAGGGGTTTCCGGTGCTGGGCTTTGACATCGACCAGGCCAAAATCGATTGTCTTAAAGAAGGGACCCCCTACATTAAACACTTGGGCGAGGAGATGATGGGGGTGCTCTCCCGGAGTGAACGCTGTGATGCTACCACTGATTTTGAACGCCTCTCTGAAGCTGATGCGATACTGATGTGCGTACCGACACCATTGGACTCCCATCGCGAGCCGGACATGCGTTTTGTTGAGCAGACTTCCCATACGGTAGCCGATAACTTGCGCCGGGGTCAACTGGTTATACTGGAGTCTACAACGTGGCCCGGTACCACTGAGGAGCTGATCATTCCCATCCTGGAGAAAGAGTCGGGACTGAGTGTGGGAAGCGACTTTTTTGTAGCCTACAGCCCCGAGCGGGAAGACCCCGGTAACGCCGACTTCAATACCGCGGGGATTCCCAAGGTAGTCGGGGCCAACAGTCCTGAGGCTCTGGAGCTGGCACAGGCTCTGTACGACAGTGCCATTGTCCGCACCGTGCCGGTCAGCGATACTCGTACGGCAGAGGCGGTCAAGCTTACTGAGAATATTTTCCGTTCTGTTAACATTGCCCTGGTTAACGAGCTGAAAGTGGTCTACGAACGGATGGACATCGATGTGCACGAGGTGCTTGAGGCGGCTGCCACCAAGCCGTTCGGGTTCATGAAGTTCACCCCGGGCCCGGGCCTGGGCGGGCACTGTATTCCCATTGATCCGTTTTATCTGACCTGGAAGGCGCGTGAGTTCGGTATTAATACCCGTTTCATTGAGCTGTCGGGAGAGGTTAATACCGCCATGCCGCAGTATGTGGTTGACCGTGTGTTGAAGGCGCTCAATACCCGCAAAAAGTCGCTCAACGGCAGCAAGGTGTTGGTGGTAGGGTTGGCTTACAAGCCGGACGTGGACGATGTGCGGGAGTCGCCTTCTTTTGTGTTGATGGACTTGCTGGACAGCTACGGAGCACAGGTAGATTACTACGATCCCCACGTATCGGTTATTGGCGAAACCAGGGAGCACGCTCACTGGGCGGGTAAAGCCAGTGTAGGCTGGAACAGTGAGACCATTGCCGGCTACGATGCGCTCATCATCGCTACCAACCATTCCGAGATCGACTATGGAGAAATAGAGGAATGGGCCGACCTGATCATCGATACGCGTAATGCTATGAAGATCAATGGCGTTCAGACAGATAAGGTCTGGAAGGCATAATGGCGACGGATAAGCTGCTCCCGTAGTGGGTCAGGTTCTTCCCCTCCAGCTCGTAATGTTAGCTACGATAGAAACCACTAAATTCGATTGGTAAAATCTGTAACCATGAAAACACTACGGACACGGGAGTATGTAGTACTTTCCGTGTTTTTGTGGTTGCCATTGCTTACCAGATTTAATGGCGGTTACACTAAAAGAATACTTCCGGTCTCCTCTACATCCTTTGTGCAGTTTTTTGGCATAGACTATCTGCAATCCCGCCACTGCCACTGACTACCGGTCTCCCTTTTTCCCTTAAAAATCAGTACGTTTACAGAAAAGAACTGCACACACAACAATAGCGACAGACATGAAAGGAATAATTCTGGCAGGGGGCGAGGGTACACGACTCCATCCGTCGACACTGGTAGTGAGCAAGCAGTTGTTGCCAGTGTACGATAAACCGATGATTTACTATCCGTTGTCTACGTTAATGCTGGCGGATATCCGGGATATACTGGTTATATCTACGCCAAAGGATCTGCCCCGCTTCCGTGAACTTCTCGGCGATGGCAGCCGGTGGGGGCTTTCGCTCAGTTACGCCGAACAGCCCAGGCCCGAAGGACTGGCTCAGGCATTCATCATAGGAAAAGATTTTATAGGCGAAGATAAGGCTGCTCTTATTTTGGGCGATAACATCTTTTACGGACAGGGATTTTCTACAAAGCTTCAACGGGCGGTGCGAATGGAAAAGGGAGCCACGGTATTCGGCTATTATGTGCAGGACCCGGAGAGATATGGCGTGGTAGAGTTCGATTCCGGGGGAAAGGTATTGAGCCTGGAAGAAAAGCCGGAGATTCCCAAATCAAACTACGCGGTTGCCGGGCTTTATTTTTACGACAGTAACGTTGTGCAGTATGCCAATTCGCTGAAACCATCAGGCAGGGGAGAGCTGGAGATCACCGACCTGAACCGTATTTACCTGGAGCGGAATGAATTGACTGTGGAGATTATGGGAAGGGGAACAGCCTGGCTCGATACCGGTACCCACGATTCCATGTTACAGGCTTCCAACTTTGTGCAGACGATTGAAGCGCGGCAGGGGCTCAAAATCTCTTGCCCCGAAGAAATTGCCTGGCGCATGGGTTTCATCAGCGATGCCCAACTGGAAAGATTAGCGCATCCCCTGCAGAAGAGCGGTTACGGCGGATACTTGCTTAACCTGTTGAAAAGGAAAATAGAGAGGGCGGATAGCGATGAGTAGTGAAAAATAAATAGGCTAAAATTAATTTATATTATTCTGAATCTATTTGTAATTTGTCCATTTCAACGTGCAATCTGGATTGAGGGTGCAACGTGACAAGATAATAGCTACAAATACACAACAGAATGGCTTTTAACGACGAGAACAAATCTTGGGGCAACGGGTACAGCCACAATGGTTCCGGGATTGGAGGCGAATACGGAGTTCCGAAAAACGGAAAAAGCCCGGCTGCCGACCCGGATGAAATTGATCTCAAACAACTTTTTTTTACGCTCTGGAACCACCGGTGGATCATTGTAAGTTCCGTCTTGTTTTGCAGTATCTTGGCAGGTGTTATTGCGTACAACATGACCCCCATTTTCCGTAGTGAAGGCTCTATGCTTATTACTGAATCTTCCGGGCAATCGGCGTTGGCAGGAAGTGATCTCGGAAGCCTGCTGAGCAGCACTTATGGTGTGGGTATAGGGAGCACCGTTGCCAATGAATTGCAAGTGCTGCGCTCGCGCAAACTCTCCTACGAGTTGGCCGACACGCTGATAGAACACCGCCTGATGACAAACGGCAGGCAATTCCCCGTACTCTGGAGAAGTTATCCGGAAGATTCTATGATAACCAGCCGCGATACCGTTGCCATGCGGCTGCGCAACAACCTGGAATTTAACCAGGTAGATCGCGAAGCCGATCTCATTCGCATCTCATACGAAAGCCCTTCACCTCTGGAGGCCTCCTTTGTTGTAAATCAGAGCATGTCTATCTACTCTGAAATTTCTACCCGGCAGAACCGGATGTCAGCCAATTCAGCTGTGGCTTTTCTGAAGAAAGAGCGGGAGCACATCGAAGAGCGGCTTGTGAACGTAGAAGAGCGGCTGCGCGAGTTTATGAATGAGCATAGGCTGGTACAAGTGGATGCACAGACCGAAGAGCTGATCAAACAGATGGCTACGCTTGAAAGTGCACGGCAGGAGGCCCGCGTAAAGTTGGTAGCGGTAAATTCAGCCATCGGTCAGTATAACGAGCGGATGAACGGTATTATGCCTGGACTGGCACAGCAGTATGCCGATGCTATCGGGCCTAATATGGCACGGCTGCAGTACCAGCTTGCGGAACACGAGATAGAAAAGATGCGTTTGCTGGCAAACAACCCCAAGCTGGAAGACAGCCCCAACCCCCCGCACAAACTGGTGGAACTGAACCAGAAGATCGATCTTTACAAGGAGCGCATTAAGGAACTGACGCAGAAACTGATGGAACAAAGCGATCAGTATTTAGGCTTTCTGGGGGGAACGGGTGGAAATATAGCCGAAAACATTACTGAGTTGAATCAGAAACTCATTGAACTGCAGGTAGAGGAGAAGCAGTATCAGGCCCAGGTAGATGTACTGACGGAGCAACTCGCAGAGCAGGAGCGCTTCTTTACAAATCTGCCAGACAATATGATTGAACTGGCCCGGCTGCAGCGGGATGCAACCATCAGCGAAGAGCTATACCTGACTGTATCAAAGCAGTACGCGGAGATGGCCCTGTGGGAACAGACGCAATTCGGCCTGGGTCGGACAATTGACACAGGTTTTATACCTGAAGAACCTATAGCGCCTAACAAACCACTGTTTGTGTTGGTGGGTTTCATACTGGGAGGCATAGCCGGAGTCGGATATGTGCTGGTAAGAACCGGATTCAACACTACCATCGATGGAGTTGATAAGCTTAAAAAGCTACACCATTCTCTGCTGGCTGTTATCCCCGTGCTGGACGACAAGCGCTTCAGAACTACTGTACCCAAGGGGGAAACGATGATGGTACATGGAAAAGAGGTAACAGCTAAACTGGTTACACTGGTTGATTCCATATCACCCGCTTCCGAAGCATTCCGCCGCCTGCAGAATAATATTGTCTACGCTCATCCGGGGAAAAGACTTAAGACGATTATGATCACCAGCTCCACTCAGGGAGAAGGGAAATCCACTACCTGTGCCAACCTCGCTGTGAGTCTCTCGGAAATGGGCAAAGAGGTACTTATTATGGATCTGGACTTAAGACGACCAAATATGCATAATCTGCTCGGCCTGCGGCAGTCGCCGGGCATATTTGACGTGCTTTTTGATAATATGCCATTTCAGGAAGCCGTTCAGCCTACGGTTATTCAGGGCGTAGATCTACTCTCTGCCGGCAAGCGTCCGCCTAATCCTCCTGCCGTGTTACAGAGCGAGGCTCTTAAACGAGTTATCGATTCTGTCAAGGAACACTACGATTTTGTGCTAATCGATACGGCGCCCTTTGGCATCATCACGGATGCGGCGTCTCTCGCCGAATCCGTAGACGGCGCGGTAGTGGTAGCCCGGTTTAACGTGGCAGATGAAGAGCAGTTAAACCATACGCTGACCAGCCTGCAAACTATACATGCCCATGTGCTTGGCGTTGTGCTGACGGCCTTTGACTACAGCAAAAGCAACGATGGCTATGGTAGCCGGTATTACAGACAAACCTACGAAGATTACAGGTCGTATGAGCGTTGACGCCAGGCGGGAGAACGTTAGGGGCATATCATGCCCCAAGGCCGGGGATAGCGGATCCCTTACCGCAAACAACCAGAGCTTTAGCCCTTCTCTGGTTCTAAAAGAGCTAAAGCTCTGCTGATTGGAATGTCAATGCCTGCAATCCCCGGCTTAAAAGCCGGGGCAATTGACTTGTTCGTATCATGGCTATTTCGGTTCACCCTTAAATCCTTTTTAAGGATTTAAGGGTGAACACAACCAACCGACAGATTACTAATTGCAATACATTCTAAAAAAGACTGATTAAGATAAAGAGTTGACTGACATGAGAACATCTTCAAGACTTAGCCGCCTATATACTTTTATGAAGGGGTATCAATCATGTAGGGCCGGTATTGGAATCATCAGGAAAGGAATAGTGGCGATGCTGCTGTTATCGGGCTTCATAGCTACCGAGGCCGCCGCGCAGATCGACCAGCGCATGCAGTTGCAGTACAGCCAGCAGTTTCGACTGGGAGATCGCATCATAAGGGTGGCCGAATCAGGGGAACTGGCCGATACCGTCAACGTATGGGGAGATGTAAATAGCCCCGGGCGTTACCTCGTGCCTAAAGGCACTTCGCTTCCGGAACTCATCTCCTACAGCTTCGGTCCGCAAACCATACGCAACAATGAATCGCAGCTGGACTGGTCCAAGATGAGAGTAGAGATCAACATATCCCAATATAGCCTGGATCGGGGAATGGAAGAAATTACCAGCTTCGAGTATCGTTTTAATGAACCTTTACCGGATGGTATGCGGGAATTTGAGTTAAGCAATGACCAGGTAGTAGCCATACAAGTAAAACGCCGTCCTGCCTTTGTAGACTACGTACGCGTTATCGCCCCCGTCATATCCAGTGTGGCGACGGGATTCCTGATTATTGAACGGTTGAGATGATTTTAGGATCTTGTGCCGCTAATATCCTGTGGTTTCTGTAAAACGCCGATGTCACGGATAGAGCCGATAAGCACAGATGTATATAATTATCTGCGAAAATCCGCCCTATCCGCCGTATCCGTGTTCCCTTTTGCGCCGTAATTGCCTGCCTTGCACCCGACCTGCCTGGAAACTATATTCCCTGAGATGTGAACTCTCATACCCACTAAACAGAAGAGGTGATTCCATGCAGTCTTTATTTTTTTCCATAATAAAAGGGAAGCTTTTTCAGGTAATATTGTTGGCGGCTACATGTAGCCTGGCCATAGTTGCCTGTGATCCGGCCTCCGCTGGTGACGCTGATGTAATAGCATTTGTCGATGTCAGCGTAATTCCTATGAATTCGGATAGTGAAGAGATACTTGAAGGCCAAACGGTACTCGTAGAAAACGGGAGAATTACGGCTGTTGGTCCTGCAGAACAAGTGGAGATACCCGATGGAGCAACCCGTATTGAGGGCAACGGCCGCTATCTGATGCCCGGATTGGCCGAGATGCACGGCCATATACCGGGCCCGGATAATACTCAGTATGTGGAAGATATTCTTTTTCTCTATGTGGCGGGCGGAGTAACCACTGTGCGAGGCATGGCCGGACACCCGTATCACCTGGAGCTGCGGGAACGCATAGCACAGGGTGAACTCCTGGCGCCCACTGTTTACACCGCCAGCCCCTGGCTAAGCGCTGACGACGCACCCACCCCGGAGGATGCCGACCGCCTGGTTCGCGAATATAAAGAAATGGGGTATGACCTGTTAAAGATCGGCAGCATCTCCCGTGAGAGCTACGATCAGATGGCCCAGACAGCCAACGAAGTGGGAATCCCATTTGCGGGACATATCCCCTCGGAAGTAAGCCTTGAACGGGCACTGGAAGCAGGACAGGCGTCAATTGATCATTATGACCGATATGTGGAATTCCTTGTTCCCGAGAGTGCAAACACTGAAGGGAGAAGCAGCGGTTTTTTCGGGAGTGGGTTGGTTGATTTAGCCGATACCGGGCGGATTGATGAGGCCGTAGACCGAACCCTGCAGGCCGGTACCTGGAATGTGCCAACGCTGAGCCTGGTTGAGCATCTGGCCTCGCCAGAAGCGCCCGAAGAGATGATTCAACGGCCGGAAATGCAGTATATGCCGCAGGGAGTATTAGATGGATGGGTGAATGCCAAAAAGAACTTTCAGGCCCGGGATGATTTTCAGCCACCGGCAGCCCAACGGCTGGTAGAGATACGGCGGCAGCTGACCAAAGCCCTGCACGATGCAGGCGCTCCGATAGCATTGGGATCGGATGCCCCCCAGTTTTTCAATGTACCCGGTTTTTCCATTCATCATGAGATGGAGATGATGGTTGCCGCCGGGCTCACACCCTATGAAGTGCTGGTGACGGGAACCCGGAATCCCGCTGTTTATTTCGATGCATCCGGAGAGTTTGGCACCGTTGAGGAGGGCAGTCGCGCTGATCTGATTCTGCTGGAGGCCAATCCGCTGGAGGATATCGGAAATGCTCAGCAGCGTGCGGGAGTCATGGTACGCGGGCGATGGCTGCCCGAGAGTGAAATCCAGCAGCGCCTGAAAGAAATAGCCGCTTCGTACGCCGAAGAATAGAACACGGATAAGCATAGATCGGGCGGATGTTCGCAGATATTATATTGTCTGCGAACATCCGCCCGATCGGCTTCATCTGCGTTCCATTCACCCTCACGCACGTTCGGCGAGTTCGAACCAGCGGGAGGTACGCTCTTCAATCTCCTCAAGAAGCTCTCCATAGCGGACAGATTTCTCCTGCAGCTCTTCATGACTGAGACTGCCGCTGCTGATCCGGGCTTCCAGCTCCTCTTTTTCTTCTTCGAGCAGGGCGATCTCTTCTTCCAGCCGGTTATACTCTTTCCGCTCCTTATAACTCAGACCCTTATCTTTGGATGAAACAGCAGGCCGCTTTTTAGCCGATGGCTTGGCAGTGGTGACATCCCTTACCTCCCTTCTTTGTTCCATCTCGCGCTCGCGCCGCTGCCGGCGGTACTCTTCGTAGGTGCCGATATGATCGCGGATTTTACCGTCGCCTTCAAATACCAGATAGTGCTCTACAAGCTTATCCATAAAAAAGCGGTCGTGCGAGACAAGAATCAGGCATCCGCCAAAACCCAGGAGAAACTCTTCCAGTTTATTAAGAGTAAGTAGATCCAGGTCATTGGTGGGCTCATCCAGAATAAGGAAATTGGGTTTTTGGATGAGCACCATCATCAATCCCAGTCGCCGCTTTTCTCCTCCGCTTAACTTATTTACGTAGGTATACTGCATTTCAGGAGTGAACATAAAGTGCTCCAGAAACTGAGAGGCCGAGATCTTGTTGCCGTTGGATAATTCGATAACTTTTGCCACATCTTCAATCACGTCGATGACCCGCTGGTCTTCGTCAAAATCAAGTCCTTCCTGCTTATAATGGCCAAAGACAATAGTCTCTCCGGTACGAACTTTACCCGAATCGGGCGCTTCTTCTCCGGTGAGGATTCGTAGAAAGGTACTCTTACCCGCTCCATTCTTACCGATAATGCCGATACGCTCTCCCTTGTCAAAATCATAAAAGAAGCTGTCCAGGATAATCTGGTCGCCATAGCTCTTGGAGACGTTAATAAGCTCCAGAATTTTTCCGCCCAGACGGTGCATCTCCATTTCCAGGCGGAGTTCCGGGTTTTTACTTCCGGCGTCTGCCTTTTCTTTGGTCTCGTAAAAAGCATCGATACGCGATTTTGACTTGGAGGTCCGCGCCTTAGGCGAGCGCCTCATCCATTCCAGCTCTTTTTTAAACAGCTGATTGGCTTTGTGTATCTCTTTACGTTCTATTTCCCGTCGTTCGGCCCGTTTCTGCAGAAAGTACTGATAATTGCCATTATGATGGTACAGGTTGCCGCCATCCAGCTCCAGAATGTGATCGCATACCCTCTCCAGGAAATAACGGTCGTGCGTAACCATCATCAGGGTTACGTTACTTTTTATCAGGTATTCTTCCAGCCACTCCACCATATCCACATCCAGATGGTTAGTGGGTTCGTCAAGGATCAGCAGGTCGGGATCATCCAGCAGCACAAAAGCCAGATCTACCCGCTTCTGCTCACCCCCGGAAAGGGTAGCGATGGACTGATCCAGATCGTGAATGTTCAACTTGCCCAGGATCTGCTCCATACGCTGCTCGTAATCCCAGGCATTGGCGGCGTCCATGGCTGCTACAGCTTCCTGGAAGGCTTGCTGTGTTTCTTCGTTATAATTTTCAGCCTGTTGTTTTGCCGCCTTTTCATAATTTTGTATGAGTTGTACCATCCGGTTATCGCCCTGGGAGATAAATGAACGGATAGTCATGCTTTCATTCAGCTGTGGTTCTTGTTCCAGAAACCCGACACGGATATTATTCTGGATCATCACTTTGCCTTCGTCCGGTACTTCCTTACCGGCCAGGATTTTCAGCAGGGTAGACTTTCCGGTGCCGTTCTCTGCAACCAACGCCGTTTTATCGCCTTTGGAGATCCCGAATGTAAGCCCTTCAAAAAGAACTTTAACACCGTAGTTCTTAGAAAGGTTTTCGGCAGAAAGATAGGTCATAAATGAGTGTGAGTATTTGCTGGTGTTGTTATCGGTTAATTGGTATAGTACATGGAGAGGCCACGAAAGCACGAATGAGGTATAAGGTATAAGGGGAGGCCCATGCTTTCCCATGTACCTTATACCCTATACCTCGTGGCGTGTTCGTGTCTTAGTGGCCTGCCTTTACTAAACCAATTTAATGGTAGCTATACTAGTTAATTCCTATCTGTAAGAAGGCAGACCGCCTGCATAAAAATAACCAACAAAGTACAACTTATAAATGAGATAAGCTGATTATGTGTTGTGTGTTCAAGCTATTCTATAAACCAGTCTTGCACCCCTTCCGAGACACCCCTTTACTAAGCAGGGCTGTTAAGTTCTTAACAGACAATATATAAACTGATTATGAGAAAACGTCTTTTCAGCCGGAGTGTGGACAACTTACGACAATTGTGGAAAAGTAACTGTTGACAATGAATGCCCCATCTGTTTTCTTGAAAACAGATTTAAAGGTGTTCTCCAGCTCCGCTCTGAGGTTCATGCGGAGCTGGTGGATGAAAAGGGAATCCGGTGGCTCGTCCTCCACAGCCTTTGTGGAGCGGGGAATCCGGAACTGTACCCGCAACTGTAATCCGGTATATGTTTTGATGTAACCACTGTCTCAGCCCCAAAAGAGATGGGAAGGTTCAGAACACGCACCGGTAAGTCAGGAGACCTGCCTTTAAGTCAAGTAAACGAGGCCTTCGGGAGTTAAGGTGTTGTTGAAAGGCAGATTAGAGGTTCTTCGGCTGTGATTTCCTGCACTCATTCTTCACATTATTCTGCCTTCCTCAACGTTTTTAGTATTCCCGCTCACCTCACAATCATAAGCTAAAGCGAGGAAACCATCATGCTTACCCATAATCTTGGATATCCGCGGATAGGTATCAACAGAGATTTAAAGAAAGTTGTAGAACTATACTGGAAGGGAGACATTGACAAATCAAAACTGGTCGAATCGGCCTCTGCACTCAGAGTGATGCACTGGACCAAACAAAAAAAGGCCGGGATAGACTTGGTGCCTTCTAATGATTTCTCCCTGTATGACCAGGTGCTGGATATGACAATGCTGGTGGGAGCCATTCCGGATCGTTACATGAAATTGTTTCGGCAGGAAGATGATAAAGTACATAGCTATCCCATTGATACCTATTTTGCCATGGCAAGAGGATTACAGGATAAGGAGCATGATATTCCGGCCATGGAGATGACCAAGTGGTTTAATACCAATTACCATTACATTGTCCCGGAGTTTTTGCCCGGCCAGACATTCCAGTGCCTGTCCTCAAAAATTTTTGAGGAATATGAAGAAGCAAAGTCAGTAGGAGTGATCACTAAACCGGTTCTGATTGGTCCTGTTAGCTTTTTACTTCTTGGAAAGGAGAAGGGGGCATCCGAAGACTTTCATCGCCTGGATCTGTTAGATGAGTTGCTCCCGGTCTATCAGGATATTCTGCATAAACTTGACAACATGGGCGTGGAGTGGGTACAGATTGAAGA
>CALJMB010000019.1 GCA_937982515.1 uncultured Balneolaceae bacterium
ATGGCCTCCTGAACGGCAGCATTGGTATCCTGCACACCAAGAGAAGCTCTGTTACAGCCTATGGCTTTGAGTGCATCAATATGGGCTTTGTTGCATCGCCGGGGATCTATTTCCACACTGAATTCAGTATCCCGGTTCAGTTTAAATCGCTCATGGATGGCAGCTCCAAGCCTCAGCAGCTGTGATGGCCTCAGAAAGGTGGGGGTCCCTCCTCCGAAATGCACCTGTATCACGGAAGACCCGGGATGGATATGCCCGGCTATCAGATCCATTTCTTTTTCCAGATAGTCCAGATATACGTCTCCCCGATCGGTATCCTTGGTAATTATTTTTGTACATCCACAGTACCAGCACAGAGAAAAGCAAAATGGAATGTGGAAATACAGTGACACCGGGCGTGCCTTTTTATTTCTCTCGTGGAGGTACCGTTCAAGCATCGGTTTATCTGTTTGGGTAACCTCTCTGAATTGTACTGCCGTCGGATAAGAGGTGTACCGCGGGCCCTGGACGTTGTACTTCTTAATAAGTTCCAGATCGACCTGGTCAGTACGAAAACCGTTTCGCTCCGTCCTTTTTCCCCTCTGACGGATCGGAACAGCAGTATGGGTGATCTTATGCTTCTTCATGTTAAAAATCTTTTTTATTGAACAGGTTTACACTGTGCCAAAGTGGTGCTCCTATCCAGAGCATTATTACACTTGCAGAAATGCTTATGCCCACAGCCCCGCTGAAAAACCGGCTGAACACGGCGCCGGTATACCCCATCAGGGCAGAGATGTCGAATTTAAGAAGTATGATTATGCGGGCAAGATCGATGGGGTTTAACATCGAAAGAATCAGAATGGGTTTTTCCAGCGGGTAATCTCCCAACAAAAAGACAACCGCCATAATAATTCCATCATACAAAACGGCCAGAAACAACCAGCTTATCAAGGCGAAACCGAAACCCCTGATGCGATCGTCAAAAAACCTGAGGCCAAGCATAAAACCCAGTCCCGTAAACAGCAGGGTCAGGGCAATACCGAGTACAAGTAACATCAGAGCTTCGCTGCCGTTGCTGAACAGAACGCCCATATACAATAGAGGCAATCCCACGCCGCCTGCAAAAGCCAGCGACAGTGGAACCGCAAGCCCTCCGAATAAACCCCAGAACAGAGTTTTCCTGTCGGTTGGCTGGGCAAGCAACAGCTCCGTAAATTCGCGGGACTGATATAAAAAAAGCACTCCATAAATCATGCTTACCAGCGGTATAAACAGCAGCATTATGTTAGAAATGCTCAGCAATGCCCTGGGGCCTCCCCCGCCAAACCGAATCAGCACATCCGTAAAGAGGAGAAAGACCATGCCGTATCCGATAATCCATCTTCCCCGCAGCAGATCCTTCCATTGATACGTTAATATTGTTGTTGCCTTCATACCGTTTCCTCCTCATTCAACATTTTTGCCACCGCTTCTTCCAGACGCTCTTCCCGGAACACATCCAGCAGTTCGTTCATGGGTCCGTGATATCGGATAGTCCCCTCTACCAGCAGTACCAGGTAATCGGCCAACTCCTCGATTTCACTCATGATATGCGTGGTCAACAGTACGGTCTTTCCCCGTTTCTTTTCTTCATGAATAAGTTTCTTTAATCGCACGCTTGATGAAGGATCCAGTCCTGCTGTCGGCTCATCCAGAATCAGAATTTTTGGATCGAACATCATGGCGAGTACAGCTCCTGTTTTCTGGCGCATTCCGCCTGATAAAACCCGCAGCCTTTTGTCCTGTTCTTTTTCCAATCCGAAATGCCGTATCAGCTGCTCTTCATCGGCTGTTTCCTCTTGCCGCACCTTTTTGATGAAGTTGATCAGCTCCCGCACCGTCATGTTCTCGGGGTATCTGCCCGTTTGGGGCATGTAGCCGATGTCTCTCCGGTAATCCCAGTGTCCATTCAACGTGGATCCGTTCACGGTAACCGTTCCCTCATCCGGCCTGACAAGCCCCAGGATCGTTTTAATCATTGTCGTTTTTCCTGAACCATTGGGTCCTACAATTCCTGTAGCCTGACCGGCGGGTATGCGCAGGGTGATATGGTCTAACACGGTTCGGGCGCCAAATTTCTTGCTTAAACCATCTATACGGATCATTGTATTTGCCTCATTTTAGGTTGCAGATCAACCAGCGTTTCCGGTGTCATAATAGGAATAAAGCGCTCTGCTGCATCCATTATGCCTACAAGCAGGCTTCGCAACAGAATCAAAGCCTGAGGATGCCGCTCTGTAACAAGCGCAAACAGCCTGACAGGCCGGTGCGGTATGTCTCCCAATCCGTCTCTGTCCAGATCGTACCCTTCGTATTGGCTCCAATAGTTTTTATTGAATTCATTGAAATTCTGCCGGCTGTTTGTAGTCACTTCAAAAGTGTTCGACAGAAAATTATTCTCCGTGAATGTGTTATCTGTTGAGTTAGCCATTAGCTTCACGCCACTCCCATTTTGTGAAAAGGTGTTCCTGTAAATCCGGTTTCGGCTGGAAGCTTCCACATACATGGCTATGGAGTTGTTGATGAACGCGTTGTTCTCAATTCGGCTGTTGTTAATCTCTTTCAGTAACAGTCCATATGAGGCTGAACCCCAGTTGTCTTCAAAATGGTTGTGTTTTATTTCCACGTTTTTTGTGTACATCACGGCAACCCCCGCACCGTTAGACTGAAACACGTTGTGTTCGTAGGCACATCGGTCAGAAAACATAAAGTGGAGGCCGTATCTCAGATTGTGCTTACTCAGGTTGCCCGTGAGGTAGACATCTTCTACAAATTCAAAGTAGAATCCGTCCCGGTGGCCTTCGACCCGGTTGTTGGTTATAGTAATATTTTTACTGTACCACAGGTGGATTCCGTTACCTGAAGAAGTTTCTCGTGTACCGGAAGCTGTGATGGTGTTTCCGGTCAGCTGTGTGTCAGAGGCTGCTGATAAGTAGATCCCAAAAAAATTATCTGTCAGCGTCAGCTGTTCCAGAACAACATCCGATGACTTCTCTACCAATATTCCCGCATAATCTTCGATAAAGCTTCTTCCCGAACGGTGAACTTCAAGGTTCTTTATGGCCACGCTGTCTGACCGTATGATTAACACAAAACCCTTTCCTTCCCCGTCAATCACCACCTTCCCCTCGCCGATGATCGTTAATGGTTTGTCTATCACTACATCGTGTTCCGGGTAATGTCCCTCTTTTATAATAAGGGAGTCGTGAGGCTCAGCCATACGGATCGCTTCTCTGAGGCTTCCGGTTTCTCCATTTTGGGAAACCACTATTTGCCTGGCTATTGTATATTGGCCCGGCAGGATCAATGCCACCAAAAACAAACAACATTTTACTTTTGCCCACATATGCTTTCCCAATGGATTTTCAGTGTTATTACTGCAGGTACTTCCAGTCTATTTCTTTGCCGGGATATTCTTTCAGATGATTCTCCACCTCGTTTTGTGAAGGCAGAGCCAACAGCCCTTCCCCCATCGGACTCTTGATCACATGACTCCTGACGATGTGTGCTTCGTGAACCGGCAGCCAGCGACCCGGTTCGTTGAAGCTGCTGATCCATATTTTAGCAGCTTCCATATTCTCACTGTTTGTACGGTGATAGGCCGCCAGACATTCGATGGCATCAAACTTTATGGCTTTGCCTTTTTCTGTTACTATTTGGCCTGCGAATCGGCTGTCGCTAATCATCATCCTGCAGTGCGCACACTCATCACTGCCATAATGAATTTCTGCGGGATCTGTACTGCAACCCGTTGTCAGTATCCCGAATAGCGCCGTAATAATTGCTATATAGCCTGCTCTTTTGTTCATCTGTTTATCCCTATGCCGCTGCACTCATCACTGTTGCGGATTTCTTTTTGTCAGCCTTACCTTCACTCCGCCAGGCCCAGGCGGCACAACCCATAGAGATAAGGGCTACATAAAAGCCTATATGAGGCAATGATGTTGTTCTCATATTTAGCAGCTGTTTTGTTCCCAGCAACGGGGGTTGATAACTCATACCGGGCACTTTGATCGGTGCATTGGGATCCAGGTTGTGGCCGTAATCGTATTCCCACAGGTAAAAATCTATGAGTCCTACTATGGCAAGCACGGCAAAAAGCGATAGCCACAGCAATATCCACGATCTGTTACCCCATATCGCTACTGCCAAACCCGAAACGATGAGAAATCCAAAAATAAAGGGCATCACTTTTAGCTCCGGAATAGAACCCGGAGTAATTACTTTCATGCCTATGTAGTGATTCAACCCGTTTATATTTTGGAGGTCGTTCGGGGCCTTTCCTTCAATGGTGTTTACTTTGATGTTAAGCCCTATCCCTTCAGGATACTGAGGAGCCTTCAGGTTTATACTCCATATCGGAAACAAGTACACCATAATCAGTATTAGTGCTGCGGCTCCCATCCATAGTCTGTTCTGCTTTTTCATAGATTCCTCTGTTTGACATTTGCATGAGTGAGGAGAATGGGAGCTCTCACGCTCCCATTCTCATATGGATTGGATAGGCCATTATTGACCTGTTCCGTAGGCGATTTCCACATCTGATTCTTGGGGGGATACTCTTATATATCCTGACATTTCCTGGTGCAGGGCGGAGCAGAAATCGGTGCAGTAGAAGGGAAATATGCCCGCCTTCCCGGGCTCCCACACCAGCGTTCGCGTTTCGCCCGGCATTATCAGCAGTTCGGATGTATTGGCTCCTTTTACAGCAAAACCATGAGGCACATCCCAATCCTGCTCTAAGTTTGTCACGTGGATGTAGACCTTGTCGCCCACTTTTATGCCTTCTATATTATCCGGCATAAAGTGGCTGCGAATAGAAGTCATATTGATATGGACTACATTGCCCTCTCTGGTAACCTTGGCCTCGCTTTCATTCCTGGCAGCGTAAGGATGCTTATTATCCTCCAGCCGATAGTAGCGAACCTGATCATGCATAACCTTTTCTGCCGGAATGGCCTGGGCATAGTGTGGTTCTCCTTCCGTTGGGAAATCGAGTAAGAGCTTCATTTTATCGCCCGATATGTCTATCAGCTGGGCGGAGTGGAAAAGTTCAGGGCCGGTTGGCAGATACCGGTCTTTGGTTATCTTATTAAGGGCAACCAAATACTTTCCCTCTGGCTTGCGTGAATCTCCACCCGGTATCATCAGGTGTCCCGGAGAATAATAGGTGTCGATCCGGTCTACTACCTCAAACGTCTCAAGGCTCCACTTTACGATCTCTGACGTGATGAAAGCCGTGGTATAGGCATATCCGTTACCGTCAAATTCCGTGTGAAGCGGGCCGAGCCCCGGATCTTTTACTTCTCCGGCCAGGATGGCATCGTATTTCAGTACAGGTATGCCGCCCACTTCTCCTTCAAATGCTTCATTCTCTATGGCATCAATCATTTTTGAGAAGGAGTGCACCGGAATTACCGTAGAAAGCTTTCCCCCGGCTGCAATCAGCTCGCCGTCAGGACTCACATCCACACCGTGCGGAGATTTGGGAGTTGGCAGGAAGTAGATCATACCGGGCAGTTCCCGCGGATCAAGCATACGTACTTCACTGTGGTGCTCGGTTGTTGCTATATGTGTCTCAGGGTCAATATAATTGCGCAGGTATTCACCTTCGATCATTGTTCCCTTACCCTGCGCGGCATATTCAGCCGCTTTTTTCCAGTTTACCGCCGCTATAAAATCTTTGTCATTTTTAGACGCGTTGATTTCAAGCAAGGTATGAGCTTGTTCACTATTATAGCTTGTAAAGAATGACCAGCCGTGGGAAGGTCCTTTCCCGGCGTGCGAAAGGTCATAGTCAAAACCTGGAACCAGTATCTGAAAGTCCAGTTTCATATTGCCGTCGTCCTGCAATTTGATAAAGGACAATGTACCGTTAAATGTCTCTTCCCGCGAATCAATAGCTACGTCTTTCTCACTTCCGATGGGAATACTGAAGCGCGTCGCTGCAGAGATATACTCTGTATTTTGAGTTACGAAAGGGGAGGCGTGATTACCGGCAGAGTTCGGGATTTCCAGAATCTCTGTTGTCTGAAATTTCTTCAGATCAATTTTAGCAATACGCGGGGTGTTGTTTTCATTAATGAAGACATACCGCCCGTCCGGCACTCCGTCTGTCTGAGAAAGTTCGGGGTGGTGGGCATCGCCCCATGGAACGAACCCGTGTGACGTCTGCAGCATGGCTTTGGTCTCTTCGTTATAACCATATCCGTTTACAGGGGCCTGGGAAAAAACCGGTATGGTATAAATATGTCTGCCCGAGGGCAAGCCGTAGACCGAGAGCTGGCCGTTGTACCCGCCAGAGAAGAACCCGTAGAACTCGTCGTATTCTCCCGGCGCCACATATACTTTCCGTGCTGCATCACCATAGGATGAAAATTCCTGGTTGGAAGAACACCCGTAGATAAGGGTTAAGCCGAACACAGCTAGGGCAGGAAGTAACCCCAACCAACGTATGCTTTGTTTTTTATTCATGGTAGTAGGCTGTTATTATCATTTATTGTTTGAGGAAGTGCTATTTCGTTTGCTGCTGTCTGACCGAAGCCAGGTATTCGACAATGGCTCTGGCTTCTTCTTCATTTAAGTTCTGATTGGGCATCGGGGTCATAAATTCAGCCAGCATTTTCCTTGCCTCCGGATGTTTTTTTACCATCCCGTCCGGATTTAAAATCATATTCATGACAAAAGCCGGCGACCGTTTGTCTAACACATCTCCAAGAGCGGGGCCCACATACCGTTCACCCATTTTATGGCAGGCTGAACAGTTTGTCTTGAAGATGCCTTCTCCTTTTTGTGCTAACTCGGGGTTTACCGTGTGTATCTCTATCGATTCTGTTACCGGCCCGATTCCATGTGCCAACTGGAATTCTGTGAGAGTGTCGTTGTCCTTACCGGAAGAGGTCTTTCCGGTTTTGTTGCCGGATTCTGCTCCTCCGCAACCGGCAAGCAGAGTTAAGCTCAACATGGAAAAGGTAAATGCAACTATTTTTGTCATCATGTGTTGTTTCGTTTCTTTTTAAGGGTATGGGTTTCGGGTATCTCCGTATGCAAGGCCTTTCACTGTGGGAATTGTAGGGGAATTTCTGACAAAGGATTAAAGACTATTTTATCTTTTATATACATAAAAAAATTAACTATTCCCAGACAAACGATCCGTCTGCCGTGATGCGGAGGTTGCCTGCTTTGCCTTTGTCTGCCAACTCATCCAACGTCGATCCTGCAAGCATATCGCGAATATGTTCTCTTGTTACGGCCCACTTTTCATGAAGCGGACACGGCTTTTCAATTCCACATCCGGGCAGGCCCAAAACACACTCGGTAAACAACTCCGGGCCGTCAATAGCCACCACAATTTCAATGAGTGATATCTTCCCGGCCGGTTTGGTCAGGCGCACGCCACCACTGGGGCCTTTGTGAGACTCCAGCAAACCCGCCGCCGTCAGCTGCTGAAGAATCTTGGTAAGAAAGTGGAATGAGATATCCAGCTTTTCGCTCATTGTGCGGATAGACGTGTACTCCTGGCTATACGTCGATGCCAGGTACAGCGAAGCTCTCATTCCATACACACATGATTTTGACAACAGCATATCTTCCGGCTGACTATTTAAGAGTATTTAGTCTTAAACTAAACGGATAAAGAGTAAGAATCAACTATAAAAGTGCCGGGGTGGGATGGGTCTTAGCAGCCAGTTATATATTTCTGTGTTTATCCGCTCCATCCATAGTATCCGCGTTCTATAGAAACAACAGGATATAGCTGGCGTAACCCTAAAGTACTCTTCGTGCAGTTAAATAGCGGCTAGACCAATAATGCTCTCTCAAACGGCTTATCATCACGCCCCTGGATGTGGAGGCATGCATAAATTCATCATCCTCAATAATAATACCAACGTGAAGGGTTCTTCGTCCCGTTCTGAAAAAAACCAGATCGCCCGTATCGAGAGAAGTTCGTCCCACACCTTTTCCTGCATTTAGCTGTGTGGTGGTATTGGGCGGCAGGTTAATGTGGAAGTATTCTTCAAATACCAGGCGAACGAGTGAAGAGCAGTCAACTCCGCTTGCGCTGGCACCTCCCAGTAAATAGGGGGTTCCCTGCCAGTCACGATACGCCTGCAACAGTAATGTACGGGCTTTGGCATGACCCGATACAGCCCGGAGCGACTTCGACCGCGACACCAGTTCCGGCGTCGGACCATAGGTTCGGCTGGTCATGCCGCAACCTGCAGCCAACATCCCTAAAAAGCCAATCAGTATGAGATTTCTTATCCAACGCATAACAGAAATGGGTCAATAATCCGTCTTAAATTCTCCATTAAATAATCTATATTTAAGAACTGAATAACAACCCGTAATCAATATTAAATTGATAATACTATGCAGCTATTGGTCAACATAGATCACGTTGCTACCTTGCGAAATGCCCGTGGCGAAGAATATCCCAGTCCTGTCGAAGCAGCGGAAGTCTGCGAACGGGCGGGAGCGGCAGGAATTGTCTTTCACCTGAGAGAAGACCGGAGGCATATCCGCGATGAAGATGTTTACAAGCTTCGGGAAAAGGTTAAAGGCAGGCTAAATTTTGAAATGGCTGCCACTGATGAAATGCTCGATATAAGCCTTAAGGTGGCCCCTCATATGGTGACCCTGGTGCCCGAGAGCCGGGAAGAGCTGACTACAGAGGGCGGGCTAAATATGAAAACGGTTTTTGACGATTTCCGGCAGCGGGTCTTTCCCCGGATCAGGCAAACTGATTTAGAGATCAGCCTCTTTGTCGACCCTCAGCAGGAAGATGTGGAACTTGCCCGCGAACTGGGTGCGGACTTCATCGAACTGCATACCGGAACTTACGCTAACGCCCCGACCGAAGAAGCCCGAAAGAATGAGCTGGAACGCCTTCAAAACGCCGCGCGCCTGGCCCACGATCTCGGCTTAAAGGTAAACGCCGGCCATGGCCTCAGCCTGGATAACCTGGAAGCATTGGTACGTACCGTGCCTCATCTTCACGATATCAGCATTGGCCATGCGTTGATATCTACAGCGCTTTTCCGCGGATTGGAACAAACCGTAAAAGACTTTTTAGGAATAATGGAAAAATACAATCACTAAAACGCAAAATTTACCAAGGGAGTTTGTGCCCTTGACAGCTTAGAGGGCATCAAATGTATGGCAGGACAAAAAAAGCTACACAAATCCGGTTACATTGCTATCATCGGCAAACCCAATGCAGGCAAATCTACACTGATGAACCGCATACTGGGGAGCAAAATTTCCATCACTACACCTAAACCACAGACCACGCGGCATCAGATACTGGGCATCCATTCCGAAGAAGACTTACAGATCATCTTTCTGGATACCCCCGGCATTATCGATCCCAAGTATGAATTACAAAAAGCCATGATGCGGCTGGTAGACCGCGCCCGTAACGACGCCGATCTGATTCTGTTTATTGTTGATCCCGGCGATGCCGCTATCCCGAACCGGATTTATGAGGCCTTTAAGTCCATGAATAAACCGGTGATGCTGGTTATGAATAAAATCGATCAGTCAGGCCGCAGGAAAGCAGAAGCCATCGCAGAAGATCTGAATCAACAGTATCGGTTTACCGATACCGCGTACGTATCGGCGCTAACGGGCGAGGGTGTGCAGGAACTGCTTGCCGCTATCAAAGAACAGCTGCCGCCGGGGCCGCCGTTTTACCCAAAAGATATGCTCAGCGAGCAACCCGTACGCTTCTTTGTAGCCGAACTGATCCGCGAGCAGCTTTTCCTCCTCTACCAGCAGGAAATACCCTACTCAAGTACCGTGGACGTTATCCAATACGAGGAGCGGGAGGATCTGGACTATATTAACGCAGAAGTCATCGTTAACCGCAACTCCCAGAAAGGCATCCTGATAGGCAAAGGCGGTAAAATGATAAAAAAGCTGGGACAGAAATCACGGGAAGCCATTGAAGATTTCATCGACAAAAAAGTGTATCTGGACCTGCATGTAAAAGTACGCGACAAATGGCGGGAAGACCCGAACATGGTACGCAACTTCGGCTACAGGTGATTTTTTTATCTTTAATAGATTAAATACCTAAAAACCTCAAGTCAAGTAAAGACAGTTTCCACTACATTGAGTGCAAGCTGTTATCTATACTTACAAAGCCGTAAACCAAATGCCGTCAGGCATGAGGAATGTTGTTGCCATAGGTTTCAACCTATGGGGAGAGGTTCTTCCCTGAGAAGAATGCCGTAGGTATGGCCTATGCCACTGCTACCAAGTCAAATAAGTTAAGAGATGCTTTTGTCCGGATGACATTCTATTACTCCGGATCAGAATAAACAAACCGCTCATCATAGTCGACCCCAAACTTCTGCAGCCGTTGCAGGTATTCCTCCCGAAAACTCATTCTTTTTTGACGGCAAACACTGTTTGAAGATAGATTTGGTAGTATGTATTAGCCATGTTTAACCAGTTTAGAGTTGATGATGCAGCTGAGAGGCTGTATGACATCGTGATGACTTAAAAAGAAATAGTTCGTGCCTGCGGTACTTTCAAGATGGGGCTTTTTGCACCGGGATAAATCCCGGTGTTACAGTACTCCCCGTACCTGGCAGCACTAATATCTGGAGTAACATGGACAGATAAGATCGTGGATAAAAACAGCTTCATGTAATATGAAGTATATGGCCAGGTTTATAAGATATATTTTAGGGTGAGCTTCTTTTCCTTCTTCGCCAAAATAGTAGTAACAGCAAAATGAATGCTCCAATCTCTCCTGTTTACTTTACTTCCACACCTTTACAAACCGGTTTTAATTTATATCTTCTGCCAGATATACTATAGTTATTACCTGTTCAGTTAGTTGTTAAAAGGAGTCTTATGAAAATTCTGTTATCAACAATAGCCAGTTTCTGCCTCTCACTTATCCTGGCTGGTATTTGCAGCCATTCCGCTTATGCCCAGCAAGCCACCTTCACCCGGGCCGATACCTTGCGCGGAACCATAACGCCTCAGCGCGCCTGGTGGGATGTCACCTATTACGATCTTCACGTTACCATCAGCCCTGAAGACTCTACCATACAGGGGTTCAATAATATTACCTACACGGTAACCGGTCCCTCGCGCGACATGCAGATCGATCTTCAACAGCCCCTTGTCATAGATCGTATCATTCAGAATGGAACCCGGCTTTCTTTTGAACGGGAAGGCAATGCCTTTTTTGTATCCATCCCGGAGCCACAAAAAAAGGGATCGGTTCACACTATTTCAGTCTATTACAGCGGCACGCCTAAAGTGGCTGTAAACCCTCCCTGGGACGGAGGGTTTATCTGGGCCCGCGACTCTCTTGGCAACCCATGGATAGCTACCGCCAACCAGGGGCTGGGCGCCAGCGTGTGGTGGCCGAACAAAGACCATCAGTCCGATGAACCCGACAGCATGAGCATCAGCATTACCGTCCCCGACCCACTGATAAACGTCTCTAACGGGCGGCTGCGGGATGTCACTCACCACGACAACAACATGACCACCTATACCTGGTTTGTAAGCAACCCCATTAACAACTACAATGTCGCGGTTAATGCAGGCAACTACGTCAATTTTGAGGATACATATGAGGGAGCAAATGGCCCGCTCGACCTGAGCTACTGGGTGCTCGAACCCAACCTGGAAAAAGCCAAAAAGCAATTTCGCCAGGTTAAGCCGATGATACAATGCTTTGAACACTGGTTCGGCCCCTATCCGTTTTATGAAGACAGTTTCAAGCTGGTTGAAGCGCCTCATCTCGGCATGGAGCACCAAAGCGCGGTTGCTTATGGAAACGGGTACAAAAACGGATACCGCGGAAGAGACCTCTCAGGTACCGGGTGGGGGCTCAAGTGGGATTTTATCCTGATTCACGAAAGCGCCCATGAATGGTGGGGCAACAACATCACCACCAAAGACATCGCCGATATGTGGGTACACGAAGGCTTTACCAGTTATTCCGAAGCGATATATACCGAATGCCTGTTCGGCAAACAGGCCGGCGGTGAATATGTTATAGGCCTCAGAGACAGCATCCGGAATGACCGGCCTGTAACCGGAGCGTATGGCGTTAATCATGAGGGGTCGGGAGACATGTACTACAAAGGCAATAATATGCTGCACACCATCCGCCAGATCATCGGCGATGATGAAAAATGGAGGCGCATCCTTCGCGGGCTTCAGCAAACCTTTTATCATCAAACCACCACCTCTGAACAAGTGGAAAACTACATAATAGAAAAGTCCGGCATCAACCTGGAAAAGGTATTTGATCAATATCTACGCCATACAGACATTCCGGTGTTACAATATTATATTGGAAATGGCACCCTCCATTACCGCTGGCAGGCCGATGCCAAAGGCTTTGACATGCCCGTCAAGGTAACGCTCTCTGAAGGTGAATACACCTTTATCCGTCCGGTAACCACTCAATGGCAAACAACGAAAGTGGAGCTGACTGATGAAGAAGCCTTTAAAGTGGATCCTCATTTTTACATCGACACGGAGCAACTCTCCGAAAAGCCCGGAAAACGTTAACAAACCGGGATTCATTACCCCGCAGGCCGGGGCTGTTACTGTCCGGTTCATAAGCCCGCTGTCCTGCCATCCCGGTGCGTGGTTTTGCGATGAGGGATCTCTCACGCTCCCATAATTCATACGTGTATACCGGCCAAAGCCTGTACCCATGCCTGAAAGATTCTCCGGCTACCGGCGGATCCCGAATCTCCGGACTGTCGGGAGATTTGGGATGAGATAGCCGGGGCTACGCATAGAATACATGTTGTTATACACTATAACATACATGTTTACATCCGCTTAACCTGTTCTATCCCCCTGTTCCAAGGCCATCTCCTGTCCCTGCCGCGGCTGTACCAGGGCTATACCTTCTCCTTGTCTTCTCCTACTCTTCTCCTTCTCTGCTCCTACATTTGCAGGAGCAGAGCAGGAGAAGGCCGGTATCAGGTACAAGGTTTGTATGGAGAACGCATAAAGAGGGCATATCCGGGGCAACCGGGGATATGATGGGGAGAGGTAGACAAACGTTACCCTGGATATTATCCTGTAAACGGGAGCAAGGAAAGGCAAAAGATAACCTGGTTATCCGACCGTGGATCACTGTGTGCCGCTCCGCCGGGCCTGTCCCTTGTTCCCCCGCCGGCCGGCGGAAGGGAAAACTCCTAACGCAAGACACAGTTCGTATCTGCTCACCGCTTGCCGCTTACGGTCCCTGCGTATCATGCACTATCCTCTGCGTCTGGCACCGGAGCGGGACACCGTTTAATATTTTTTCATTTAACCCTTGTATGGACAAGAAATATAACGTATTTTTTCAGGGACTAGGACACCCATTGCTTATGAAACTACTTAACCTGCATATTAACCGCGACACCTGCCTGATGCAAATTATTATTTGTATTCGCATTATTTGTAGTGTGTCGAAGGGCTAAGTTGCTTCACAGGCAATTAACACATTTAAAAAGCTCTTCGGATAACCCTGAAGGGCTTTTTTTGTAGTTAGATTGATTCGTTCTTTTTTTATTTGAAAAAACTCTTATCGAGAAAGGCTGAGGGATCAGGCCCGTTGAAGCCTTAGCAACCGCCCTGTGCATAAGTTATTACCGACCAAATTTCGTGCACAGGGGCCAGGTGCTAATTCCTGCCCCTGATATACATGTTAGGGGAAAGATGAGGGATGAGGCCGTACACGAAATAAAAGCCTCTTCCGAACTTTTCCCACACATGCAGGATCGTTCGGAAGAGGCTTTTTTGCTTTTAATATTTGGATATGGGCTACTTAAACACAAAAGCACAAAAGGAGTTATTGATTATTCGTTGCTGGTTACGGGAGAGGAGGCCCTGATCACGAATAACAAATAACCAGTAATGAATAAACCACATAGCGCTTTAACGGCCTGTGTTACCACACGAACTGAATATATGCGATCTACCTTTAACAACTGGTACGAAAAGAAAATGAGGGCGAATGCCGAGCTGTCTGCCGAAACAGATGAAGTGGAAGACGTATTAGGCCAGGTACAGACCATTGCCATAGTCGGCATTTCCCGAAACCGCCATAAAGACAGCCACTATGTGGGCCGTTATTTAAAAAATGCAGGGTATACCATAGTACCTGTAAATCCCGGGGCAGATGAAATACTCGGAGAGAAAACCTATTCCGACCTCGCAGACATTCCCTTTGATGTGGATGTAGTGGATATTTTTCTAAAGCCGGAACATATCCCCGAAGCAGTAGATCAGGCGCTGCGGTTACAACCCAAAGCCATCTGGCTGCAACTGGGAACGGGAACGCATGCGGAAATTAAAAAACGTGTCAGATCCAAAGGCATAAGCCTTTTTCAAAACCGCTGCATCAAAGTAGATCACCAGTTTTTAGTTCGACCAAAAACCCAAACAGTAAACTAACCAATAACGCAATGAGCACCTCCAAAGAAGATCGTTCTTTCAAATTTGAAACTCTTCAACTCCATGCGGGCCAGGAACCGGACCCTGCCACAGGCTCCCGTGCCGTGCCCATCTACCAGACTACCTCTTTTCAGTTCGACGATACGGAGCATGCCGCTTCGCTGTTTGCCCTGAAGGAGTTTGGGAATATTTACACGCGGATCATGAACCCTACCACCGATGTCTTTGAAAAGCGGATGGCTGCGCTGGAAGGAGGAGCTGCAGCGGTGGCCACCAGTTCGGGAATGTCTGCACAATTCCTGGCCATAGCTGCCATCGCTCAGGCCGGCGATAATATTGTATCCACCAGCTTTCTGTATGGCGGAACGTATAACCAGTTTAAAGTGACTCTGCCCCGCCTGGGTATTAAAGTTAATTTTGTGGAAGACGATACACTGGAATCCTATGAAGCGGCTATAGACAGCAACACCAAAGCCATCTTTGTTGAATCGCTGGGAAATCCCCGAGGCAATGTTCCCGATTTTGAAGGGCTAAGTGCCATTGCACAGAAACACGGTATCCCTCTGATTGTGGATAACACATTCGGAGCGGGAGGAGCCATCTGCCAACCTATTAAATACGGAGCCAACATTGTTGTACACGCTGCCACCAAATGGATTGGCGGACATGGCACGAGTATCGGCGGTGTTATTGTCGATGCCGGTAATTTCGATTGGGGTAACGGCAACTTCCCGGTCTTTACCGAACCTTCTCCGGCCTACCACGGCCTCAAGTTCTGGGAAGTATTCGGCACGGACGGACCCTTTGGCAACATTGCGTTCGCTATCCGTACACGGGTGGAATTGATGCGCGATATCGGAGCGGCGCCTTCTCCCTTCAACAGCTTCCTGCTGATACAAGGCCTCGAGACACTCTCTCTCCGCGCCGAGCGGCATTGCGAAAATGCTCTGAAGCTGGCTCAATGGCTGGAAAAACAGGATATCGTCTCCTGGGTTAATTACACAGGGCTGCCCGGCCACGAGTATTATGAGCGCGCGCAAAAGTACCTGAACCCCGGCAAGTTTGGTTCTGTACTTAACTTTGGTGTAAAAGGCGGCTACGAATCGGCGCGGTCTTTCATCGACAATGTTGAACTGTCCAGCCACCTGGCTAATGTGGGTGATGCTAAAACGCTCGTTATTCATCCGGCATCTACCACTCACCAGCAGCTTAGCGACGCCGAGCAAATCTCCAGCGGTGTTCAGGAAGATTTGATCCGGGTTTCCGTCGGCCTTGAACACATCGACGATATCATTGAAGACTTCGAAATCGCATTCGACCGGATCAAGGTAACGGCTTAAAATTAGCTGTTGTATCGTCACCCGCCTTCTTCAAAGGCGAAGAATATCGAACAGCAGAACAAGGAATATTGGATAGGGGAGGTTCTACTTCACCATTCGGCATTCCTTGTTCGATATTCTGTGATCCCGGAAAGGACATGCTCAGCATGACGGTCATTAAACAAAAGAGCACTTTTCCGTTCAGTCAGTGCTGTACAAATGAACAATACCTTAGCAGGTAACTATACATTAATCGTGTTTACAATTAACACATGAGTAACATACAATCACATACGTTCCCGCAACCTTTTATCACAGAATCCGGGGTTTCCATTCCGGAACCGACCGTGGCTTACCAGACGTGGGGAGAATTAAACAGGACCCGCGACAACGTAATACTTATATGCCATGCCCTCACAGGGAATACGGCAGCCGATGAATGGTTTAGCGGTCTGTTCGGGCGGGGAAAGATGCTAGATCCGGAAAAGTATTTCATCATCTGTCCCAATGTCCTGGGAGGCTGCTATGGAACTACCGGCCCGACCAGCATAAATCCCGAAACCGGCCGGCCTTACCGGGCAGACTTTCCTGTCATAACCATTCGCGATATGGTGCGGATGCATCAGCGGGTGCTTGATGAGCTCGGTATCCGCAGTGTGGAACTGGTTGTAGGCGGCTCTATGGGCGGTATGCAGGCGCTTGAATTTACCATCATGGATCCACGCCCCAATATGGCCGTTCTCATGGGAATGGGCAAAGCCCACCAGCCGTGGGCCATCAGCATCAGCCACACGCAACGGCAGGCCATATACAACGACCCCAACTGGAATGGCGGTTATTACACCGATGAACAACCCCCAGCCCGGGGATTGGCCCTGGCCCGGATGATTGCCATGAACAGCTACCGCAGCCCCGCAGACTTTGCCAAAAAGTTTGGCCGTGATCTCCAGCAGGGCAGTGATATGTTTCAGGTTGAATCGTATCTCAATTACCAGGGAGAAAAAATCGTTAATCGTTTTGATGCCGTTTCCTACATTCGCCTGACCCAGGCAATGGATTCACATAACGTGGCGCGTGGCCGGGCCGATTACGCCGATATTTTGAACAGTGTCCGCATTCCCGCTATGGTAATGGGTATTGATTCCGACTGGCTCTATCCTGTCGATGAACAGAAAGAACTGGCTGAATTGCTGCCATTTGGTTCCTATGCCGAGATACACTCACCCTACGGACACGATGCTTTTTTAATAGAATTTGACCAGATCCACCAACTCTACAGCTCGTTCTCCCGCCAATTCCAAAAGTCAGAAGCGGTTTAACCTATGTCTAATATACATGTTCTGAAGTTTGGAGGGACCTCCCTCCGGGATCATTTGTTTATACTACAGGCCGTTGAAGTTGTGCGCAGCCGCATGGACTCCGCTCAACCCGTTGTTGTAGTATCTGCCATTGGAGGGGTTACCGACCAGCTTGTGGAATTGACAAATGTGCCAGACGATAAACCTGCCCTGGCCCGGCAACAGATTGACGGGATAAGGAAGATACACTTTGACGTGTTACACCGCGTGACCGGAAATACCGGCAAGGAAAACAACCTGTATCTCGAGGAGCTGTTTGATGAACTGACCCGGGTCTGCTTTGATGAAAAGCTAAAAAAAGAACATACGGAAAAATGGAACGATCACATTCTTTCATTTGGTGAGCGAGCTTCCGCGCATATTTTCGCTTCCGCTCTTTGTTACCACAAAGTAAAGGCACGGGCCTTGGATGCTCATCATTTCATCAAAACCGATGCAGCTTTTGGCGAAGCAAACGTCATCCCCGGCCTTACCCGCAAGCTGATTGCCGATACCTTGCACGCTCTTCAGGAAGTAGCCGTTATCACCGGCTTTATCGGCTCTACGGAGCAGGGAGAAATCACCACGCTGGGGCGATCCGGATCAGACTATACCGCGGGACTTATCGCAGAGGCTCTTCAAGCCGGCCATCTGGAGATATGGACCGATGTAGACGGTGTGCTCACGGCCGATCCCAAAATCGTACCTACCGCCTGCCACATCGACTATCTGAGCTATGAAGACATTTCCGAGCTGGCCGCACACGGCGCCAAGGTCATTCATCCCAAAACCATCCGTCCGATCCGGCATACCGGTACTTCCGTACAGGTACGAAACAGCTACAACCCCGCGCATCCGGGCACGCTTATTAACCGTTCCTTCAGGTCTAACGGAGCCTTTCGCTCTGTCACCGTTACAGGGCCATTTACTTACTTTGAGATCGACGCTCCTGATGCCCATAAATTGAACCGCCTTATAGAAAAAGAACTGGAACGGGCGGCCGACTCTGAAGGCTACGGTTATATCAGAACATCACGCTATGAACCTGCTCAGTTTTTGATCAGAAGCGCGCTCTTTGAACGTATAGAGCCGTTAGTGCATACCTGGGTTGAGCAGGAAGCATCCGGGCAACCGGAACTAAAGCGGAATTTATACAAAGTAAAAAAGTTTACCAACCGTCTTAATAAGAGTGATCTCCCGGCCGTAAACATACTTAATATACTCAACCGGAAGAACATCAGGCCCCTGCGCATACACCGGGAATACAACCAGCGCTACGTCTCCCTCTTGCTACCCAAAGAGCAAGCCTACACCGTAGCCCGGCTCATCAATGATTATCTGATTGACGGGCGGACAACGGTTGATCTGTTCATTGCAGGGAAAGGGGCGGTAGGCGGTACGTTGCTGAACCTGATTGACGACCTTAACCCGGATGATGTCCGCTTAAGGGTGATCGGGGTTTGTGACAGTAAAAGCGTTAACTGGAATGCCGGCGGCATCGACATTCACAATGTGGATAAACTGCCGGAAGGGCAGGCAACCGACTGGCCGGCCATCGTACAGGAACTGACGGCCCCCCACCGGCACAACACCATATTTGTGGATGCAACCGGCAGCGCGGAAGTGGCCCGGCTTTACCCCTCTCTGCTGCAGGCAGGTATTCATATAGCCACCCCCAGCAAGCTGGCCAACACTTTTGAACAGTCCTTTTATGATTCCATACACGCCATAGCGCGTGCCACCCATACCCGGTACAGGTACGAAACCACCGTAGGGGCCGGTTTGCCGGTGCTATCCACCATTTCCGATTTAATAGACAGCGGAGACGAAATCACCGGGATCTCAGGGGTTCTGTCAGGTACTATGACTTACCTGTTTGGCGAACTTGAAAAAGGCGTTCCTTTTAGCGAAGCGGTAGTCAAAGCGCGCGACCTGGGTTATGCCGAACCCGATCCGCGCGACGATCTTTCCGGAGAGGATGTGGCCCGCAAATTCCTGACATTGGCCAGAACCATCGGCCTGAAGATAGAGCGCAGTCAGCTGAACGTGGAGTCGCTTATACCGGAAAAGCTCAAACAGGTCGGCCAGGAAACATTTATTCATCGCCTGCCGGAAGCGGATGACTATTGGAGAGACAAAATTAACCAGGCTAATAAAAAGGGAAAAACACTGCGCTACACAGGAAGGCTTACCGGCGGAACCATCGAAATCGGTGTTCAGGAGACAGACATAAATTCGCCTTTGGGACAATTAAGAGGCACCGACAATATACTCCGCATATCCACGAACAGATATCGCCAATCGCCCATCATCATTCAGGGCCCCGGGGCCGGGAAGGAAGTAACGGCCGCAGGCTTACTATCGGACATCCTGAAAATTTCTAAAGAAATTTAAGTTTTTATATTAATTACTACTAATAATTTGTTAAATTAAGCCGCTTTCCATGAAAGACATCATGTAAGTATCTTTTTTATCTTATTTAATTAGGCTTCTTCGTGGTGGATAGCATGAAAGTTGACAAAATTAAAAAGATAACAATAGTAACATACGTGTTAAATGACTACAGCCGGGACTGAAACACAACAGGAGCAAGGTTTGTACAACCCCCGCCATGAGCATGATGCCTGCGGGATGGGATTCGTAGTAAACATCAAGGGAAAACAGTCCAACAAAATTATCAACCAGGCGCTGACCGTACTCCACAACCTGGATCACCGGGGCGCCACCGGCAGTGAATCCAACACCGGAGACGGCGCCGGTATTCTTATTCAGATTCCCCACAAATTCCTGCAGCATTCCTGCGAAGGCATAGGAATTGACCTTCCCGAGCGGGGCAGGTACGGAGTAGGAATGATCTTTTTACCGGGCCAGCGTGAAGACCGCCTGCCATGTGAGAAAATTGCAGAAGAGATTGTAGAAGAAGAAGGGCAGAAAGTTCTGGGCTGGAGAAAAGTTCCCACCAATAACTTCTACCTCGGTAAAACGGCCAAGTTATCCGAGCCGTCCGTACGGCAAATAATCATCGGCCGGAGCGAAGACATCACAGACGAGCTGGCATTTGAGCGAAAGCTCTACATTATCCGGCGCCGTATCACCCGTACGATTGAAGAGAGCAACCTGAAGAACAAGGACTTCTTCTATATCAACAGCTTGTCATCGCGAACCATCATTTACAAAGGGATGCTCACCCCCAGGCAGCTCAAAGAGTTCTATCCCGACCTGTGTGATCCGCTCATGGAATCGGCGCTGGCCCTGATCCATTCCCGGTTCAGTACCAATACCTTTCCCAGCTGGAAGCTCGCCCATCCGTACCGCTATCTTATCCATAACGGAGAGATCAACACGCTGCGGGGCAACGAAAACTGGATGCGCGCCCGGGAAGCAAGCCTGGCTTCGGATCTGTTCGGCGATGAGCTGGAAAAGGTGCTTCCGGTTATAGAAGAAGACGGCAGCGACTCCGGAAAGTTTGACAATTGCCTGGAGTTTTTAACGCTGAGCGGCCGCTCTCTGCCCCACGCCATGATGATGATGATTCCGGAACCGTGGGAACGGCACGAGAGTATGGACGAAGACCGGAAAGCCTTCTACGAATACCACAGCTGCCTGATGGAACCGTGGGACGGCCCCGCTTCTATAGGTTTTACCGATGGCAAGATGGTCGGCGCCACGCTAGACCGTAACGGGCTGCGCCCTTCCCGGTACTATGTAACGACCGATGATATGGTGGTACTGGCTTCTGAGGTGGGGGTGCTCGACATTCCGCCCGAACAAATACTGCACAAAAACCGCCTGCAGCCCGGACGAATGCTGCTCATAGATACGGAGGAAGGGCGAATTATAAGCGATGAGGAGATCAAGCGTAAGGTGGCCACAGAACATCCCTACAGGGAATGGCTGGATAATAACCTGGTGAGCTTTGACGATGTTCCGGACACCCCCGATCAAAAGTTCACGCTTACGCACGAGGAGGTGGTTCAGCGGCAAAAAGTATTTGGCTATACCTATGAGGATCTGAATATCAACGTAGGCCCGATGGCGGAGAATATGCTCCAGCCGATAGGCGCGATGGGTAATGACGCCCCGATGGCGGTACTTTCCAACCAGCCGCAGCTGCTTTATAACTATTTCAAGCAACTGTTTGCCCAGGTAACCAATCCCCCCATCGATCCTATCCGCGAAGAGTTGATCACATCCACCGAGACGATGCTGGGCACCCAGCTAAACATCCTCGACCCGAAGCCTGAGAACTGCCGGCAGATTCGTATGAGATTGCCCCTGCTCCGGAACGAGGAGCTCAGGAGGCTGCGCAACATCAAGCTGCCCGGTTTTAAAACCCAAACCCTGCCTATTCTTTTCGAGGTGTCTAAAGGCGGAAAAGGCCTGGAGAAAGCACTGGATGAACTGTTTGCAGCGGCAGACAAAGCCATTGAGAAGGGCGCGAATATACTGATCCTCTCTGACAGGGACTTTAGCCGGGAAAAAGCGCCCATCCCGGCATTGCTGGCTGTGGCCGGCCTCCATCACCATCTCATCCGCTCGGGCAACCGAACCAAAGTGGGCATTGCCCTGGAGTCTGGGGAGCCCCGCGAAACACACCACTTTTGCCTGCTCCTGGGCTACGGTGTAGAGGCCGTCAACCCGTACATGGCTTATGAAACCCTGCATGACCTGACCCGGGAGGGCGTACTGAATATCGATTATGAACAAGCGGTGAAAGGCTATAACAAAGCCGTGGTAAAAGGCATTGTTAAAGTGATGTCTAAGATGGGAATTTCTACCATTAAATCGTACCGCGGCGCGCAGATCTTCGAAGCGATCGGAATCAGCCGGGAGGTTATCGATACATACTTTACCTGGACCGACTCCCGTATCGGCGGTATCGGCCTCGATGTCATCGCCAAAGAAGTGGAAATGCGGCATCGCAAAGCGTTCCCGGAATTGCAGCTTAACGGACACATACTGGATGAAGGCGGGCAGTACAAGTGGCGCAAAGACGGCGAATACCACATGTACAATCCCAAGACCGTCCATACCCTCCAGCTTGCCACCAAAACGGGCGATTACGAGCTGTATAAAGAATACGCGCGGCTGGTCGACGAACAGGACGAAACGCCTGCCGCGCTCCGCCATCTGCTTGAATTCGATCTGGGAAACGACCCCGTCCCCATAGATGAGGTTGAATCGGTTGAAGCTATTTGCAGACGGTTTAAAACCGGAGCTATGTCTTACGGATCCATTAGCCAGGAGACGCATGAGGCGTTGGCTATAGCTATGAACCGAATCGGTGGTAAGAGCAACACGGGTGAAGGCGGCGAGGATCCGTCCCGGTATACCCAAGAACCCAATGGCGACTCCCGGAACAGCTCCATTAAACAGGTGGCCTCCGGGCGCTTCGGCGTTACAAGCGAATACCTTGTACAGGGTGACGAGATCCAGATCAAGATGGCTCAGGGGGCCAAGCCGGGCGAGGGTGGTGAACTTCCCGGGCGCAAGGTGTATCCGTGGATTGCCAAGGTCCGGTTGTCCACACCCGGCGTGGGCCTGATATCTCCCCCGCCTCACCATGATATTTATTCCATTGAAGACCTTGCCCAGCTTATCCACGATCTGAAGAATGCCAACAAACGCGCGCGCATCAACGTGAAGCTGGTCTCTGAAGTAGGGGTAGGGACTATTGCAGCCGGAGTGGCGAAAGGGCACGCCGATGTCATCCTGATCAGCGGCCACGACGGCGGCACGGGCGCGTCGCCTCAGACCAGCATCAAACACGCCGGGCTTCCCTGGGAGATCGGCCTGGCCGAGACGCATCAGACTCTGGTACTGAATAATCTGCGCAGCCGGGTTGTGCTGGAGACCGACGGGCAGATAAAAACAGGGCGAGACGTTGCCATCGCCGCGCTGCTCGGTGCCGAAGAGTACGGTTTTGGAACCAGCGCGCTCATCACCCTTGGCTGCATCATGATGCGCGTGTGCCATCTGGATACCTGTCCGGTGGGTATCGCCACCCAAAATCCCGAGCTGCGGCACAAGTTTACGGGCGACCCGCAGTATGTAGTCAATTTCATGAAGTTCATCGCTCAGGATCTGCGGGAAATCATGGCGCGGCTCGGCTTCCGCACCATCGATGAAATGGTAGGCCGGGCAGACAGGCTGAAACAGCGCGCCGACATCAGCCACTGGAAAGGCAGATACCTGGACCTCTCACCCATTCTTCATAAGCCCCGGACAGACGATAGCGTGGGCATCCGCAAGCTCATTGAGCAAGACCACGGGCTGGAAAATACCCTGGATGTGCAAACATTGATGGATATCTGTGAACCGGCGTTTTCCGAGAAGAAACCGGTAAAAGCAAAATTGCCGATCCGAAATACCGACAGGGTGGTGGGCACCATCATAGGCAGTAAGCTAACCCGCAAGTTTGGCTCACAGGGCTTGCCGGAAGATACCATCCACCTGAAGTTCAGGGGCTCTGCCGGGCAAAGTTTCGGAGCGTTTGTCCCCCGGGGAATAACCCTGGAGCTTGAAGGCGATGCCAATGACTACTTCGGCAAAGGCTTGTCGGGTGGAAAGCTGGTTCTGTATCCGCCCAAAGGCTCCCTGTTCGATCCCTGGGATAACATCATCGTCGGTAACGTCTCGTTCTACGGGGCAACGAGCGGCGAAGCCTACATCAGCGGAATGGCGGGCGAGCGATTTTGTGTGAGAAACAGCGGCATTCAGGCCGTAGTTGAAGCTGTGGGCGATCACGCTTGTGAGTATATGACGGGGGGACGCGTTGTTGTTCTCGGCCCTACCGGCCGGAACTTTGGCGCCGGGATGTCTGGCGGCATAGCCTATGTGCTGGATGAGAAAGGCGCTTTTGCCGGCAACTGCAACCCGGACATGGTACTTCTGGAACATCTGGAAGACGATGATGAAATCAAGGAAGTCAAAGAAATGATCCGCCGCCACGGAGAGTATACCGACAGCGGGCGGGCCTGGAAAGTGCTGGCGAAATGGGACGAAATGGTCCACAAGTTTGTAAAAGTAATGCCAAAAGATTACAAACGAATGCAGGATGCCATCAACCGTTCGAAAAGCAATGGGCTCAGCGGGGATGAGGCCGTTATGGAAGCCTTCATTCAAAACAAAGAAGACAAAGCCCGTGCCGCCGGTAACTAGGTTTGTTATTGGTTGACTGGTGTAATAGTTGATTAGCGACTGGCGGTCCGTTGTCCTGCTGCGGTGACCCATCCCTCCCCGACAGGTTTGTCGGGGCAGGCTTTGTTCTCCCTTCCCTCCGGCGAAGAGGTGACGAAGAGACGAAGAGAGGGAGCGATGCAGAGCGGGGAAACCGGCAAGCATCCCTTAGCCTCCCCCTCTCTCCGTCTCCCCCCTCACCCACAGGGGGGGCAGGGAGATGACAGCGATAGTAGTAAAAGCGTGGCAGGCTGAACAGGCACAAAACTTTAAACATAATAAGACAAAGACCTCAAACCATGGGCAAACCAACGGGATTTATGGAGTACAACCGAAAAGCTACTCCGCAAAAAAAGCCTGAAGAACGAATTAAAAACTGGAATGAGCTGTATGAGCCGCTGCCGGAAGAAGAGCTGCGGAAACAGGGAGCACGCTGCATGGACTGCGGTATTCCCTTCTGCCACACGGGGTCTGAGCTCAAAGGGCAGGCGTTCGGTTGTCCGGTTCACAACCTGATTCCCGAATGGAACGACCTGGTGTACCGGGGTAAATGGAAAGAAGCGCTGCACCGGCTGCACAAGACAAACAACTTCCCCGAGTTTACGGGGCGCGTATGTCCCGCCCCGTGCGAAGGCTCTTGTGTGCTTGGCATAACCAGCCCTCCGGTTGCCATCAAAAGCATTGAGCAGGCCATTATTGACAAAGGGTTCGAGGAAGGATGGGTAGTAGCGCGCCCCCCTGCAACACGTACCGGCAAAAAAGTGGCCATTGTGGGTTCAGGTCCGGCAGGGCTGGCCGCTGCAGACCAGCTGAACAAGGCGGGACACCGGGTAACCGTCTACGAACGGGCCGACCGTATAGGCGGGCTGCTCATGTACGGCATTCCCAATATGAAACTGGATAAAGCCATTGTACAACGCCGGGTGGATCTTCTGGCCGAGGAGGGCGTTGAGTATATCACCCATACCGAAATAGGCACCGACATTCCGGCTACAGAGCTGAAAAAACAGTACGATGCCATCATTCTGGCCGGAGGAGCTACCAGGCCCCGCGACCTGGAGATAGAGGGACGCGGCCTGGGCGGAATTCACTTTGCCATGGAATTTTTACATGCGGATACCAAAAGCCTGCTAGACTCCGGCCATAAAGACGGCACATATATTTCTGCCGAAGGCAAAGACGTTATTGTTATTGGCGGCGGAGATACGGGCACCGACTGTGTCAGCACGGCCATGCGCCATAACTGCAAAAGCATCACCCAGTTCGAAATTCTTCCGCAGCCTCCCCGGACAAGGGCCGCCGACAATCCCTGGCCCCAATGGCCCCATATCTTTAGAGTGGACTATGGGCAGGCAGAGGCTCACGCCAAATTCGGAGACGATCCCCGTCAATATCAGATCATGACCAAAAAGTTTATTGGCGACGATGCCGGGAATGTCAAAGAACTCCATACCGTGCAGATCGAATGGGAGAAGGGAGCAAACGGGCGTATGGCTCCAAAAGAAATTCCCGGAACAGAAAAGGTGTGGAAGGCCGGCCTTATACTACTGGCTATGGGATTTCTGGGACCGGAAAGCCCGGTTCTTGAACAGCTGAATGTAGAACGCGACGAACGCTCGAATGCCAAAGCCCGGCACGGAAAGTTCCTTACCAGTACAGAGGGCGTCTTTGCCGCCGGCGATATGCGCCGGGGACAGAGCCTGATTGTCTGGGCCATAAACGAAGGCCGCGGCGCCGCCCGCGAATGCGACCGCTGGCTGATGGGCCGTACCGAACTACCCTGAGGAAAGCACAGGAACGCGGATTGAGCGAATATGGCGGACGGATACGGATCTTAACTATGGGCGAACATAGTAGTAACTATCGTTGCGTATAGTAGCCTGCTATAGCGGCTATAGTGCCTTGCTATGGCACCTATAGTAGCCTGCTATA
>CALJMB010000020.1 GCA_937982515.1 uncultured Balneolaceae bacterium
GTTCAGGGCCATAATGCGGGAACCCACCGGACGTTCACACCGTGACATACTCAGATGCCGCGCTCAGCCTTTCTTCCTTGATCTATATTACCTGCCATTTTTTACTCTTTACTTCGTAAGTTCCAGCCATGATTAAAGTAATCGATGTGTACCCGTATAAGAAGGTGAATGGAGGATACCGTTTTTTAATACTAAAGCGGTCCGGAGACAGGCCGTATGCCGGGCAGTGGCGTATGGTAGGTGGTAAAGTGAGGCGAGATGAAAAAGCCTGGCAGGCCGCTCTCCGGGAGCTCCGGGAAGAAACAGGGGCAACACCCCGGATGTTCTGGACCATCCCGTCACTGAACCACTTTTATGAGCACAGTACGGACCAGATCCTGCTTATTCCCGCTTTTGCCGCCGAGCTCCAGCCCCGGTGTGAAATCAGGCTGGACGGGGAACACACGGAATTTCAGTGGATTGAATACCCTGAAGTTCAGCATTATATTTACTGGCCTGAGCAACAAAGGCTTATTACCTTGATACATTCCATACTAACTAAGCAAGAACCTCTGGACGATTGGAAAATAGCACTTTGATACCCCGAAAGTATGTGTACTTAATTATTACTTCAGCTGTTTATCTCTTCAGCATAACCACTGTTTCGTACGCTCAGCAGGATTCTCCTTCCTATGAACTGCTGCCGGCCCCGGATCTGTGGTATAACGATGTGGATGGAATCAGGGTTGGGGTGAGGATACTGGGGCAAGTACCCGGCACCTTCAGAGACGGCCCGCACCGGCTGGATATGGGGGTGTGGCTGGGCACGTGGATACCGGATGATCCGGTATCTTATTATCTCTCCTTTACCGAACCCATTCCTTCTATTTCAGGCTTTAACAGTGAAGGGAATGTGCAGCTCATCAGTTCCATCCGCACGGGGTTTCACCGCCACGGGCTGCTGTTTAACAAGCGATGGCAAACAGGGTTTAACGAAGAGAACTTCAAAAAGCTGTCGGTCGGGGTACGGGCTGAAAACCGGTTTGAAGACGAATACGTGCCTTTCCCTCAACTCTGGCAGGATGAGTGGCTATACCTGGCCGGAGCGGATCTGTATATACAGGATGAAAACAAGCCGGGCCGTTACACCTTGAGAACCACCCACTCGGTAAACTTCGCCGGAAACGCGCCTTCGTTCCTGAACAGCACCGTAGAATTTCAGCAGTTGATCCGTTTAAGCTCATACTTCGCTCTGAGGGGCCGTGTGTTTGGAGGATTATCCACAAACCGTACGGTGCCTGAATATCTGTTCAGCCGCAGTTTCGAGCCGCCCGCAGGATGGATGAATCATGGCCTGACCCGCGCAAAAGGCACCATTCCCACCCCGTGGATGGAGCAGGGCATCATTCAGGTTGCGGGGGGACCCAATCTGCGCGGATACCTGGGGCAGGATATCGATGCGCTCAATTCCGGCCTTGCTCCGGTACTTACATCTATAGGTTCTGTAAATGTGGAACTGGATTATCCAAATCCATTAGGCAGAGCTATTCAAAAGGTACCTGTTGTCGGTGGACTTATGAGCCTGCGTTCTTATCTGTTTTTTGATTCCGGTACGTCACCCGGCATCACAGACATGGAAGAAGACAGGCTTCTGTCGGATGCCGGACTCGGGTTTATGTTCTCGCTCAACATACCCGACTACCTTGATAACCCCAGGGGGATAACGATCCGGTACGATATTCCGTTATGGTTGTCAGACCCGGCCGGCGGAAACCCTATTGAATTTCGCAGCCTGATAGGTATAGGTGCTGTTATCTCTCTGTAACGGGCAGAGCCTGATGCACTCCGGCATTCTGCCCCGATACACCTTATACCGAAGTTTGTCTGCCACAGCCTTGCGCGAAGGCACCAGTGATGCGGTTACATCTAACCAAATTTCAATCTAAATAGTGAAAACGAGTCTCACATATGCAGTAGTGCTGGTCATGCTTTTGAATCTGCTCTCATGCACCAGTACCCGGTGGACGGTAGTAGACCCCGGTGCTATAGATTATAACGACTATAGTGTTATACAGAGCAGAGAGTTTTTGAAAGAGGCGGGGAGGGTAACCCCGGATGACCCGGCATTAAAGCTCCAGTTACTTTCATATACCACCTACGAGTATGCAGAGAAGGTGCTTGTCAGGAGAAGCATTCAGGAATACAGGCCGCGGCCCGGCCTGGTTGCGCTCGGCCTGGCGGGAGCGGCTCTGTCTGTTTATGCAGCCAATAGCGATGTTATTACCGACAGCGAGAGCTCGCTGAAAACCATCACACTTAACTCGGCAGGCGGACTGCTGGCGCTCTCCGGCTTCCTGAACATGAAACCGGTAGGAGAACCCCGCGATACCGGCGAAGAGCAGTTCCTCCGAAAGACAGGTACCATCCTTCAAACCGATACACTTAGGGTCAATTCTCCGGGACCCAGACAGGCGGATGTCGCCATTATCTACGGAGACCGCATGGTGTCTGAAGAGCTGGAACTGCCGTTAAAGTCCGGCCTTTTGGATATAAACCTCGGCAGCACCCTGGGCGCCCTGGGCATACGGGGCAGCGATCCCGATTCGGTAACCGTGATCGTAGAGTTTCAGGATTCCACCTATACGTTCGATTATTCTCTGCAGGATATTCTTCATCCCTTTGCCCGTATTACGGCTCCCATTACTCCACTCCGCAATGCGCCTGCTGCATCGCCGGAGAATGTGTTGGCAGAATTGGTAGAGGGGGGACAGCTGCAAATTATAGGCAGCAGTCCTGATTGGTACAAGGTGCTGTATGGTATTTCAGAGACCTACATCCTTAGAGAGGATGCGGAGATAATCTGGCAGTCGTCAGACTTTACCGGCACCAATCAGGTCGTTGCCGTTCCCAGATTGCCTTTCGGCAGTGTGGATGTTGAGAACAACATTCCGATTCTGCGGGGCATAAACGAACATGCCATGGCCCTTGTTATCGCAAACGAACATTACAAAGGAGACCTGCCACCCAGAACGTACGCCCTCAGAGACGGGAAATTGATCCAGACCTATTTGGAGAATGCCCTGGGGATTCCGGAAGCCCATATTTTCGAAATACAAGACATGAACCAGGTCGAAGAACTTTCAGACCCCCTGTCCAAAATTGATTCAATGGCTACAGACAGTTCTGAGCTCTTTGTGTTTTTGAGCGGATACGGAAGTGTGGATGTTCAGGGCGGTGAGATCAGGCTGGGCTTTATTCCCGCAAACGAAGAGGGGCAGGTGACCAACACAGCTATCGATCTGTTTGCGTTTATGCGGCGTATTGCCTCCATACCATCTGGAAAGACCGTTGTAATTGCGGATATAGATTTCAACCACCGAAAGACAGGCGATGTATTAACCGATCGGAATGTGTTGCTCAAACGGCCCTTACGGCAACTGGCAGAAATTCTAACCAGAAACAATTCCAGGTCTGCCGTATTATACGGCTCGGAGTTCAGGCAGGCATCGGCTGTCTATTTAAGCAATAGTGGTGAAGATAAGAAACACCGTATCTTTCCATACTTCGTGGCCCGGGCCCTGCAACAAAGGCACACGAATATGGCCGGCATCTATCAGTTTCTTCAGCGAAACGTCTCGTATCATGCCCGCCGTTTGCATGATCGTGCCCAGGATCCCCAGCTTTTCGGAAATATATCTATCGATTTAGCCAATGAGTGACGACTGACAAGCGCCCGTTGTTCTCATCACTCATCACCCGTGAGTCTTATAATAGTACTGTAGATGGCTTATCTTTATATTGTGCTCAGCTCGGCCTGCTCACTGGTGCTGGTACACCTGCTGAAGGTTGCCGAAGCAAAGGAGCTTCGGACAGTTAACATACTCACTGTCAACTATCTTGTTGCAGGCCTTACGGCTTTTTCTTTGGGATGGTGGGGAAGGGCGGAGGCCTCAGGAGCCGGTAATATATCACCAACTTTTTTACTCTTTTGCCTGGGTGTGGGTGTACTGTTCATCGGCAACTATTTTGCATACAGCAAATCTGTACACATAAATGGCGTAGGGGTATCTATAGCCTCCATGCGTCTCTCCCTGCTTATTCCGGTGCTGCTTTCCATCTTCTTTTATGGAGAATTACTGTCACCCCGAAACATCTTTGGTATAGCGCTGGCTGTCGCCTCTCTGATGTTATTGGTTCCCGGAGAAAACAGAAGCAGGTACGGACGGGTACACGCCGGCTGGTTGCTGCTTATTGTATTTATTTTTTCCGGGCTAGCCGACGCCTCACTGAAGATTTACAGAGAAGAATATAGCATTCACATAAATACGATGTTGTTCATGAGTATTATTCTGGCGGCTGCATTCGCCATGGGATTGGCAGGCTGCTTTATGGACAAGTCCGGCAGGCCCCTGTTTATTTTGGAAGAATGGAAACTTGGCGCTTTAATCGGAGTACCCAATTTATACGCCTCTGTTTTTCTGATTTACGCTCTTGACAGTATGAGCGGCGCGATAGTCTTTCCATTGGTCAATATATTTAATGTGCTGGGCGGAACACTGTTGGGTTTGATCAGGTGGAAAGATCAGGTTTCCGGCTGGCAGTGGACAGGTATTGCGGTTGCCGTTGTGGCCATTATCCTGCTTGTGTGACGGAGAGGCCGGGGATGAAGAGACTCAGAGAGAAAGATAGAGGCTAAGTGAACAGTGAACAGGCGCTCATCGCACATCCGGATTTGATATCCGGCAAGGAACAGGGTTAAGGAATAAAGCTCCGAGGGCATCTCCCCTCAGGGGGAGACGGTTTTGATAGTTCATTTTCTGGCTTTAACTCCCGTTGCATTAGCTTTCCCACCCAAAACTATTCAAATTCAAGAGTAATGGACATCATCCAGGACATACGAAACCGGGCTAAAACCTTACAAAAGATCATTGTATTTCCCGAAAGCGAAGATCCCAGGGTGCTCAGGGCAGTGGAATTCCTGCGCCGTGAAAGAATATGCCGCCCCATTTTAGTCGGTTACCGGGATAACATTGAACGCGCTGCCATTGAAGAACAAATATATCTGGATTCTGATGTAGAAATCGTTACTTCCGCCCATTTTCCCGAGAAGAGAGATCTGACAAACGGTTCCCTTTCCGTGCAGCGAGAAAACAGAAGCGTGGGTGTAATGGAAGCACAGCGCCGGCGCCCGGTCAATCCCCTGCTCTTCGGGGCCGCCTTTGTGGCAAAAGGGTATGCCGATGGAGCCGTTGCCGGCTCCGTCAGTACCACAGGCGATGTGATCAGGGCGGCTATACGATGTATCGGCATTCAGGAGCATACATCTGTCGTATCCGGCATATTTTTACTGGTGATGCCGGATGGAAAGGTCTTTACCTACGGTGATTGCGGAGTCATTCCCTATCCCGATGCCTCACAACTGGCCGATATTGCCATTCAGTCTTCAAGGTCGCACAAGCTGCTAACCCGGCGGGAGCCCATTACAGCTCTGCTCTCTTTTTCCACCAAAGGAAGTGCCTGCCACGAGCGGGTAGAGCTGGTAAAAGAAGCTTTACAGATTGCCAGACAAAAAGCTCCGGATCTCAGGATTGACGGTGAACTGCAATTTGATGCCGCTATGATTCCCGGCATAGCCCGGCGCAAGGCGCCCCGTTCCATGGTTGCGGGGAAAGCGAATGTCTTCATCTTTCCTAATCTGGATGCCGGAAATATCGCTTACAAAATAACCGAGCGACTTGGAGGGGCGACCGCTATCGGGCCTATTCTTCAGGGATTAAACAAACCGATGATGGACCTTTCACGTGGATGCAGCTGGCAGGATATCGTAAACGCGGCCTGCGTTGCCGCCCTGATGGCGGATGAAAACGGGGAGTG
>CALJMB010000021.1 GCA_937982515.1 uncultured Balneolaceae bacterium
AGGTGTATCCGAAGGCGTTATTCATAGTGTTGACCACCCATCCCCGGGCGCCAAAGAATTCCCGGGCAGCCAGCTCACCAGGTTGCACCAGCTCTTTTATGTAGCCGAACAACGGCTCATGACTCTCCGGCAAGCCGGTTACCTCTGCCGGCCAATACAGCATCTGCTGGTTGATGTTCATGTGGTAGTCGTTGGCCCAGGGAGGATTCATGCTGTGGTTCCATTTGCCCTGCAGAGTAAGCGGCAACGTGCCCGGCCGGGAGCCGGAGATCATCAGGTAGCGCCCGTATTGGAAAAACAATACTTCAAGACCTAAATCCAAATCACCCTGAACGTAGCGCTGCAAACGCGCATCGGTGGGGATCTCTGCCCGGTCCGGACCATCCAGCCTGAGTGATACCCGGCTAAACAGCTCCCGATAGTCCTCTATGTGCTCGTTTGACATCTCTCGCCAGGTAACCCCACTCCAGCCTTCGGCTGTCCGATCATTTACGGCTTCGTAATCCCTTCCACTATAACGGGGAAACTCATTTTGGTAACCGGTGGAAGCCGTGTGCAGCAGCGTGAGCGTGCGGGCCCCATCGATGATAAGCTTTCCCTCATAGAAACGGACCCCTTCGGCGTCGGTGCGAATGCCCAGTTGTATTTCAAAAGGCATTCCATTATCGGCAACCTCACCCTTGAGCACATACACATTATTTTTCAGCCGTTCTTCCAGTCTGACATGGGGTATGTCGAACCTGATACGATAGGTTCGGCCTCCAGAAGCTGAATTCTCAAATCGGTACACGAGGGTACGCCGGGGATAACTGCCGAAATAAATCCGCCGGTGGATGACGTCTCCTTCCCGGTAACTTACCTGACCGATACTTTGCTGCAGGTCCAGTTCCCGATGGTAATCCGATATCTCTCCCTCATGCTCAATTCCGATGTAGAGATCGCCCATTGTCAGCTGCGCACCATAGTCTCCGAAATCAAGCGTGCTGTTTTCTTTCCGGTGGATGACGCCTGTCAGTTCCCGGGCAGCGAGAGCATGAGCGGCTTCGGGTTTACCTTCGTTCAATAGTCTGCGCACCTCCGGCAGATACTTATGGGCATGTTCACGGAGGCCGAAGTTGTAATCGGGATGTGAGCCGGGGCCGCCGGCCCACAATGACTCCTCTGTAAACTGGATTCGCTCTTCGTCTACGCCGCCAAAAAACATGGCTCCCATATACCCGTTGCCTATAGGCAACGCTTCCGTCATCCAGTCTTCTGCAGGTTCATTATACCATAGTTTAAGATGGGCCGGCTGTGCTTCGCTATAAACAGAGGATACAGACAGGGTTAATAAAGCAGCAAGTAAAAGGGTATACCAATTGAGATGAATAAGCGTTGGTGCTTTACTCTTCTGCTTGTGGCTGCATATAATATTCAGGTTCACGTATACCCCTTTTATGTCGGTTAAAAACAGCTGTGGAAGGCAATCCCCCTACGGCATCCTAAATCTTTCTGAAGCTACTCCTCCAGAACCTTGATCTCGATGGTACGGAACTGGGTAGGGTGGCTTTCTGCCTGAAGGGCTATGTACCCTTCATCGACCAATAAACCGTCTCCGTTACTTCCGGCAATCAGTTTTTGGGCATCTTCGTCCCGCTCGTCAAGCTGTGGATCAGTGTATTCGAACACTACCTCTCCGTCTATTA
>CALJMB010000022.1 GCA_937982515.1 uncultured Balneolaceae bacterium
TCGGGATGACAGGCGTTACCGGGGATAGCACGTATTTGTGACCTGGTACCATCCATCTCTCCTGGGCAAAGAACCTGTCCGCCTCCTGGCGGAGGGATTAAGAAGGTCTTCCGGTGGCCTGCCCTTCACTGATCCGATCACTTGGAGTGATCGGATCAGTTGAAAAGAGCGTTCTGCAGCAGAGCAGAGAAAAGAGAAGAATCAAAACATGCAGCTCCTGCAAACAAAAAAGCCCCCGGGGCTATCAACCAGCAGGGGCTTAAGAGAGAGTTAATGCTATGGTGAGCCGGGAGGGGATCGAACCCTCGACCCACGGCTTAAAAGGCCGTTGCTCTACCACCTGAGCTACCGGCTCTCGGCTTTTAAACAGATTTCAAATATACGGCTTTACATGAATTAATTTCAAACGGAAATCCGGAAAAAATTATAATATCCTGTAATCATCTGTGGGCAGGTACAACTATACCTCTAAGCCATTCAGAAACCGACCCTCCGCCCCCTGCCAGGGTTTAGAATCCGGACAGGTGCGGGGAACATTGCCATGCATAAACCTTTCAAAGTTTCCTTTGTCATTTCTACATTTAAACAGCTATCATTCATAATATTTTTAATATAAGAGTTGCACTATGGCTACCATATTTACCAAAATTATCAACGGCGATATTCCCAGTTATAAAATCGCGGAAGACGACCGCTTTTTTTCCTTCCTGGATATCAATCCCATTGCGGAGGGACACACGCTTGTGGTTCCTAAAAAGGAGATTGACTACTTCTTTGATCTGCCGGATGGGGATATGCATCAACTCATGAGCTTTGCTAAAAAGGTGGCCCGGGGCATAGATAAAGCACTTAAACCGTTGCGAACGGGGATCATCGTGCAGGGACTGGAAGTACCACATGCCCACGTTCACCTGATTCCGCTGTATGAAACCCGTCAGGTTATGGCACTGGGTCATAACATAGAGGTAAGCGAGAACCGGATGGAAGAACTTTCCCGGATAATCAGCCAGGAGGTGGAATTATGAAGCTATTTGTTCTGAACGGGCCGAATCTGAATATGCTTGGCAAGCGGGAGCACAAACTGTATGGCAGTGAAACGCTGCGGGATATTGAGCAACTTCTTACCGATACCTTTCCCGGCCACGAACTGACATTTTTCCAAAGCAATCTGGAGGGAGAGCTGGTTGAAGCCGTTCAGTCTCTTGTTGACAGCGATTATGACGGGCTTGCAGCCAATTTCGGAGGGTATACACACACCTCAGTAGCCATCCGCGACGCACTGGTACTGCTAAACATCCCTGTCGTGGAGGTCCACCTTTCCAATATTCACGCGCGGGAAGATTTCCGCCACACTTCCCTCACCGGGGCCGTCTCCAGCGGGGTAATTGCCGGTTTTGGGAAGCACAGCTACGTGCTGGCCATCCGAGCCCTGGAGGAGCTGGTTGAAAAAAGGCGTTTGTGAGAGTAGCACTCAGAATCGCGAAGGTGCAAAGAAAGAATGGAATACATCGACATTTACTCTGCAGCTCAGTGTCTCGGAGCCAACCTTCCAACAGAATTGAAACAGAAGCAGTGATTTTTTGAAGAAACTCAAAGAACTTCTTTCCGATACCCTTATTTACGGGATAAGCA
>CALJMB010000023.1 GCA_937982515.1 uncultured Balneolaceae bacterium
CGACGGAGGGAGGGGCCGGGGGTGGGTCTAATACAGCAGGAAGCCTAAAATGCTCTTAAAAACCCCCATTACCCATTCTCCCTGAAATCAATTACATTAACCAAAACAGCAGCGTTGGCTTAACTGAAACGGGGGTGCAGCATTGAGTACAATGGAATCCAATTTCGATTTTCTGCAGGGAGACTGGCCGGAGTTTGCCGGCCACGCCAAAGCCGTAGAACGTCTGGTGCATATCGATGCGCGCGGGGCCTGCATCCGGGCACGGTTCCTGGCTGAACAGGTGGTATTGTGGATGTATGAGTTTGATGAAGACCTCGCCGTGCCGCCCGACAACCGCATGGGCAGCCTCATCCACGAAATGCCGTTCAAGAAGATTACGGGCTACAAGATCTTCAGCAAGATCGATGCCATCCGCAGGCTGGGCAACATCGCCGCCCACGACCGCAAGACCATCTCCGAGCGCGACGCGCTGACGGCCTGCCGCGAGGCCTTCCACCTGATGTACTGGCTCTGGAGCACCTACAGCGACGGACAGGTGCGGCCGGACATCCAGTTCGACCCCGGCCTGATTCCAACAGGAGAGGGGGAACCATCCGTCAGTGAACAGGAACTGCAAGCCCTGCAGGCTGAGATTGAGTCCAGGTCTGCTTCCATTAAAGAGATGCAGCGGCAGCTCAAAGAAAAAGACGAAGCCCTGGCCCGGCGCAACCGTGAGATCAAACAGATGCGCCTGCAGAGCAAACGCTTTGCCGACAGCCACGATTACAACGAGGCCGAGACACGCCAGTTTCTCATCGACGTGCTGCTGCGCGAGTCCGGCTGGGATCCTGCCGCGCCCAACGTACGCGAGTACGAAGTGGAGGGAATGCCCGAATCTACCAATCCCTCCGGCAAAGGTTATGTAGACTACGTATTGTGGGATGACGATGGCAAACCGCTGGCGCTGGTGGAGGCCAAACGCACCACCCGCAGCTACGAAGAGGGGCAGCACCAGGCTAAACTCTATGCCGACTGCCTGGAACAGAAGTTCGGGGTGCGCCCGGTTATCTTTCTCACCAACGGCTATGAAATTCATATCTGGGATGACGCCCGCTATCCCATCCGTGAGGTCATGGGTTTTTACGATAAAGCCAGCCTGCAAAAGCTGTTCTTCCAGAAGAAAAACCGGAAAGAGCTGCACCTGGTAGATATCAACGAAGAGATTACAGAGCGGTATTACCAGAAACAGGCCATCCAGCGCGTAGGCGAGCGGTTTCAGCAGGGGCACCGCGAAGCCCTGCTGGTGATGGCTACCGGTACCGGCAAGACGCGCACCTCCATCTCCATCACCGATGTACTGCTGCGCTACAACTGGGCCAAACGCGTACTGTTTCTGGCCGACCGCAACGCGCTGGTAAAACAGGCGTACGGGGCCTACGCCGAACACCTGCCTGAAGTGCCCATTGTAAACCTGGTGGAAGAGAAAAACGACACGGCCGCGCGCGTGGTATTCAGCACATACCCCACCATGCTCAATCAGATCGAGCGTATGAAAGAAGGCCGGCGCGTGTTTGATGTGGGACATTTCGACCTGGTGATCACCGACGAGGCGCACCGGAGTATCTACAATAAGTACGGGGCTATCTTTGACTATTTCGACGCCCTGCTGCTGGGGCTCACCGCCACGCCCAAGGGCGAGGTAGACCGTAACACCTATCAGCGGTTCAGCCATCCGCAGGGCCAGCCCACCTCTTATTATGAGCTGGATCAGGCGGTTGAAGATGGGTTTCTGGTCCCGCCCCGCAAGCTTTCGGTCACCGGCAAGTTCCTCTCCGAGGGCATCTCCTACGATGACCTTTCCCCGGAAGAGCAAGAGGAGTACGACGACCTGTTTACAGACGATGAAACCGGGCAGGTGCCACCGCATATCGACGCCGGTCAGCTCAACAGCTGGCTGTTCAACGAAAACACTGTAGAACAGGTGCTCAAACAGCTGATGAGTGACGGCATTAAAGTGGAAGGGGGCGACCGGCTGGGCAAGACCATCATCTTTGCCAAAAATCAAAAGCATGCGGATTTTATCCGGAAGGTGTTCGACAGAAATTTCCCGCAGTACCGCGGCCATTTTGCAAAGGTAATCCATAACAAGGTGGAGCACGTTCAAAGCCTGATCAACTCTTTCTGCTCGAAAGACAAAAAAGAACCGACCATCGCTATCTCTGTGGATATGATGGACACCGGCATCGACGCTCCGGATGTGGTGAACCTGGTCTTCTTCAAGCCGGTGCGCTCCAAAACCAAGTTCTACCAGATGATCGGCCGGGGCACGCGCCTGCGGCCAGACCTGTTTGGTCCCGGCATGGATAAAGAGAAGTTTCTGATCTTTGATTACTGCGGCAACTTTGAGTTCTTCAATGAGAATCCGGACGGCTACGAGCCTACGATCTCTCCGTCGCTGGGCTGCCGGCTGTTTGGGGGCCGGCTGCGGCTGGCCGCCAAACTGCGCAACGAGCCTTACAAGAGGGATGAAGGCCTGCAGGAATTCCGCAGCCGCATTCTGGATCAGCTGCATCAGGCCGTGGAAAGCCTGGAAGAGCAGAGTGTGATGGTACGTCCCCATCTGCAGATCAAGCACAGGCTGTCTGACCGCAGCGTGTGGGATCATCTGGAATCTAACGAGCGCCGGGAAATTGTGGAAAAGCTCGGCGAGGTGGTGCAGATCGGCTTTGAAGACAAAGAAGATGCCCGCCGCTTCGACCTGCTGATTCTGAACCTGCAACACGAACTGCTGGATGGAGTATTGGGGGAGAAAAACACCAAAGAACGGGTTATACAGACAGGCGAGCAACTCCATTCCAAAGCGGGCACCGTGCCTGCGGTACGAAAGGTGGAGAGCACCATCCGGGAAGTCATCAGCGACGAGTTCTGGGCGGAGCCTTCCATCCTTGCCCTTGAGACCGTACGAACCGACCTGAGAGAGCTGATGCACCTGATCGAGCGCAAGAAGCGGACGCCGGTCTACAGCAACTTTACCGACCAGTTCGGGGAAGCCCGGGAGGTAGCTACCGGTTGGGAGGTGTCAGTTGACCGCAAGCGCTATGAGCGCCGGATTCGTGCTTTTATAGAAGGCAACAAGCACCATCTGGTGATTGAGAAAATCCGCAACGCGCGTCCGCTCACCGACCAGGACATCCAGGCGCTTGAGGAGTTTCTGTTTGAGGCCGATCCCGTAGTCAGCAAAGAACGCTTTTACGAAGTGCTGGGTGAAGATCTGAACCTGGTGGAGTTTATCCGCTCCGTGGCCGGGCTCAGCAGACAGGCGGTAATGGAGGTCTTCGGCGAATTTCTGCACGACAAGCGCCTCAGTTCCACACAGATACAGTTTATCCAGACGATGATCGACTTCTACACCCAAAACGGAAGCCTGAAAGTAGAAAACCTGTACGAAGAGCCCTTCAACTTCATCCATGAGGCGGGCCTGGATGGTGTATTTGAGGATAAGGCCAATGTGATTGAACTTATTATCGATAAGGTGGAGCGGTTGAATGAGACGGGGTGAAGGGCTGAGACTGAGAGAGGGGGTGAGTGGGAGACGAAGGAACGAAGAGCGGGGAAGTGGATTTCAAGGCTCCGTGCCCGGTTTAGACTCACCCCTCCCCGACAGGGTTATTAAACATATGAGCCGTCGGGACAGGCTTTGTTCTTCCTGCCGCGAAAGACCCACCCCCAGCCCCTCCCTCCGCAGGAAAACCACCTGCGCAAGGAGGGGTGACTCGTTGATCTGGATTATAATTTGTTATAGGAGTCTTTCCCTTATGATGTGGGAAGTCTGGAGACTTCCCACATCATAAGGCTCCGCAAGGAGGGGTGACTTCTTCCACAGATCCGGCTGTATACTCCGCATAGGAGTCTTTCTCCCGACAGGCCTGTCGGGAAGGGGAAAACAAAAGGGGTGGGTCTACACCGGGCGAAAGGCAAGTCCCGTCCTGCCATCCGCCCCGTTTATCTCCCCTGAATTTCCTATCTTCATCCCGTATGGAATCCTCATCTAACCCCCAGAAAATACCCCGCAAAGCGATAAAGGCCTGGCGCATCGGCAGCCTCTGGAATCTGCTGGTGTGGGCTGTGCCGTTCTATCTGTTTAGCTCTTATATGCAGGGCGGCGCTCCGGCCGCGCTGGTGGCCGTTTCAATCGTACTGGCTCTTATATTTACGATTGTTATGATCTTCATCATCCCGGCCCTGCGCTGGCGGGAGTGGTATTACCATATCGATGAGCATGAGATAGAGCTGCAGCATGGAATCATCATCATACAGCGTACGTTAATTCCCGTGAACCGCGTGCAGCATGTGGATACCCGCCAGGGGCCGGTGCTAAGGGATTACGACCTTGCCGACGTGGTGATCTCCACGGCGGCCACGAGCCACAAGATTCCGGCTCTTGATGTAGAGACGGCCGATCAGGTGCGTAAGAAAATCTCAACCTTTGCACGTAAAGCCCGGGAAGATGTCTGAGGCCTCCCCCCGCCGCCAGCATCCGGTGGCAGCCATTTCGCAGGTGCTGGATATTATCAAGGGAAATATCATCCCCATCCTCTTCCTGATGCTTGTGGGCAGTGGCGATGGTTCGGCATTTCAGTTTATGGGCATCCTGCCCATCCTGCTCTTGCTGCTGGCAGCCGGTGTACTGTCGTGGTGGCGGTTTACCTATCAGATTGTGAACGGCGAGCTCCATATAAAGAGGGGCGTCTTTTTCCGCAAGAATATCTATCTGTCGCCGGAAAGGATTCAGGTCATCGATATTACCACAGGCATCGTGCAGCGCATATTCGGGCTGGTGGCGGTAGAAGTTAAGACGGCCGGTAGCTCTTCGAAAGCGGCACGGATCGACGCCATAACCCGTGCGGAGGCGGAGTGGCTGAGGGATACCCTCCGCAAGGGGAAGCCGGAGGCCAATACAGAGGGGGACGCAGAGGCCGCTGCTCCGCGCATCTACACACTCGGGATGAAGGATCTGCTCATCGCCGCCTCCACTTCCGGTAATCTGGCGGTGACCCTGTCGATCGTAGCCGGGGCGATGTCGCAGCTGGATCAGTTCTTAACCGAAGAGCGTGTGGCCTATTTTCTGGAATCGGCTGTGCCCGGCTCCATGGGTGTAAACCTGATCGTTTCTCTCGTCATCCTGGGGCTGGCTATATCCTGGGTTCTCTCCTTCCTGGGTACCTTTATCAAACACTACGGGTTTACCCTCCGGGTGGATGAGGAGGAGCTGCACCTGGAAAGCGGCCTGTTTGAACGCAAACAGCTGACGATACCCTTCAACCGCATACAGGCCGTGCGAATTAAAGAGGAGTTGCTGCGGCAGCCTTTCGGATACGCCGCCGTTTTTCTGGAAAGTGCAGGCTATGGCGATGAGCGGAACAGCGCAACTACCCTGTTTCCTCTGCTGGCCTCACGAGAAACGGCGGCCTTCTTGCAGGAGGTCATCCCAGAGTATAACGTAAGCGTTGAAGGCGTCAGGCCGCCCGGCAAAGCGCTCAGGAGGTACCTGCTTCGCATGACCTGGGTCTCGCTTGCTATTATTCTTCCGGTTTGGCTGCTCGTGCCCTATGGCGTGTACGCCTGGCTGCTGCTCATTCCGGCTCTTATGTTGGGTTACTTTCAGTATAAAGACGCGATGATAGGAGTCGCAAACAAAACCATGGTTATCCGCTCGCGCGGGTTGAGTAAAACCACAGCCATCATAAAGAAACATCGCGTTCAGGCGATCGAAATAAGCCAAAATCCCTTTCAGCGACGCCTCAAGTTATGTACCTACTCGGCTACGGTGGCGTCGGGTAACCGGGGGCGTACCTTCCTCATCCGCGAGCTGGATGAGCCCGGAGCCCTCCGCTTCTTTAACTGGGTCTCGCCTGTGGGAGAGCGATAGGGGACGAAGAGACACGTGCCGCTTCACGGCTCTTTGTTTTTTCATCTATTCAATACGGGGTCTTTTTCTTGATGCCTGCCTGC
>CALJMB010000024.1 GCA_937982515.1 uncultured Balneolaceae bacterium
CCTTGAACAACGCATAAAAGAAGAGTTGGAGATGAACCCGGTCCTGGAAGAGGCCGAACCGGAAGATACCCTGGATGAGCAGGAGGAACTAAATTCAACCGAAGAGTGGGAAAGGGATACGGAGACAGAAGAAGTAGAGCCGATAGACCAGGAAGAAGAGGTAGACTGGGAAGAGTTTATGCACAATACCGAATACGACGGCACCGATTATGGAGGGTCGTACGGCTCCCCAGACAACGAAGAGTGGAGAGACCTTCCGAATCCCTACCACGAGACGTTACTTGAGGAACTGGAACAACAAGTTGCCCTGCTGGATTTCGATGACAAACAAAAACTGATTGCGGATCAGATACTAGGCTCGTTAGATGAAGATGGGTATTTTCGCAGAGAAGCGGAGGCTGTAGTTGATAATATAGCTTTTAACCACGGTGTAATGACTACCACGGAGGAAGTAGAAAATGTCAGAAAAAAAATTCAACGATTGGATCCGCCCGGTATCGCATCCAAAGATTTAAGAGACTGTTTAATCGTACAGCTGGAAATGACCGAGAAAGACTGCCGGGGTAAAAATCTGGCTCTGGAGATGCTGAGAGACCATTGGGATGCTTTCGAGAAGAAGCACTTTAGCAAGCTTAAGAAGAAGCTTAACATCGATAATGATGAGCTGAAAGAGGCATTTGAGTGGGTAAAAGGGCTGGATCCGAAACCCGGAGGCAGCGGAAACGCCGTAGATGACACCCAAAATTATATCGAACCTGACTTTGAAGTCTACTATCAGCCCATTATAGATGAGGAAGGGGAGGAGACCGGAACAGGAGATTTTATTATTCAGCTCAACAACAGAAATGTACCGCCTTTAACCATTTCACCCCGTTATAAGGAGATGTGGGAGGATTTAAAGAAAAAGAAAAATAAAAAGGATTCGGAAGTTAAAGAGACAAAGAGTTTTATTAAGAATAAAATAGAGGCCGCCCAGTGGTTTATCGATTCCATACGTCAGAGACAAAACACCCTGATGAATACAATGAAGACGATTGTAGCGCTCCAGGAAGACTTTTTTAAGTATGGCGAGGGCTTAAAACCGATGATTTTGAAGGATATAGCCGAACGGGTTAATCTGGATATTTCTACCATTTCAAGAGTGGTTAACGGAAAGTATGTTCAGACTAATTTCGGGGTATACGAATTGAAATATTTTTTCAGTGAAGGCCTGGAGACTGAAAGTGGAGAAGAGGTATCGAGCAGGGAAGTAAAAAATGCTGTTCAGGAGATCGTTGATAATGAAAATAAAAAGAAACCGTACAGCGACCAGACTATTGCAAAAAAGCTTAAAGAACGGGGCTACAAGGTTGCCCGGCGAACGGTGAGTAAATACAGGGAGCAGTTGAATATTCCTGTTGCGCGTCTTAGAAAACAGATTTTATAGGGGGATGCGTGATATGTATGTAATTCGTTAGGAGTGCTGCACCTGCATATTTACGTGTTGCAGTTATGTATTGCTTTACAGAAATAGTCTTTGCGTCTGTTAATTACAGTACCTTCAATCCAGCCGATTACTGAGACAGCCATTGTGCGAGGCTGTAGATATCCGTCAGGTAGGTATTATTAAACAGCCAGATAAATAATGCAATCCAAAAAGTGGAGTAGAGAAAGGTTGTACCAGCCAGGTACAGGTACTTATTCTTGACGTATTTGATTGTATCGAGAGACGTGATTATAAAAGAGCCGAGGAAAATTAACAAGACACCCGTGGCCAAAACAGAGATTAGGGTCGCATGAGATCCGGCCATCAGCAGAGTAACCATAACTGTTACGAGGAGCAGGTTGAGTTGCATGGGCCATGCGTAAAGATTTACCACCTGGGAAAGTTTTCTCATACGCCGGTTAGTCAGATACAACCAGATTACACATATGGCTTCTATAGCTAATGTAGCCAGGCTTGTTCCCACAACAGCAGAAGCCATGAAATTTCCCCCTAAAAATGACAAGGGTAGGTGGAAGGAGAGAGCTTCTACAGCCAGATCTGAAAAAGCAGCATTTATATAGCAGTAAATGGCAATGCCTGCCAGTATAACATGCAACAACAGCATAATGCCGGTGGGCCCCATAGAACGAATGTGGCGCTGTATGATGTCGTCTACATAGAACTTATGCCCCAGAAAATAGCGAAACATCGATCTTCTGAATATAGGACTGAAACTGTAGTTAACAGCAAAGCATCCCCAGACAAAAACCAAAAGAAGCACAATCAGACTGTGCGAAGAAGTAGTTTGTATAAACTCTTTCGGTGTTGCAAACACAGGTTCCGGATCGGAGGCGTATAGCTGAATAGTTTGCCGAAACTCAGGGTAAACCTTCAATGTTTCCAACAACCACTGTGAATCGAAGTATACAGGCGCAGGGACAGAAGCTGTCTCTTCCAGAAAGTGTTTTACAGGAGTCAGATAGGGCTTAAGCTCTTCAGAAGGGCTGTAGCTATAAATGGCTTCATCACTATTGGAGAAAGCCCGCACGCCATTTGTAGTTTTTATGCTGATCATCTTGAAATCAAACAGCGTGCCTGTCGCAAAAGAATCCGTCGGTTTTGTAAGGTAATATATCTCTCCTGAAAAGCTGTTATTTATCTGCCGTATAAACGGTGTAACGGCTTCTATAAACCGGGCATCCCCGACAGGGCCGTATTGAAACAGGCCTATAGCCTGCACCGACTCCTGACCGGCGTAATGCCTTACCAGACTCTCCATCATATCCAGGAATGAGCTGTCAGGCTCGGAAAAGGTATGGGCAACAGGGAAGCGTATAGGCAATGCCCCGAATGTCTTGAAGTTTAGCTCATCGATCATTGCCCAAACAGAAGGAGAAAGCATGCGGTCAATCTCCAGATAGGTAATCCCAATCCTGTGAAAGGCTTCCAGTTCGCGCCTGGCTTGTTCAGTCCCGTCAGGGGTTTCCCAGCGCACTCCCAATAGTCTTTGGGCAGTGAGTTCTAAAGGTAAAAGAGCCAGTAAAAGAGCTAAACAGGCGGGTGCAAAAAGATATCGGTTGGGCATTAATGTGTTATAGCCAAATATTTAAAAACGTTTAACTGGTACGGATGTTTTTTTCTACGGGTAGTTCGCGGGTTTCTTTAAAGCTACTCAACACAATGTTTGAGCGGGTCTTGTAAACGCCAGGCCAGGATTGAATTTTTGATAAAAGCCTTTCGAAAGAAGCGGTATTTTCCGTGCGGATTTTGAGAATATGGGAGCCGTCTCCGGTGATAGAATGGCATTCCAGTACCTCTGGCTCAACGCTGACATTGGCTACAAACTTTGTATAATTTTCCGATCCATCAACTTCAACAAATACGAATGCTGTAATATCAAACTTGAACTTTTTTGAGTCCAGTACGGCATGGTAGCCCGTGATTAATTCTTTTTCTTCCAGCTTCCTCATGCGTTCGGAAACAGATGGAACGGAAAGTTGTACAATTTCTGCAAGTTTATTACGCTGCGCCCGTCCGTCTTTTTGTAGATGCTTAAGTATTTTTAAATCAATATCATCTAAATTGTAACTCATGTCTGCCTCAATATATTTGCCTTAATTTTCTATGTTGCAATGAAAGTATATTTAATAAATTAGGAGGTCAAGCGAATTTGCGGCTTCCTGAGTTAAAACTTCAAAATAAACCAGCACAGTCGGTTAAAACATAATTATGGGTTATAACCTTTCATTATCTGTGTTATCTTTGGGCACTGTTAACCGGAAATTAAAATGATCAGTTTTTCATGCTAGATGTTAACTATATCCGAGAGCACACCAACGTTGTTAAACAGGGAATGCTCAACAAGGGAGAGAAGAATTCAGCCGTTGTGGATGAGGTGCTGGAGGTAGACGAGAAGTGGCGATCTATGGTTCAGAAGGTAGACGAGCTAAGAAACGAGAGTAATACCAAGGCCAAAGAGATTGGTAACCTGATGAGTAAGGGAAAGAAGGAAGAGGCTCAGAAGGTCATTCAGCATACGAGTAAGCTGAAAGAGAAATTGAAAGGCCTGGAAGAAGAACTCAGGGCACTAAAAAGTACACGGGATGATTTGCTTCTCAGAATACCCAATGTGCCACATGAATCGGTACCGGTTGGACACAGCGAAGAGGAGAACCAGGTATACCACACCTGGGGTGAACCTTATGATAAAGAATGGAGAAAACCCCATTGGGAAGTGGTTGAAGAAGCCGGCTGGATTGATTTCGAACGGGGGGCTAAAGTGGCCGGAGCGGGATTCCCGTTTTATGTAGGGCCTATAGCCCTGCTGCAACGGGCTCTAATAAATTATTTCCTGAATAAGGCTACGGAGCATGGATTTACAGAGATTCAGGCACCTTATTTTGTAAATGAAGATTCCGCGCGGGGCACCGGCCAAATCCCGGATAAGGAAGATATGATGTATGTTATTCCGCGCGATGAACTATTTGCTATTCCAACAGCCGAAGTCCCTGTTACAAACTTCCACCGTGATGAAATTGTAGAGGAAGATCAGCTTCCACTGTTTTATGTAGCTTATACACCTTGTTGGCGTCGCGAAGCCGGCTCGTACGGTAAAGATGTACGCGGACTCAATCGCCTGCACCAGTTTGACAAGGTTGAACTCGTTAAGATCGTGCATCCCGATAGGGCATATGACGAGCTGGAAAGCTTGCGTGAGTATGCCGAATCGCTGCTACAGGATTTGAACCTGCCCTACAGAACGCTGTTGATGTGTACGGGTGATATGGGATTCACCCAAACAAAAAAATACGACCTGGAAGTCTGGAGTCCGGGTCAGAGCCGGTGGCTGGAAGTCAGTTCCTGTTCGAACTTTGGCAGCTTCCAGGCCCGCCGTATGCAACTTCGGTACCGTGATGAGAAAGGGAAAATCCGGATATTACATACTCTCAACGGCTCAGGCCTGGCACTGCCAAGAGTGGTGGCTGCTATCCTGGAAACCTACCAGCAAGAAGACGGGCAAATTAAAGTTCCCAGGGTACTTCAACCCTTTATGGGGAGGGAATATCTGTAAATATTGACTCAATGATTCAATGAGTTTTGACCAGCCGGTACAAAAAGTATATCCCCAGGCAGAGCAGGGCAATAATAATCAGGCTCCCCCAGAAAATGTAGATTAGATAAGGAATAATCATGATTACCAGGAGGCTGAGGATATACCTGACGGGATTGGAATAAAAGCTGTAAATATTCAGTATGGAAGTAAGAAGCCGCAGAATCCGGGACCACATATTGTGTCTGGTTTTGTTAAAGAATACGCCACATCTTACGAGATAAAAAAGAAAATAGATTCAGGCACCTTCAGGATGCAACGGGGTAGAGCTCTTGTTCCTTAAAATTGAGCAGCAGTTCGAGTATGGGTTGCATCTCTTTATGCTCCATAATTTCACTTCGCAGCCGGCGGCTGTTCCGGACCCCCCGGAGATACTGTCCGTAGTGTTTTTTCATGATAATCACGCCATAGGTCTCTCCGTGATGTTCTACAGAGCGCCGCAGCTGTTCGGCACAGAGTTCCAGGCGGTCATCAACAGAAGGCTCCGGGAGCAGTTCCCCCGTTTCCAGATAGTGGTGTGTATGTTCAAAAATCCAGGGGTTGCCGATGGCTCCCCTCCCAATCATGACGCCGTCGACGCCGGTTTCGTCAAACATTCGTTTGGCATCCTGGGGAGAGGTTACATCCCCGTTGCCTATGATTGGAATCTCCAGGCCCGGAGTATCTTTCAGTTTTTTCAGCCATTCCCAGCGGGCTTCGCCTTTATATTTCTGGCAGCGGGTGCGGGCATGTACTGTTAAAGCTTTCACCCCGACACGCTGCAACATTAATGCAACTTCCTGGATGCGAATGGTATGGTCGTCCCACCCAAGACGCGTCTTAACCGTAACAGGCTTGGTTTGAATGGCGTCTACTACTGTTCCGGCCATACGTTCCATCATATCCAGGTCTTTGAGACAGGCAGAACCAGCGCCTTTCTTGACTACTTTGTATACCGGGCATCCGAAGTTGATATCTACCAGATCCGGGTTATTGTTTTCGGCTACTTTCGCAGCTCCTTCCATGGCTTCTTCCCGGCCTCCGAAAATCTGTATGCCAAAGGGGCGTTCCTCTTCAGCAAAATCCATTTTATGCATAGCTACATCAGAATCGCGAATAATGGCCTCAGAGCTAATGAATTCTGTATAAACGATGCTGGCTCCCTTTCTTCTGCAGATGGTGCGAAACGGAGAATCGGTGACATCCTCCATGGGGGCGAGAAGCAACGGTTTTGTTCCTAAATCTATAGAGCCGATTTTCATATGCACTTTTTTATTTTAAATATGCCAAAATATAAGAATTTTATGCTCGCATTAAAGGTAGGGATTCTTAACCACGGAAACACTAAAGGCACGAATTATGGCACTTCCGTGTTTTTGTGGTTAGTTACTAGTCATTTCATATTTTATAAGTTATATTTGACTTTCTATTTTAATAAGTTAAACCCATAGCAGAAAAAAGTTTGGAGCTTTTCAATGGCAATAGCAGTTAACAGTATTGAAGAATTACTTGGTGATGAGGCGGAAGAACTGCTTAATCACAAATGTGAAACTATTTCGAAAGATAAAATACAACTGCCGGGCCCCGATTATGTGGACGAGACCTGGTATCACTCTGACCGCAATCCCAGGGTGCTTCGCAACCTGCAGGCGATGTTTGATACCGGACGCCTGGGCGGAACCGGCTACCTTTCCATTCTGCCGGTAGACCAGGGGGTTGAACATTCAGCCGGAGCCTCTTTTGCAAAAAACCCGGATTACTTCGATCCCGAGAAAATTGTAGAACTTGCCATTGAAGGAGGTTGCAACGCGGTAGCTTCAACTATTGGCGTTTTGGGAGCCGTAGCGCGCAAGTATGCCCACAAAATCCCCTTTGTGGTTAAGATCAACCACAATGAATTGATGAGTTATCCGAACCAGTACGATCAGATTATGTTCGGAACGGTAGAGCGCGCTTTCGATATGGGAGCCGCCGCCATAGGCGCTACCATTTATTTTGGATCCCAGGAGTCTAACCGCCAGATTCAGGAAGTGGCCAGGGCTTTTGAGCGCGCACACGAATTGGGGATGGCAACCATTCTGTGGTGCTACACACGGAATTCATCCTTTAAGCAAAACGGTGTCGACTATCATTCTGCGGCCGATCTCACAGGCCAGGCTAATCATTTAGGCGTTACCTTGCAGGCTGATATCATCAAACAAAAGCTGCCCGTTAACAATGGCGGATATAAGGCTCTGAATATGGGCGATTCGTCTTACGGTAAACTGGATGAACGTATTTATACCGAGTTGACTTCAGATAATGAAATAGATTTAACCCGCTACCAGGTAGCTAACTGTTATATGGGCCGGGCAGGATTGATCAACTCCGGAGGGGCTTCCGGCGAGAATGATTTTGCGCAGGCCGTGCGCACCGCAGTAGTAAACAAACGGGCGGGAGGCATGGGCCTTATTAGCGGCAGAAAGGCGTTTCAACGGCCGATGGATGAGGGAGTTAAGTTACTCAACCTTATTCAGGATGTGTATCTCGATGAGAACATCACCATTGCCTGATTTAACATTCAATATTGAAAAGCCTTATGGATGTTGTCCATAAGGCTTTTTTGTTAGACCCTACACTCCGGATTTGCAGATAACTCACGTATGGCGCGCTTTTGGGTTTGCAGGCAAAGCCATAGTTTGTACGCTTCACATGCTTTGCAAAATTCTCTTCTCAGGCTAGTTGTCCGCGCGCCCTGGCATTAGTTGAGAAATCGGTTAGATTTATTTTGTTTTGGATGGTACCTTACAAGCCATTATGAAAAAGCATCTCATTCATTAGAACATTCACTTTTTGCAGAATATCAAAGGACATATTCAGGATACTCCCAGGAAATATTTTTCCAAGAAATATTTGTTTATCTCCATAGGTTTAAGCATAGCCGGCATGGCTGTGGTTTTGTACCTGACGTATACACCCGGTGTTTTAGAACATTTGAAGCCAAAGCGGCTGCCCGGCCTTGTCATCGCTCTTGTTGTCTCGTTCCTGCGATTGTGGTTTTCAGCAGCTAAAATCAGATTCTTGTCTGAAAAGGAGCTGGGATGGATAGCTTCATTTCGGGTTATGCTTAGCTGGGATTTTACCTCATCCGTTACACCGTCGACCGTAGGAGGCGCTCCCATGGCAACGTACGCAATGACCAAAGAGGGATTTAAGCTGGGCCGTTCTACAGCCATTATTTTATACGGCGTATTGCTTGATCAGCTCTGGTTCGCTCTGGCCGTACCTGTTTTGCTGGTAACCAGTCTCTATTTCGATGTTATTCCCAATAACATAGGTGTAGTGGGTGAGATTTCCATGTTATTGCTCTATGTCGTTTTGTTATCCTATGCCAGTCTGATGGCTTATGGTGTGCTCAAGAATCCTGCTGCTATAAGAAAAGTGATAACAACCGTATTCAGGCTTCCGCTATTAAGAAAATGGCGAGATACCGTCGAAGAAGAAGCTATACATCTGGAAGAGTATTCTCACGAGCTGCGCAAAAAGCCCTCCAGCTTTTTACTGAAAGCTTTTTTCCTTTCAAGCATGGCCTGGCTGGCCCGTGTGGCGCTTCCCACTATTGTGGTGCTAAGTTTACTCCCGGTAGACGTCCTTTTGTCTTTTTTACGGAGTCTGGCAATGAATCTTGCATTCCTTATCATGCCAACGCCGGGTGGGAGCGGGGGTGTGGAGGGGCTTTTCGCCATTTTCCAGGGGCCCCTTATAGATCGGAAAGCATTTATCGGGGTAGCCGTTTTTGTGTGGAGAATTATTAGTTATTATATCAGTATTGGATTGGGAATGATGGCAACAACCTGGTACATCAATCGTTCTGTAATAGATAACAGAAGCGACGAGACAGCTGATGATGCCCCGGTTCCGGAAGAAATACCATCATCAAAATCCATGTAAACTCACCATACAGGTTTGGCAAAGACCAGAATACAATACCTCTGTTCAGAGTGTGGGCACACTTCTGCTAAATGGCTGGGCAACTGTCCTGGTTGCGGCAGCTGGCACACCTTCGAAGAGTTCAAGGTAGACAAGAAAGGCAACGGAGAGGCTCCCCACAAGAGTAAAGTGGAAGGGCTGGCTAAGGCTGAACCGCCCAGGCCGCTGAATGAAATCGAATATAACGAGGAGTCGCGCTTTCCCAGCAATATTCCAGAGCTGGACCGGGTTCTGGGGGGCGGATTTATGCCCGGATCACTTATACTGATAGGAGGAGATCCCGGTATAGGAAAAAGTACGCTGACACTTCAAATCGGGAAAGCCCGCCCGGACTTAAAAATTCTTTACTGCGCCGGAGAGGAATCGGCAGGGCAGATAAAACAGCGCGCCAGGCGGCTGGGAGTTAATTCAGAAAATCTGTATGTATATACGGAAACGGATATTAGTGCTGTTCTGGCCGAAGCCCAAAAACTGAATCCCGATCTGCTGGTGGTAGATTCCATTCAAACCGTCTATCGCACAGAGCTATCCGGTATGGCAGGCAGTGTTCAACAGGTAAAAGAATGTGCCGCCCTGTTGCAGCAGCTGGCTAAAAGGCAAAATATTACCACCATTGTGATCGGCCATGTAACCAAAGAAGGAGACATAGCCGGCCCGCGTGTACTGGAGCATATGGTAGATACGGTGCTACAATTTGAAGGAGATAATAATTACACGTACCGCATGCTCAGGAGCCTTAAAAACCGGTTCGGCCCCGCACAGGAAGTCGGGGTATTCGAGATGCAGGAGCACGGATTGGTGGATGTATTAAATCCGTCGCAGCTTTTTCTTTCAGACTACAACAGTAACGTCAGCGGCAATGCCGTTGTCTGTACCATAGAAGGCTCCAGGCCTCTGTTAATTGAAGTACAGGCGCTGGTTACCCCCAGTAATTACGGCACACCACAGCGTACCGCAAGCGGTTTCGACCACCGAAGGCTTTCGCTGTTGCTGGCGGTACTGGAAAAAAGGGGAGGATACCAGTTCTCCGGACAGGATGTATACCTCAACGTTGCAGGAGGGATAAAGCTAAATGATACAGCAGGAGATCTTGGGGTGGTCTGCGCCCTGGTTTCCAGCCTGCTGGACAGGCCGCTTTCCACAGACTCAGTTTTTTTAGGAGAGGTCGGACTCGGCTCTGAAATACGGGCAGTGAGCAAGTTGCCCCAGCGGCTTGGCGAGATAGAAAAGATGGGTTTTAAGCAGGCCTTTATTCCTGGTGCAAACAGCGTTAAAGAGAAGAGGGCGATAACCCTTCACAGCGCGCTTAATTTTCCCGAAGCTATAAAAAAAGCCCTTTAGCATCTGGTAAATGTCAAAGGGCGGTAAAAGTGGTAAGAAAGCCTACCCGCCTCTAGTAATCATTTCGCTGACGACGACGCTGGTCGCGGATACTCTTCTTCAGCGCTTCCCGCCGTTCTTCAGAGGGCTTGGTATACTGCTGACGCTCTTTATACTCATTTAAGATGCGGGAGCGCGTAACCAGTTTCTTAAACCGGTTGATCGCCCGATCAATGCTTTCATTATCTTTTACGTTTACTCCAACCATGTGTAATCAACAATCCTTTGTGTTTGGTTAAATTCTTAATTAGACACTTAATATAAGAAAAAAAAATTAATTATCATTTATTGATTGGATAGGGGAAGGAGTAACCACGAAAGCACAAAAGACACAAAGGGTAGGGATATATAGCCATACCTTCTGCGTATACGGGCCATATCAAGGCCTGACCTTCTCCTTGTCTTCTCCCTCTCTTCTCCTTGTTTCCTCCTACATTTGCAGGAGGAGGTCAGGAGAAGGCCGGTATCAGGTATCAGGCTGGTACAGGGAAGGCATGGTGAATGGCAGATAAAGGCACCAGCCGCTCTTCTTGCTTCTTACTTCTGGCTTTTAGCTTCTTTCCTTTCACTTCTCGTTTTTTACCTTTTTCTTTTATTCAAGACCTGTGATTACGGTCATTGCTCTGATGTGAGCTAACCGGCGGGGTCATTGATAATGTAGTCTTCAGGAATTTGATAGTCAGAGACACCTAATCCAAATAGAGCATAATCATATTTTGCAGGATCTTCGGGATCCAGCAGGCGTGCCTGCCGCGTGATCTCCAGCGCTGCTTTCCAATCATTGTAATGGCGTGTTAGAAGGCCAAGGGCACGGGCCTGGCGGGCTACATGTACATCCAGGGGCAGGATGAGCTCCGAGGGCGGCATGAAGTCCATAATACCCAGGTCTACAGGGCTGTTTTTGCGCACTGCCCAGCGGAGATAGAGGTAGAGGCGTTTGCAGGAACTGTGTTTTTCTGAGTTGGATATATGCTTTCTGCTTCTGCGGGGAGTTTCCGGTTGCAGGGCAAAGAACTCTTCGTGGAATACGGCTATTAATTCGCGGCCTGTTGTCCGGGCTTTTTGGTAGCAGTACCGCCAGAACTCTTCGAAGGAATGGTGACGGCGCAGAATAGTGCTGAGAATTTTTACCAGCCAGTAGATGTCGGACGGCTTAAAAGTGCGGTGCTTAAAACCATCGAACCGATGAGCATCGCTCTCCGCAAAGTTGCCGATGAACTCAGCCGGACGGTTGTCCATCCTGTCAAGTAAGTCCTGCACTTTTCTGATAATGATATCGCGGCGTCCCCATGCCATGATGGCCGCAAAGAAACCCGCAAGGGCCTGGTCTTCTTTATCACTGAAGGCGTGCATGAACAGTACCGGGTCTTTTTCAACGTACTCCGGCTGTTCTATCCGGCGTACCCATTCATCCAGAAATGGTTTCAGTTTGAGAGTTTTCTCTCTGGAGAGCGATTTGAGTTTTCTGGCCATTAGTATATTAAAGATTCGCTTTCCTAAGCTCCTGCCTGAGAGAAATTGGCTGTAAATGATTGGTGTTTCGCATTATAACTCCGGATTTTATTGCCCGTTATACATGCTCATCAGTTTGTCGGTAATCCGGCGGTTGGCTTTGGGAAAGGGATATTGATCGAGTTCATCCACAGGTACCCATTTTATCTGTTGGCTGGCATTAGGCTTCGGTTCTCCACTGACCAATTCACAGATAAAAGCGTGAAGCGTTATTTTGAAGTGGGAGTAGGTGTGGTCGAGCTTCATCAATGGCCGGATAATTCTGGCCTCGATACCCAGCTCTTCCCGGAGTTCCCGTATAACCGTCTCCATAATACCTTCTGTTTCTTTTTGCTTGCCGCCGGGGAATTCCCAAAGGCCTCCCAGCATAGCGTTCTCCGGGCGGTGTGCAATAAGTACCTCGCCCTGGTTGTTTTTAAGAACCCCGACACCGATCTGGTGATGCGGCTTTTTCTTTGCGGGAGATTTATAGGGAATGGTATCCGTCCTTGCTATGGCTCGGGCCGCACACCGGCTGCCCAGGGGGCAATTTTGGCAACCAGGCGAGGAGGGGGTACATACCGTGGCACCCAGTTCCATCAAAGCCTGGTTGAAATCACCCGGACGCCCGGGGTCGAGTAGTTCATCGGCATAACCCTGGATAAGGTTTTTAGTTGTGGCTTTTCGTACATCAGTTTCAATGCCGAAGAAACGGGCCAGAACGCGGATGACATTGCCATCAACGACAGCATACGGCCTGCCAAAAGCAATGCTGAGTATAGCGGAGGCAGAGTAAGGGCCTATTCCTTTCAGTTCCTTGATCTCATCCCAGGTGTCGGGAATCAATCCGTTGAATCTTTCTGCCACGGTTTTGGCGGCATGGTGCAGGTTTCGTGCCCGGCTGTAGTAACCCAGGCCTTCCCATACTTTCAATACTTCCTGCAGCCCGGCTTCGGCCAGATCGTGGACCGTGGGAAAGCGGTTTATGAAGCGATAGTAGTATGGAATTACCTGGTCTACACGCGTTTGCTGCAGCATGATTTCTGAAATCCAGATCTTGTAGGGATCTCCGCAACCCCGCCACGGGAGATCTCTTTTATTGCGGTCATACCATGACAACAAATCTGACCTGAAGGATTCTTTATCCACTAAAGAGATGAGGTTAAGAGATTTAAAGCTTTTAATAGTTATCATACTTTCAGATCTCCCTAAATTCCGTGTAGAAGGTTTAGGGGATCCGGCAGATTAATTAGTTATCATTCTGGGCGCTCTGTGTTGCTTCAACAACCCGAATTACAATATCGGTGGATGAGGCAGCACCATATTGATCAGTGGCAATAACCCGGAACTTGTTTTCGCCGACCTGCCGGATGGTCGGTGTCCATGTGAACTCGCCCGTCTGTTCATCAATCGAGGCGCCCTCCGGAAGGTCAACTCCGAGATAACGGATAAGGTTCTGGTTCATCCCATCAGGGTCGAGCGCTTTTATCGGCAATGTAAAGGGGCGTTCTACAGGAATGGTCATAGGCCTGAATGGCGTGAAGCGCGGCGGGGCGTTGAATGATCGTACCTCTGCCAGGAAGCTGGTGCTATCGGTTTGTCCGTCGCTGGCCGTCGCAATTATTTTGATGCGATGCTGGCCTACGTCATTGGCTTGCGGCTGCCAGTAAAATCCGTTGCCTTTTATCTTGGCCGTACTGATATCGGACTGATAGGCAAACTGCACCTGATCCATGGGGAAATCAGACTCGAAATCCAGAGAGAGCAGCAGGGGTTTGGGAAAAGGGACGATCTGGTTTTCGATGGGTGTCAGCTTAAGCTTTCCGGTGACGGAAGAAGCCCGACTGACCCTTGTCCCCTCCGAAGTATGTGTTGGTATGATACGGCTGATTTGGTTGTATTCACTTAGCCATAACTGACCTTGTGCGACGGTGAAGAAGTTACCTGCTTTGGGATCATCTTTCCACAATACGGGAGAACGGTCCTGGTAGGAGGTCCAGATTCTGTTAGATGAACCCTGAATTAACAGCCAGTCTCTCCACATTTGGATCTTTTCGACCGGTTCCCCTATGGTGCCTAACTGAATTAAATTTGCAGACTGATTGATTTCATAGATATTGCCTTCGTCATCTGTGCCATAAAGTCTGCCTCCGGATAGAAAAATGCGGCTAACTTTTCGGGCAAGTGAAAACTCATCGGAAATGGTAAATTCGTCTTCCGATGGATTCAGAACGAAGAGTTTACTACTACCCGAAAGAGCAAAAAGCTGATTGTTTGAAGCTTCAAGACTGATAATGTTTTCGCCACGAAGCCGATCGCTATCGGCAAAAATAATTGCAGAGTCTACGGCAGAGGGAGTACGGAGGGATAGCCGTCCCAATCCGCCCGCCCCCAAAGCGACATAAAGATGGTGGTCCATACGCTCGGCATCGAGTGGTTTATTCGGTAGCAGGGTTGAAGAGTAAACGCCCAACACCGAAGTAGGCTCCAGCACGGTAAGACGCCTGTTGTAGCCATATAGATAAGCGAAACGGATATCTGCGGTAACGGTATTGCCTCGTTGCTCCATACCGGTAGATGAGTACAGCCACTGAAGCGTGTCCTCTTTCGTGCGGAATACGACCATGCCTTCTGTGTTAGACAAGATATATACATGCGCGGGAGAACTTTCTATCGCCATAACGGATGGAATTTCCATCACATAGGAGTAATCTTTTTCCAGCTGTGGCTGCGCCGGGAGGGTACGGGCACATACCAATGGGAACAGAGCGAATAAAATATAGTAGCCTAATGTTTTCATAGAGTAGTTTGTTGTATATGGTGTACGTTTATTGCCACTAAAACACGAAAGCAAAAATAAATTAGTGTATTTTTGAGTTTTGGCGCTTTAGTGGCTTCCTGCCAGACCATACGAATGAGCGGATAGTGACACTAGCTGCTGACAACGAACACCTCTGTTTGGTTATAGCCAGTGATGCAGCTTATACCAGCGTATGGTTCGAGAGATACCTTCAGCCAGTGAATATTCCGGTTTGTAGTTCAGCTCTTTCTGTGCCTTTTCAATCGAACAGGTCCATTCCAGGACCAACTCATTGGCTTTATCCTGGTTTAGAACGGGATAAGATCCAAAGAATGATGCAGTTTTTTCAATTAAAGTTGCGATTTTTTTTACGTGCCGGGGTTTGACATAAACCGGGATGGCTTTCTTACCCAATACAGTGGTGGTAATTTTCCGGATTTCCTCCCAGGTGTGAATATGTTCGCCTGAAATGAAGTAGGTTCGAACGCCCGGTTCCCGCTGGTCAGCCGCTTTCAGGATTCCCTGAATTACGTCGCCTACATAAACCATAGATATTTTTGGGGTTTGGCCGTCTCCTATAATTGGGCAGATATGGTTAGAGACCATTTTAAAAAAGGTGAATATCTGATCCTCACGTGGCCCATAGACCGCGGGGGGACGCAGTATTGTCACAGAGGTATCTTTGTCGGCAATGGCGTGAATGGTCTCTTCCATCCTCTTTTTTGAACGTCCGTACATACTTACCGGCAACATGCGGTCACTTTCGGTAACGGGGCCGTTTTGGCTGGGGCCCGCTGCAGCCAGAGAGGAGAGAATGACTATTTTTTTTACGCCCTCTTTCTGAGCTATGCGCACCAGGTTTTCGGTTGCCTCGACGTTTGCACGCTCAAATTCCTGGTATGTCTGCGCTTTAACTACTCCCGCCAGATGGAAGACCACATCCACATTTCTGACGGCTTTAGTAAGTGCAGAGAGATTGTGGAGATCACCTTCTATTCGTAAAAAGTCTTTACTTTTCAACCATTTATCACTGCTTCGGACGAGACAGCGAATCTCTGAGTAATCCTCATGTTCTATCAGGGAATCGACAAGGTGGCTTCCGATAAAACCTGTACCGCCGGTTATAAAGGCTTTCATCAAAATTTGTATATTTGAAGGCTTGGGACGTGCGGATTATTAACGTATGGAACACTGTGCTCTTTCCCGACAGCGGCCGGGGCTTATTGTCTGCACGCCCTGGTTGTTAACGTTTTACTTTGACAGGATAATCAAAGTTTAAATCGTTGGGAAGATACAAATCAGAATGATGCATTGGAAAATTTATGAGCGAACTACGTGTAGCGATTTTTACAGGTAACTATAATCATATTCGCGATGGCGTATCTCTTACTCTGAACCGATTGGTAGCTTTTTTAGAAGAACAAAATATACCTGTTATTATCTTCGGGCCCACGTCAGACGAGCCGGCCTTGGAACATAACGGAGAATTCATTTCAGTTCCCTCTGTTCCCATGCCTGGCAGGCCGGAATATCGTGTTTCTACCAGTTTTCCGGAATCGGCCCGCAGAAGGCTGCACGAATTCGGCCCTACGCTGGTACATTTGGCTACGCCGGATCTTCTTGGATTTAGGGCTTTGCGTTGGGCTCAGGAAAACAAAGTTCAAATTGTATCTTCATACCATACCCATTTTACCAGCTATCTGAAGTACTATAACCTGGAGATGCTGGAACTTCTGGGATGGAAGTATCTGGCATGGTTTTACAGCCAATGTAAGCATGTGTATGTGCCCACACCTTCAATGGCAGCCAAGCTAAACGAACAGGGCATTATTCATGGAATACGTATTTGGGCGCGGGGTGTCCACACAGACGACTTTAGCCCTGAAAAACGAGATATGGAATGGCGCCGCTCCATAGGGTTTGACGATCATGAAAAGGTAGTTGCGTTTGTTTCCCGTCTGGTTTGGGAAAAAAACCTGCAAACATTTGTAGATGTCATCAAAAAGCTAGATGATACGGTCAGACCCATGGTTGTGGGCGATGGACCGGCAATGAAAGAGTTGCAGGGAATGTTGCCTGAAGCTCACTTTACAGGGTTTATTACCGGTGAAGAGCTGTACAAGGCATATGCCAGCAGTGATATATTTCTGTTTCCGTCCGAGACAGAGACATTCGGTAATGTTACACTTGAGGCGATGTCTAGCGGCCTTCCCTGTGTGGTGGCTGATGCAACAGGCAGCCGGTCGCTGGTCGAGTCGGGAATAAATGGGTTTCTGGCTCCTCCGCGCAATACCGCAGAGTTCGCCCGGTGTATAAAGAAAATAGCTGAAGATGACGGCCTTCGGCAGAAAATGGGTGAAACAGCCCGGCAGAAAGCTCTGGCTTATTCATGGCATAATGTTAACACCGAATTGCTGGAGAACTATAAAGAAGCGTTGGGGTCAACGCGTCCAACTCTTAAATTTTAGACAACGTGCGTATCCTATACATATCCCACACCCATCCGTCTGATGGAACCATTCTGGAAAATGTTGGAGGCATGCAACGGGTCAGCCTGCAGCTGATTCAGGAACTGAGGTGCAAAGATCATGTTGATTTAGTAACCGAAACGGTCAACGTTTCCGGAAAGGGGCGCATAGGCTTACAAACATTTGCTTTTCTTGTTAAACAGCTGGTTGAACTTCCTGTCCGCGCCCGACAGACACAGGCAGATGTTATTTTATTCTCATCTATGGTAACGGCCAGTCTGGCCTGGTTCTTGAGAAACCGTATCTCCATTCCTATGGTCGCGATTAATCATGGAAGGGATGTTACTCTGCCGGTAGGTATATATCAGCGGTTTTTGCCCAAGGTTTTTAACAGCCTGGACGGGGTCATTTCTGTATCCGAAGCCACCCGGCAGGAGTGCATTAAGCGCGGTATGCACCCCGGTAACGGCGTAGCCCTGCCCAACGGACTCGATTTGACAAGTCTGGTTGATTTCCCCGATAAAGAGGCGTCACGATCCAGCCTGCAGCGAAACTTTGGAATTCCTCTGGATGGAAAATATATGTTGCTTTCGGTAGGCCGACAGGTGAAACGAAAGGGGCATGAATGGTTTATTCGTAACGTATTCCCAAAGTTAGCTTCAAACAGTATATATGTTGCCATTGGCGATGGCCCGGAATATGAGAATATAGATCAGGCTGTCAGGGAGTCCGATCTAAAAGACCGGATTTTCTTATTAGGCAGGCAGCCGGATGCTGTACTGAAGCAGGCTTATGCATCTTCCGACCTTTTTATAATGCCTAATATACCCGTAAACGGGGATATGGAGGGATTCGGTATAGTAATGCTGGAGGCCAACATGGCAGAAACCCCGGCTGTTGCATCCGACCTTGAAGGTATCAGGGATGTTATTGAACAGGGAGAGAACGGTTATCGTGTACCTGCCCTGGAAGCCGGACAATTTGCGGCGCAAATAGATAAGGTTTTGTCAAATGGTCTAAAGAAATTATCAGGAAAAGCCAGATCTTATGTGGAAAATAAATTTAACTGGCAAAAAGTGGCTGATCAGTATGTATACTATTTACAGGAAGTCATAGGCCGATAAAGTAACCACAAGCAGGAAAAACAACATTATATTATTCATAATTTGATTGATGCTTAATATGGAAGTATATTTGCCATGATAAGCACTCATGAAAAGCCGAAAGAAAGAACGAATGGCCGATTCTAAATCTGATCTGAAAACAAACGACATTTTTGCCAAAGCATTTGAATTTACCAAAGCGGATGAAGTAAAAGCTGAAGGGCTATATCCCTACTTTAAACCACTGCAGGCTACCGACGGTACAACAGTTAAAATCGATGGCCGTGAAGTCATCATGGCGGGTTCGAATAACTACCTGGGGTTAACAAATGATCCCCGGGTGATAGAGGCGGCCCGGGAAGTAATAAAGGTTTATGGCACCGGCTGTACGGGGTCGCGGTATCTGAATGGTACGTTAGACCTGCACCTGGAGCTCGAAGATAAGCTCGCTGATTTTATGCGTAAGGAATCCTGCGTGTTGTTTAGTACGGGGTATCAAACGAATGAAGGTTCCATCCAGACTATTGCAGGCCGGCAGGACATCATCTTCTCTGATAAAGACAACCATGCATGTATTGTTACCGGAACGCTGATTTCCAATGCCAAGACTATGCGTTACCAGCACAATGACATGGAACAGCTGAGAAGACAACTGGAACGGGCAGATAAAAAAGCCGGTAAGTTGATTGTCAGCGACGGCGTCTTTTCAATGTCCGGAACCATTGCCAAAGTGCCCGAACTGGTGAAACTAAAAAAAGAATTTGGCGCCCGTCTCTATCTGGACGATGCGCATGCCATCGGAGTAGTTGGCGAGGGTGGGCGTGGATCCGCTTCCACCTTCGGCTTGCTGGAAGATGTTGATCTGATCAGCGGAACATTTTCAAAGTCTTTTGCTTCTTTAGGTGGATTTTTGGTAGGTGATAAGGAAGTAATAGAATTTATACGCCACCACTCACCGGCACACATCTTTAGCGCATCTATGCCTCCCGCTAACGTTGCCACTGTTTTAAAAGCGCTGGAAATATTGAAAGAAGAGACCTGGCGCCTGGATCGGTTGCAGGAAATCTCCAGTTATATGAGAACAGAGTTGCGTGAGATGGGATTCAACGTATGGTCAAGCCAGACCCCCATCATCCCTGTAGTAATAGGCGAGATGCTGGAGTGTTTTAAGTTTTGGAAAGCTCTGTTTGAAGCAGGTGTTTATGTTAATGCCGTGGTACCCCCGGCTGTCCCTAAAGGGCAGTCGCTCATGCGTACCAGCTACATGGCTACCCATACCGATGAACACCTTAATCGTATTCTGGAAGCCTTCCGAAAAGTAGGTATTGAGCGCGGAGTTATTGATAGAAACGGCCATTCACTTATAGACCAGATGTAGCCGGTGGAGAAAAAGCCAAAGACAAACGGAGTAACGCTTGTTACTTCAAAGAAGGAACGGAAACAGTTTCTGCAGTTCCCATACACGCACTACAAAGGGGAAGAGCATTGGATAGCTCCTTTAAAAATGGAGCAGAAGAAGCTCATCGATACCAAGAAGAATCCTTTTTATAAAAACGGGAACATCGCTTTATTCATCGCCGAACAGAACGGTAAAGTATGTGGACGTATTGCCGCTATTGAGGACCATCGGTTTAATGAATATCATGGAAGTAAAACCGGCTTTTTTGGCTTTTTTGAATGTATAGATGACGAGTCAGTAGCATATCTTCTTTTCAAAGTGGCCTCAGACTGGCTGCAAGAGCGAGGCTATACTGAGATGCTGGGGCCATCCAATCCGAGTATGATGGATGAAATCGGTGTTCTGGTTGATGGATTTGATCATGATCCCGGTATACTCATGCCGTATCACAAGCCTTATTACGATAAACTCATCAATAGCGCCGGCCTGGAAAAGGCGATGGATATGCACGCCTTCCGTGTAACCCAGGCAACGGTGGCTATGACCAGAATGTATAGGGCAGAGGAGATTGTGCGCAGGCGCCTGCCTACGCTCAGGATTCGGCAAGTGGATCCAAAAAACATTGAAAGCGAAGTGCAGATTGTACGGCAGATCTATAACAAAGCCTGGGCGAACAACTGGGGGTTTATTCCCCTTACCGAAGCCGAGTTCGATGCCGTGGCCAAAGATCTTAAACCTATTCTGGACCCTAAAGTGGCTCATATCGCCGAGGTAAATGGGGAGCCGGTAGCGTTCTCTATCGCCCTGCCCGATCTGAATCAGGCTCTGAAGCACATGGATGGCACGCTTTTTCCTACGGGAATTTTCAAACTGCTGTGGCACCGGCGCAAGATCAATCAAATACGTACCGCCCTTATGGGAGTAGTGCCGGAATACCAGGGAAAAGGAATAGACGCACTGTTGCATAAAGAGGCCATACTGAACGGCCAGCAGGTCGGTTACAAGTCATCGGAATTGAGCTGGGTACTCGAAACCAATCAGAATATGATCCGTGTTGCAGAAAAAATAGGTGCCCGCCTCGAAAAGACGTACCGTATGTATCGCAGGGATTTATCGATTGATTGATTGAATCACTGTGAGGTTGAGTCATTAAGTCGGTCTCGTAATGATTCAATTTACCCTTCCCCAAATCTCCTCAAAATTTCCTACCTTTCAATGCCCCTGACTGCAGGGCCTTGTATATGATTTAAGACGATATTCTCAATAAAAACCTGCTTTAACTATTATTATGAGTGATTTCCGTATCGAAAAAGATTCAATGGGCGAAGTGAAAGTGCCAAAAGAAGCTTACTATGGGGCACAGACACAGAGAGCTATAGATAACTTCCCTATAAGCGGCATTAGGTTTAGCCATAGTTTTATAGAAGCGCTGGGCAGAGTTAAGAAATGTGCGGCTAAAGTAAATGCCGGGCTGGGTATGCTGGATAAAGACATAGCCGAGGCTATTCAAAAGGCTGCACAGGAAGTAATCGAGGGCAAGTTCGACGATCATTTTGCTATTGATATTTTCCAAACCGGCTCTGGCACATCCACCAACATGAATGCCAACGAAATAATTGCTAAAAGGGCAAACGAGCTGAAAGGGGAAGATGTGGAAACGGTTATTCACCCCAACGATCATATAAATTTCGGGCAAAGCTCTAACGATGTTATTCCAACAGCTATAAGGGTAGCTGCCGTGGCTTCGGTTACAAATAACCTGATTCCGGCGTTACAACAGCTGCATGATGCCTTTATTGAAAAAGGAAAGGAATACGCCGATGTGGTCAAAACGGGCAGAACCCATCTGATGGATGCCATGCCTGTAACAATTGAGCAGGAGTTTGGTGGGTTTGCCCGCCAGATTGCGCTGGGCATTGAGAGGGTAGAATCTGCTCTTAGCCGCCTTACCGAACTGCCACAGGGAGGTACAGCCGTGGGAACCGGCCTGAATACCCATCCGGATTTTGGTAAGAAAGTGGCCGCAGAGCTTAGTAAAAGTATGGGAATTGACTTCAGGGAAGCGGAAAATCATTTTGAAGCACAGGCAACAGTGGATGCGCCGGTGGAACTGAGCGGCCAGCTAAAAACGATAGCGGTAGGGCTGATGAAAATCGGTAACGACCTACGCTGGATGAATTCAGGCCCTAACAGCGGTATGGGTGAGATTCAGCTCGCTGCCTTGCAGCCTGGTTCTTCTATCATGCCGGGTAAAGTTAATCCGGTTGTTGAAGAGTCGCTGACTATGGCGTGTGCTCAGGTTATCGGAAACGATGCCGCGATAACCGTGGCAGGGCAGTCGGGCAATTTTGAGCTAAACGTGATGCTTCCGGTTGTGGCTCATAACCTGTTGGAGTCTATTGATATTTTAGCTAATTCGGCGCGTAACCTGGCTGAGCGGTCGGTATCCCGTCTTTCTGTTAACAAAGAGCGTATTGCAGACATGGTGGGGCGCAATCCCATTCTTGTCACTGCATTGAATCCTGTTATCGGGTACGACCAGGCAGCTAAAATTGCAAAACAGGCCTTTATGCAGGGGCGGCCTGTTAAAGATGTAGCCAGAGAGATGACCGATCTTTCTGAAAAGGAACTTAACGAAGCACTTGACCCTATTAAAATGACAAAGGGGGGCTTCGTACAATGATCGGGTTACAATGAGCGGTAGTACAGAGGTATGGTTGTGAGCTTTTGAGTGGCAAGTAAAACCAGCAAATAAACAGAATCAGGGCTTGACATACATTCCGGTTTGCCATCCTCTGAAAACAGACAACTCCCGCTTTTTGCTTTCAGAGTTAGCGCTTATTATTCAAGCCCTCTTTTGTCCTTTAAATTGGAACGGCCGTCGGCAGGCTGGTAATCTTGAATTTTTGACATTATGGCAAGTACCAAGACCAAAAACAGACGAATCTCACATTCACAATTAACTTCCGAAGTTGCATATACAAAAGAACAGGCTCAAGAGGTGCTGAATGATTATAAATTGGCCGTAATAAGCCGGGAAGCTTCTTATCTCGGTCGCAAAGAAACCCTGACAGGTAAAGCTAAATTCGGCATTTTCGGTGATGGCAAGGAGATACCTCAGATTGCCATGGCCCGGTTTTTTAGAGACGGAGACTTTCGCTCGGGGTATTACAGGGATCAAACATTCATGCTGGCTATTGGCCAGGTTACCGTAAAGCAGTTTTTTTCTCAGCTATATGCTCATGCCAATTTAGAGGCTGACCCTCATTCCGGAGGCCGCCAGATGAATGCCCATTTCAGCACCCGAAGTCTGGATGAGGAGGGGAACTGGAAAGACCTGACAAAAATGAAGAATACCTCGCCGGATATGTCTCCGACTGCAAGCCAGATGGCAAGGCTTCTGGGGCTGGCTCAGGCATCCAAAGTATACCGGAATGTCGAGGAACTGAGGAAGCATAAAGAGTTTAGGAAATTCTCTGTTAACGGCGACGAGGTAGCCTGGGGAACTATTGGTGATGCGAGCACTTCGGAAGGAGTATTCTGGGAGACTGTTAACGCAGCAGGGGTGTTGCAAGTACCCATGGTTATATCGGTTTGGGATGATGGATACGGGATATCCGTCCCGCGAAAGTATCAAACCACTAAAGAGAGCATTTCCAGAGCACTTGAAGGATTCCAAAGAACCGATAGTGAAAAGGGCTTCGAAATCTTGACCGTTAAGGGATGGGATTACCCGGCTTTGATGAAAACGTATGAGAAGGCAGCGGACATAGCAAGGAAAGAGCACGTCCCTGTATTGGTTCATGTACAGGAGGTAACTCAGCCTCAGGGGCATTCCACTTCCGGATCACACGAACGGTATAAATCTAAAGAGCGCCTGAAGTGGGAGAAGGACTTCTGCTGTAACAGCAAGATGAGGCAGTGGATAATACAAGAGCAAATTGCAACAGAAGAAGAACTGAAGCAGTTGGAAGAAGAAGCGCGGGTGGAAGTGAAAGAGGCCCAAAAAGCTGCGTGGAGTACCTTCGTCAGTGAAATGAAGAAAGAGTCTAAGGAGGTGTCCGGGCTGTTGAACCAGCTGTCATCTCAGAGCCGCAATAAAGAGAGGCTGCTGGAGGTAATGCAGGAGATGAAAGCGCCGAAAGTGCCACTGAGGCGCCATATTATTTCTGCCGTTAAGCAAGCATTACGGTTAGTTCGAATGGAGAAGTCAGAAGCCAAACAGAAATTAATAAGCTGGCTGAAGGAGAGTGAGAAAGTCAATAAACAGCGGTACAGTTCTCATCTGTATTCAGAGTCGAAACATTCCCCGCTTCATATTAAAGAGATAGAGCCGCAGTATGCTAACCCCGCTAAAAGCGTAGATGGACGGGTGGTGCTGCGTGATAATTTTGATAAACTTTTTGAAAAATACCCCGGACTTATAGCTTTTGGAGAAGATACCGGCCGGCTGGGCGATGTGAACAAGGGGCTGGAAGGCATGCAGGAAAAATATGGAAAGATACGGGTTGGCGATACCGGTATCCGTGAAGCTACCATTCTGGGGCAGGGAATCGGGATGGCTCTGCGGGGGCTGCGTCCCATAGCAGAGATACAGTACCTGGACTATTTACTATACTGCTTCCAGGGGCTTAGCGACGATCTGGCCACGCTACACTACAGAAGCGCCGGTGGACAGAAAGCCCCTGTAATTGTTCGTACCCGGGGGCACAGGCTGGAAGGCATCTGGCATACAGGCTCACCTATGGGAATGATTATCAACGGAGTGAGAGGCATTCATGTATGTGTGCCCCGTAATCTGACCGATGCAGCCGGTATGTACAATACGTTGCTCCGCGGCGATGATCCGGCCCTTGTCATTGAGCCTCTTAACGCTTACCGTCTCAAAGAAAACCTGCCCTCGAACCTGGGCGAGTTTACCGTTCCTTTAGGTATCCCCAAAATAGTTTCGGAAGGGGAGGATATTACCATCGTCTCCTATGGCTCTACCTGTAATATTTGTGAATCCGTTCTTCCCCAGCTGGAGGATGCGGGCATATCCGCCGAACTTATCGATGTACGCACTCTGCTGCCGTTCGACCGTCACCATATGATTGTGGAATCCCTTAAAAAGACCAACCGCATATTATTTATAGATGAGGATGTACCCGGCGGGGCATCGGCGTTTATGATGCACAATGTGCTGGATGAACAGGGGGGATATTATTATCTGGATTCCGAAGCGCGGTGCCTCACAGCCAAAGAGCATCGCGGAGCTTTCGGCTCAGACGGCGACTACTTCTCCAAACCCAATGCAGAAGATATTTTCGATGCCGTGTATGCCATTATGCACGAGTCCGATCCTACAAAATATCCGGCTATATACGAATAGATGTTTGTCCGGGATAGCGCCAAACCCGTTATAACCCTGTCAGGGTTATATCGGAGATCCAGGCTGCATCAAGACAGAAGGGCAACACCAAATGGCGCGAGTGGCCTGTCCGCCCGCGCGATCCGCTCGTGCCATCCTCTGATATAGTACTACGAACGGATTCCTACAGAGATCGGGGCAGGCTTAATAATTACGGCTGTACCAAAGCAGAACGTAACCATCCTGCCTCTCACTCAGGCATTTAAGCCAGAATCAGCCGATCCAAAAAGATAAAGATCCAAACCAGAGGCAGGTAGCCAAACGAGCTGAACATCAGTTTTTTAGCTGCTTCTTTACTTCGGTCCCTGGCAAAGAGTATTCCGTAATAGAGAAACACCAGAGCACAGATCATAGCCCCGGATAAGTAGATCCAACTGCTCATCTCAACCGCGTAAATTCCCCACGTAACGGGCAGCAGGGCCATGAGGCAGGAGAGGATAAGGACCGTGGTTTTAAAGCCGTTCTCATCGTTTTTTGGCAGCATAATGAAGCCTGCGTTGCGGTAGTCGTCTTTGCATACCCACGCGATAGACATCACATGAGGGACCTGCCATAAAAAGACAATGCCGAACAAGAGCCACATACCCATACTGCCCAGATGGCCCGTTGCTGCAGCCCATCCGCCCACAGGTGGCAGGGCTCCGGGTATAGCTCCTATAAACAGGTTTACCGCAGAAATTCTCTTCATTGGTGTGTAGGCACCGAGATACAGAATGGCGGTAGCTATGGATATAAGCGCCGCTACATAGTTAACCATTAACACCAGATACAGCAGGCCTCCTAAAATAAGCGAAATGGAGAACCGGGCGCCCTGCGCGGGGGTGATTCTGTTGGAAGGCAGGGGACGTTTACGGGTGCGTTTCATCTTACCATCATGCCTCCACTCCATAAACTGGTTATGGGCCGCGGTTCCGCCGGCAATGAGCCAGGTACCGATAAAAGCATGTAACATTAACAGATAGTCTATCTCGCTTCCGGAGCCCAGAATAAATCCAACCAGCATACTGGCCAAAACAGTGAAGGTGATACCTGGCTTGGTTAGCTGATAATAGGCTCTCAGCTTTTCTGTATCAATGAACTTTGAAAGGGTAAAATCAGTACTTAACTTCATGTTGTCTTCTCATTTTTTGGTGCATACAAGGTACTGATTAATTTTGATATTTGTTACCTGAGAAGGAGTAATAATAATCCCTGCAGGTAATACGCAGAACAGCAAAAAACGCCGCGTACATATATTCTACACATTTTCAATACATATTCTTTCACTTAGCGCAACCCCAGAACATACCTCCGGTCAATGAAGCTAAATACATATCAAAAAGTTGCTATTACTACTGTACTTGCTACTCTTTTTCTCATCCTTGTAGGTGGGCTTGTCCGGGCCTCGGGTGCCGGGCTGGGGTGTCCTGACTGGCCCAAATGCTTCGGCATGTGGATTCCGCCCACATCGGCTGCCGATCTGCCGGCCGGGTTCGACGCATCGCAGTTTAACGCCACGCTAATGTGGACGGAATATGTGAACAGGCTGGTAGGGGTACTTATAGGATTGCTGATTATGGCCACTTTTGTGCTCTCTTTTAGGTATCGCACATCTGAACCGGCTGTCTTTTACAGCTCATTCATGGCTCTTGCCCTGGTCTTATTTCAGGGCTGGTTAGGAGGGCAGGTGGTAAAAACGGGCTTGAGCGAGGGGTTAATAACGCTGCACATGGTTCTGGCCATGGCCATCATGGCTATCCTTTTATATGCCGTATTCAAGGCTACAAGCGTATATTTTATCGTTGAGATAGATGAAAAGGTACGCAGCTGGTTGTATTGGTCAGGGGTGATTTTGCTCCTCTTTACACTGGCCCAAACCGTACTGGGTACTCAGGTGCGTGAGGCCGTAGACGTCATTAAAAACAGCCCGAACCCACCGCCGAGAGAGTTATGGCTGAACCAGGTAGGGTCTATGGATGAAATACACCGTTCTTTCTCGTGGACGATCTTCTTGTCTGGCCTGGCAGTATACTATCTGAGCTATGAGAAGACCGGTTTATCCATCATAACCAAACTGGGTGCAGGTATATTTTCGATTATTCTGATTCAGATCGGGCTGGGAATAGGCCTCTATTATTTCGGCATGCCACCCGTATTCCAGATCTTACATCTCACTATGATGGCTGTTTTATTCTGCCTGGAATTCCTGTTTCTGCTGGTTGTGCGGGTGGCGGGAACAGAACAGCCAGAAGCGCACGTCCGGCTGCAAGAAAATTGATTTGTACTCCGTAAGGCAGACACGCTCCTGCCGTTGGATATAGACTATTATCCACCCAAACACGGATCCAACAGGTTGGATGGATAAGGACCAGGCTCCTCCCTCAAGGTATGCGTACGACCCATCCTAAGAAGCATCACACCCTACCCTTTACTACGTTGTGCCTCCGACATTACTATGTCATACCGTGCGACATTATAATGTCGGGCAGGGCGACATTACTATGTCAGGCTGTGCGACATTACTATGTCGGGCGCACGACGTAGGTAAGGGGGGGTGCGTATTACTTACAAGGAAAGGAGCACCGCTAAGCAGGGGGATCAATCATGCCACGGCTCTATTACTTCACCGGTCTGCCGTTTTCAGTCGCCGGTCGGTTCTGTCATGCCACTATAGATATGGAATCGGTATGAAAAAGAAGAGGAAAGCCTGGATTGTATAGAAGAAGGGAAGCATAGCCGGCTTATTGCTGTTCTGGATTCATATTATGCCCGCTCATAACAAAAAAGCCGGCTCGCCTATGAGGCAGCCGGCTTTTTAAGTCCGGTATAGGTAAGAACCGAATTGTACAATTATTCAGTTCATTACCAACAAGCATCAGCTAGAAGGAGGGAACTGGTACATCTCTGGACAGTACATCCAGCAAGGTAATTCCAACCAGCAGTGTCAGGAAGACAAAGGCCGTTATAAATAGCATGGTGTTAAACCTGCTGTCCCAGTACAAGTTCATGAAAAACAGGGCAACCAGTGCAGCTTTGAACACAGCTATAACCACGGCAATGATGATAGAATACGGTTCCGGAATATACATGTAGTGGACCACAACCGTTAAAACGGTTAACGCCAAGAGTGCTCCGGCAACGGAGAGTAACAGTTTATAGGATGAAGAATGATGTCCGCTCATGGGGTCAAAGGCTTTTATTATTAGTCGATTAAGTAGAACAGCGGGAACAGGAATATCCAGATGATATCAACCAAGTGCCAATAGAGGCCAACGATTTCAACAGGCGTATAGTAGCCGCTGTGGAACTCATTCTTAGATGCTTTTACAAGAAGCCAGATCATGAGTCCTATACCTATGGTGATGTGGATACCGTGTAATCCGGTCATCATGTAATATATGCTAAAAAAGATATGAGCCTGTGGATGATCAATACCTCCATATTCATAATAAACACCAGGAAAGATACCGAGTTCAAACTTGTGGGTATACTCGAAGTACTTAATAATCATGAACACGCAGGCGAGAGCCAGAGTGATAGCCAGGTTAATGATAATATTTCTCTTATTATTAACCTGGGCTGATTTAATAGCCAAAGCAACCGTTAAGCTACTTCCGATAAGTACAACGGTATTGATGGAACCCATGATGGTATCCAGTTCTTCCGATGCCAGTGTAAATAACTCAGGGTATAATACACGATAGACGATATAGGCACCGAACAGCCCACCGAACATAAGGGTTTCGGTTACTATGAATATCCACATCCCCAGTTTTGCAGCATCAAACTGCTGATCTGAATCAACATAATGATGCAGCAGGTGGGCCGGGGTCGTTGTTGAATGATTAGCCATGATTAGCGTTTAGTTATCTGTGATTAATTATTCTTCGGTTTCTTGTTTTTCAGCGCTTATTTCTGCTCCATGAGCAGGTGCATGGCCGTTGGTTGCCAGCCCCAGCTGAAAGTCGGCCATAGGCTGGTGATAATCATAAGGGCCGTGGATAATAACGGGTATATGATCAAAGTTGTGGGGAGGTACGGGAGAAGGTATTTGCCATTCCAGAGCGCGGCTTCCCCAGGGATTGGCTCCGGCTTTTTTACCTTTATAGATGGCCATGATAAAGTTAGCGATGGCAATTATAAAACCGATCCCGAGAACAAAGGCACCTATCGTAGAGATCTGGTGCAGCCCCTGGAACTGGTCTATGTAATTGAAGTATCGCCGCGGCATACCCTGAATACCCATGATAAACTGGGGCATAAAGGTGAGGTTAAAGCCGAGGAAGATAAGAAGACAGCCTATTTTTGCCACGGCCTGATTGTACATCCTTCCAAACATTTTAGGCCACCAGTAGTGGAGTCCGCCCATAAATGCCATCACCATGCCGCCTACCATCACAAAGTGGAAGTGCGCCACTACATAGTAGGTATCGTGCACGTGCACATCGAGGGCCAGCGTAGCCAGGGCTATGCCTGTAAAGCCACCTATGGTAAACAAGAAGAGGAAGCCGAGGATGTATAATAACGGGGTTCGCAGGGAAATCGACCCTCTGTGCATCGTGGCCAGCCAGTTAAATATCTTAATGCCTGTGGGTATACCTACCAGGAAGGAGAGGAATGAGAATACCATGGATGCCAGAGAAGCCTGCCCTGAAACAAACATGTGGTGTCCCCATACCAGGAACCCTATAAACGCAATGGCCAGGGAGGAGATGGCGATAGCCCAGTACCCAAAAATAACTTTACGGGTAAAGGTAGAAACGATTTCTGAGACAATACCGAAGCCGGGAACAATCATGATATAAACGGCAGGGTGGCTGTAGAACCAGAAAAAGTGCTGGAACAGAATGGGGTCTCCACCCAGCGCGGGATCGAAAATACCGATGCCGAATATACGCTCCATAGTAAGCAGCAACAGCGTAATAGCCAGTACGGGTGTAGCAAGGATAATAATTATGCTGGTGGCGTACAGGCTCCAGCCGAAGAGTGAAAGCTTACTCCAGGTTATTCCCGGCGCTCTCAACTTGTGGATGGTAGCGATGATGTTAACGGCAGTCAGGATGGATGAGAAACCAACTACAAAAACACCAAAAACCAAAGAGGTAACAGCTCCTCCGGTTTGAGAGGAGTAGGGCGTATAGAACGTCCATCCGGTATCTATCCCTCCGTGAAGTATGGAATAGACGGCAATCAGGGAACCTATGGCATAGAGATAGTAACTAAACAGGTTTAGCCTTGGTAATGCCATATCCTTGGCGCCTACCTGAATCGGCAGGATGAAGTTACCCAGAACCGCCGGAACGGAGGGCACCAGAAACAGGAATATCATAATAGCGCCGTGGAGCGTAAATAACTGATTGTAGGTGTTTGCATCCACGAAGGTTTGTGCCGGTGTCCACAGCTCTATGCGTAACAGTAAGGCCATGACTCCTCCTACAAGGAAGAAGAAAGTGGTTGTTACAAGATAGAGAATCCCAATACGCTTGTGATCTACCGAGGTTAGCCAAGACCATAGGCCTTTTGCGACGTTCAGGTAGTTGTGTTCTGCGTATTCTTCCGGTTTATACCGCCGGACCTGTACTTTTGATATATTTGAGCTAGCTTCTGCAGTTGCCATATTATTTCAGCGTTTTTATGTATTCGATAATTGCGTCAATTTGTTCATCATTAAGCTGTCCCTGGTAGGTAGGCATAACCGGTGGAAAACCTGCAACAGTTTTGGCGTTGGGTTCCAGGATAGATTCTCTGAGATAGTTTTCATCAGCTGTAACGGTAGATCCATCTGTAAGGGTTACATTACTTTCGAATAGACCCTGCCATGTTGGGCCTACTGTCTGAGATCCATCGGCTGAGTGGCAGGTCATGCAGGCGTTCTCTTGCGCCAGTTGCGCGCCCCATTCAGCCGGGGGTAAATCGGAGGGTTTCTCGCCCCCGCCACCGGCGTTGGCTGCCAGCCACTCTTCAAATTCCTCCGGTTCGTGAACAATCACTTTACCAAGCATATCCGAGTGCCCGGCACCGCAGTACTCCGTACAGAATATGATGGACTCTCCGGGTTCGATTGCGTTAAACCAGGCAATGGTGTACCGGTTGGGTACTATGTCTTGTTTAATTCGGAAATCGGGAACAAAGAAGGAGTGGATAACGTCGCGGGAGCTCATGACCAGTTTTATGGGCCGGTTTGCCGGAACGTGTAACTCCCCGGCTGAGCGGGCTCCGTTTTCGTACTGAAACTGCCACATCCACATCTGGGCCGTTAGGCTGATCTCATAGGCATCGTCGGGTGGGGTAGTTTGCTTTAAAAAGGTCTGAAATCCCCAGCCAAAGGTAATCAGGGCCATAATAAGTGGAATGACGGACCAGGTTACCTCCAGCTTGTTGTTATGGGTTATAACCGGGGTGACATCGTCTTCAGACTTCCTTCGGTACTTAATCAGGAAATAGATTAAAGATACAATGATACCGAAAGTCAGCAGAAAGCTGGCCAGGTGGACAAACCAGAACAAAAAGTCATGGTCGGCAGCCACTGTAGATTTGGCCGGTGGTAAAATGAAGTCGTTTATGATCCTAAAGATTTCCATTCGTTATATCAGTCAGTATTCTTATCATTGTTAGTATTCTTTTCCCTGAGCCAGAACAAGCCGAGGAATGTACCCAAAAACAGCAATGTTACGATACCGCCCAGTTTCATGACTCTCCAGGCAATGGGCACGTAACTTTGCGAATCGGGGTCGTATTGGTAGCAGTACAAAATAAGTTTGTCTATTGTACTTCCGATTTTACCGTCGGCAGCTTCATAGAGTGCGCTGCGGATGTTATTTTCATTGAAGCCGATGCCGTACAGATAACGTGTTATTACACCTTCCGGACTTAGAAACATAATGGCGGCGCTGTGGGCATATTCACCCGTTCTGTCAATCTTCTCATAGTTAAAGCCGATAGCCTGGGCAAGGGGCCGTATGGCTTCTTCCTTACCTGTTAAAAAGTACCAGCCCTCTTCCGCATGCCGCCGGTTCAGTTTTTCAAGCAAGGGAGCCTTTGTGGCTGCCGCAAGCTTATGATCCTCTTCAGGATCTATACTGAAGGTGATGATAATGTACTCTCTGCCTGGATTCCATTTTACTTCTTTTACGCCGGCAAACACGGCATCGGTCACCATAGTACACAACATGGGGCATTCGTAGTACACCGGGTTTAACAATACCGGTTTATCTCCTTCCATAAGTTCGGCAAGTGTTACCGAATCGCCTTCGGAAGTTGCAAAGGTGAGATCCAGTGGAACTTTATCGCCGAGATGTTCTTCTATACCTACATTCTGAAGATTTTGGGGCTTCTGATTATTTAGCTGAGCATAGCCCGAAACAGGGGGTAGCATTATGCTCATTAACATAATTGCAATTCCTGTAAATCTAAACATAGTCTTATTTGGAGATATAGAGTTATTTATCGACAGCAAGCTCGTTAATTGCACTGTCGATAGGTATTCTGTAGATGCCATTATCCATATCAACAATACCAAAGCTGTTGAGCGTTTCTTCCGCTTCTTTTTTTAAATCTGCTACTCTGTAATATTCACCGCTTCCGGCAAGCTGTTCACCTGTTATCTGAGCATTAAACTTGAACATCTGTACCAGAGACACTATGAAAATAAAAAGCAAGATAATACCCAGCACACCCCAGAAAATCAGCCGGGGGTAATTGAGGCGATCTAACATTGCGCCATGCCCGATTGAATCGGTTATATCGGGATTGTTTATTTCCACATCGACCGTTTCATGGTCTTTTATAGGTTGCCGCCCTTCGGCTTCATATTCATCCTGAAAGGCATCGGACCCTTTATTCTGGAACTGGGTTTTCCACGTTAGTACAGCAGAGACGGGTACATCATATTTTTGAGCCAGGCTGTGTACTTCTTCTTCAGGCAGGTCCAGTGCTTCCCTGGCTACTTTCGTCTTGAATTCTGCGGAGTATTGATTTTTGCTTGCCATTATCTCGCTGACGGTAAAATTAACTGATTTATTGGTTGAGCGGTTGAGCCATTGATTCAGTCGCTCAATAGCGCTATAGATTTAATGTCTTTCTATTGACTCTGCCAGATTAGGGTCGTTAACTGGCACCATTTTTTGCTGTTTAAACTTGTGAAAGAATAGCCCGAAGAAGATGCCTCCGAGGCCTAAGAAGGTGGTGATAAGCATCCAGTTAAAGTGCAGGCCACCATGATCCAGCACAGGCATAACGATCCAGTAAACCTCTACCAGGTGCGAAACCACAATTAAGGCCGCCACACCGGAAACAACTTTGTAGTTCGTCTTCGGCTTTTTGCCCAGTAATATAACAAAAGGTATTACAAATCTTCCGAACAGGTAAAAATAAGCCAGATATTCATACCCTCCTTCCAACCGATGCAAAAACCATACGGTTTCTTCAGGGATATTGGCATAATAAATAAGAAAGAACTGGCTGAATGCAATGTAGGCATAGAATACAGTATACCCAAACAGCTGCACACCGAGATCATAGAGATGGCTGCGCTGGATGGTACTCGTTAACAATCCTTTTCTCCACAGGTATATCACCATTAGAATAAGCACGGCAAAGATCGCCTGGAAGGTCATAGAAAAGTAGTATACGCCGAACATGGTAGAGTACCAGTGAGGGTCTAAAGACATCAGCCAGTCGAAAGAGGCGAAAGCCAGCGTGATGGCAAAAATAAACATTCCAGGTCCGCTGGTGCGACGCATTAAAGTCTGGAGGCCCCAATTTTCCGTTTCATCCATCTCTATCGAAGCTTTATAGAGGCGGTATCCCAAAAAGCCCCAGACGCCAAAATAGATGATCTGGCGTATTACAAAGAAAGTGGTGTTCAGATAGGGCTCTTTGCCCAGAAGTACCGGATCTGAAGCAACGGCATCGGCATGGGACCAGTGATAGAGAGAATGGATACCCAGAATAATGGGAATAAAGAACAAGCCCCATATAAGAATATTAGAGGATAGGGTTTCGGGAATCCGTCGCAACGCTACACTCCAGTGCGACCGGGTAAGATGCTGCAGCATTACAAAGAACAGGCTGCCCAGGGCTATACTGGAAAAGAAGGCGAAGCTAACCAGATATGAGAAGAAGAATTGATCCTGATTAAGAAAAAAGCCGATTCCACTGGCAATAAGTCCTGCCACGCCCACGCCAAAGAATGTCTTTGTAACGTTTAGGTCGGATGGGAATTCCAGTGCATCGGTTATTGTGGGCTTGCTCATAAGTTAACCAAAGGTTTAAGCTTTTGTTCTTGTCGATGTTTGATTATTGCTCTGCGTTCGCGCTGAGCGATTTGATGTATTCAACGAGCGACTGAAGTTCATTTTCGCTCAAATAGTCGTAAGCGGGCATAACTCCCTGGTAGCCTTCAACGATCTTTGCCTGGGGATTGACAATCGATTCCACCAGGTACTCTTCATCGGCTGTTACGGTTGAACCGTCCTGTAATTTGACTTCACTGCCATAGAGATTCAGCCATGTTGGGCCTGTTAACTTAGATCCATCGCTTGAATGACAGGTATTGCAGGCGTTCTGCAGGGAGATTTGCTCTCCGGCCTCGGCAGAAACTTCTCCACCTCCTTTAGCAGCTTGCTGTTCTTTTCTTGCCAGCTCTTTCTGCTGTTGTTCTTCAAATTCCGCTCTGATTGTGGCGAGATCTATATTGTAATTTTTAATCTGATCTTCAGGTACATGCTGGCTGCGCTGTAGCGCCCTTATGTAGGTTACGATAGCCCATCGGTCTTCTACATCTACCTGATGTGCATAAGAGGGCATGGTGCGCACTCCGTTGGTAATGGCCGAATAAATTTCGCCATCGGGCATATCACGTATTCGGTCTATATGAAAACTCGGAGCGGGAACATAACCGTATTGGCCTGTCATTATAATACCCTGAGCATCGCCTACAGCACCGTGGCAGGGGGTGCAGAACACGTTATACTGGTTCTGCCCACGGAGTATAAAGGCCTTGGTCGCTTCCACCGGAGCACGTTCTATAAAGGCGCCGCTACTGGTAGTTCCCTGATAGTATTCTGTATCATGGCGTAACTTGCCCCGTGCTATGGTTCCCTCTACGGGCATGCGCATAGAACGATTATCCTCGAAAAACGGATTGGATTCCTGAGCTTCGAACCGCCGCTGCTGATCCATATTCGGGTTGAGATGAATCGGTTCTTTAGTGGAAATCTGGCCCCGGCAAGAGGCCAGCAACAAAGGCGCCGCCAGCGCTGCTAGTTTTAATAGTTTAGTAGCTTTCATCGGATGATTAAACAAACTATGAAGATTAAAATGTTGGCTATTCCGAGTCATACACTGTTTCAATGTGGGTTGCTCCGGCATCGCCCAACAGAGAGGAGACTTTCTCCTCAGAAAACAACTCGTCAGAGGCTTCTATGCAGATAAAGAACCCGTCATCAGAAGCCTTGTTGAAGCGTTCTGCGTTAAATAAGGGGTTATGGAGCCTGGGCAGTTTATTCAGGGCAAACATACCAAACACTGCTGCAAAAGCAGACAGGAGAACCGTCAGTTCAAAGGTAATAGGTACATAAATGGGAAGGTTGATATAGGGCTTGCCGCTGATATTCATGGGATAATCATAACCCATAGTCCAAATCATGAGGGCGAGAGCTCCTATAGCTCCTACAAGCCCTCCTGCCAGAACGATCCATCCCAAGGGTGAGTTTTTGAGCCCCATAGCCTTTTCCATACCGTGGATGGGGAAGGGGGCATACGTGTCGTATTTATTATATCCCGATTTTTCTACAATAGCTGCTGCATCAACCAGTTCTTTAGGATTCCGGAATTCGGCTAAGACTCCGTATATATTTTTTTCGGATGCTTTCATAGTATTCAGTTGCTAAACAGTTTGTTGCTGAACTTTGACAGGTTCACTCTTTGTATCTACAAATTCTTTGGTTTCGTCATCGTAGTTATGCGGATTTGCCTGCGGCATTACACCCTTGACTTCTGCAATAGCTATCATGGGCAGGAAACGCAGGAAAAGCAGGAACAGAGTGAAGAATAATCCAAATGTTCCAACGTAGGTCATAACATCCCAGAAAGTCGGGGAGAAGTAATCCCATGAAGAAGGCAGGAAGTCGGTTGAGAGCGAAGCTACTACAATCATAAAACGCTCAAACCACATGCCGATATTTACAAGGATGGAGATGACAAATGTGAGGGCAATATTCCGCCGTATCTTTTTAGACCATAAAAACTGTGGAGTCACCACATTACAAAACATGAGAATCCAAAAGCCCCAGGAGTACGGACCCGTTACGTAGAGCCAGAAGATTCCTTGTTCATAAATGTAGCCGCTGTACCAGGCAACAAAGCCTTCTATGAAGTACGCAAAGGCTACCAATTGTCCTGTTGCCATCATTACGATATTCATCTTCTCCATGATATCGATGTTCATGATATCTTCCATCCCATATATTTTTCGGGCAATGATCATGAGCGTAAGCACCATGGCAAAGCCGGAATAGATAGCGCCCGCAACGAAATAGGGAGGGAAGATGGTACTGTGCCATCCCGGAACTACGGAGACGGCAAAGTCGAATGATACAATAGTATGTACGGAGAGTACCAGCGGGGTGGCCAGGCCGGCCAGAATCATATAGGCCTTCTCGTAGTTCCACCAGTTGCGGAAACTTCCCGTCCAGCCGAGCGATGCGATACCGTAGGATATTTTGGCTGCTCTACTTTTGGCTTTGTCGCGAAGAGTTGCAAAATCAGGTACCAGGCCTACATACCAGAACAGCAGGGAGACGGTAAAGTAGGTGGTTACAGCGAATACGTCCCACAGCAGCGGGCTGCTGAAGTTGGGCCACATTGCCATCTGGTTGGGGATGGGGAACATCCAGTAAACCACCCATATACGGCCTACGTGAATAGCAGGAAACAGGCCCGCGCACATGACGGCAAATATGGTCATAGCTTCGGCAAAGCGGTTGATAGCGGTACGCCAACCCTGCCTGAACAGAAAGAGTATGGCTGAGATAAGTGTTCCGGCATGGCCGATACCAACCCACCATACAAAGTTAACAATGGCCCATCCCCATCCGGCAGGGCTGTTCAGCCCCCATATACCTGTTCCTTCCCAGATAAGGTATCCCACGGTACCTAACAGAGCTATAAGCAGGATATTGGAAATGCCAAAGGCCAGGTACCACATCTTTGGTGTTGGGGAAAGAGGAATCCTGGCAATTAAATCGGTAATACTCCCGAAGGTATGATCACCTTTAACAAGAGCCGGGTCCGGTACGTACTTGTAATCTGTGCTCATTGTAAATTGGTTAACTATTAGGCTAATTTAGGATTTGGATTTCGAAGCTCTGCAAGGTATGAGGTTCTCGGTCGCGTGTTAAGCTCCTCGAGAAGCAGATAGTTGCGATTGTTCTTCTTAATCTGAACTATCTCGCTGTTTTCATTTGTCAGGTCTCCGAAATATATGGCATCTGCCGGACAGGCTTGCTGACAGGCTGTTTGTACAGCTCCCTCTTCGGGTTTCTTGGTTTCTCCGTTGGAATCGATTTGCGCCTGTATTTTAGCCCGGTTCACGCGCTGTACACAATAGGTGCACTTTTCCATTACGCCACGAAAACGAATGCTTACATCCGGGTTCATAGCCATTTGTACTATTTCGGGATCACTTCCGTCGGTCAGGAATTCCCGGGAATAGTTAAAGAAGTTAAACCGGCGCACTTTATACGGACAGTTATTGTTACAATAACGGGTACCGATACAGCGGTTGTACGTCATCTGGTTTATGCCGTCGTCACTGTGTGTAGTGGCCGCTACAGGACAAACCTGCTCGCAGGGAGCCAGTTCGCACTGCATACAGGGGATGGGCTGATGTAAAGCTCTGGGATTATCCACGTCGCCTTCATAATATCGGTCAACGCGCAACCAGTGCATTTCGCGGCCCCGGCTTACTTCCCGCTTACCCACAACGGGTATGTTGTTTTCAGCCTGGCAGGCGATGGTACATGTTCCACAGCCGACACACGCATTCAAATCGATAGCCATGCCCCATTGCGGTTCGTAATCGGGATAATCTTCTTTGGTTATGGCGTCAAAAATGCTCAGCGGATCGTCATGGCCTCTTTCATTAGCATAGGCTTGTCCCGGAAGCTGAGCTTCATAGGCAGATTTGTAAGTTGAGAAATCGGGATTCTCACGGTACTCTTCCAGCGTTGCATTCCGCAGGATGGAGCGGCCCTCCATACTGTGATGATCCTGAGTACAGGCAACTTCATAGATTCGGCCCGTATTCGTCACTTCAACATCGGTGGTGTACAGCATAGTGGCTGTGGTGCGCAAGGGATAGGTATTTACACCCATGCCGTTAGCCACTCTGCCGATACCTTCCCGTCCATAACCTACCGTTACGGTAATACTGTCATCGGCATGACCGGGCACAATCCAGGCAGGTACTTCTACCTCTGTGTCGCCTGTTTTGATAGAAATAAGGTTTGTCTCGTTTTTTGTGCCTACCCCGTATGCTTTAATACCAAGCTCATCGGCGGTCTTTTTACTCATCATGGCCACATTATCCCATGTGATTTTAGTCATGGGATCGGGGAGTTCCTGGAGCCAGCCATTATTGGCAAAGCGGCCGTCAAAGATAGTAGAGTCGGGGCGGATAACCAGTTCCATCCCCTCAGATTCCGTAGCCTGAGAAATGAACCGGCTCGCCTCTGTGGAAAATCTGCCGGACAAAGCGACCTTCGCAGCGGGAAAATGGCCGGTTGTATCGACACCGTCGTGCAGTACGGTTTCCCACTGGTTTTGAAAGTTGGAAGGGTAATAACTCTGCCACGTCTGGCGCACAAGATCGTAACCGCTTGTTTGCTCTCCGGTTACGATGGTGTTTAGAAATTCAATCTCGCTAATTCCGGAAAACAAGGGTTGGATCTGAGGCTGTATTACCGATCTGGTTCCGGTGTAAGAATAACCATCGCCCCACGCTTCCAAAAAGTGAGCCCGATTGACATGCCAGTTACTGACTCTGGATGTTTCATCAACATACTCGGAAAGTGTGATTACCTGAGACGCTTTCTGCAGTGCATCCGCAAAGTTAAGGTCCGCCGGAGCGGTGAATACGGGATTTGTGCCGACCATTACCACCGTATCGATAGCACCGCTATTGAGGTCTTCTGCCAGGTTTTTTAATGCTTCGCGATTATTCTGGTCCTCAATAAAAGGCAGTTCATGATAGGTAACCGTAGTGCCCGCATTGCCGAGTGCATAGTTAATGGCAGCAACGGTGGCATGAACTTCTGGTTTGTGATCCCTGCCTGCCGTAAGTATGGAAGCACCCTGATTTGCCAGCAACTCCTCTGCCAGTGTTTCGATCCACTGATGGCCGGAAAACTTGTTGCTGTACGCTGAAAAAGCCGACAACCCGTTCAGACGGGTTCCCAGCTGTGCGGCCAGCGCGTAGACGAAAAGCTCAATTTCGCTCGACTTCAGGCGCAGCCGGTTGTCTGCATTGGAGCCTGTAAGGGTAAAGGTGCTTTCGATAGAATAAAACGTACTCATGTCGTCTTCAGTAGAGGTAACTCTGCGACCTCTGGTGAAGAGTTTGGTATTGCGTACGCTATCCGGATCGCCAGAAACCTGCAGGAAGTCGTCATCAAAAGAAACAATGACGGATGCATTATCGAAGTGTTTGACTGGACGTAAACGCCGGCCGAAGGCTATATTTGAGCCTTCCAGAACGTAGTCTTCACCAAATGGTTCATACGTTACCCACCGGGCATTGGAAAATGTTGCCAGGGCCTGATCTTTAATCCTGCTGTAGGTAGGCGAAGAGTTTGCTTCCGATACGAAGGCGATACTCCGGTTGGTATCTGCAAAATGCTCTTTGCAAAAAGCGAGAAAGTCCTCATACGAAGATCGCTCACCGTCTTTAATAACATGCCGCGATCGGTCGGGGTCGTACATTTGAAGCATGGCAGCCTGGTTATACTTATTAGTAGAACCCTGGCTGGAGGGATGCAGTTCATTACCTTCTATTTTGGTGGGGCGACCTTCGTTGTTTTCTATAACAAGGCCTGTCAATCCCCCCTGAAACGGCATAGCCGATGCATAATAAAGGGGTTTGCCGGGAACAATGTCTTCAGGTTGCCGGGTATAAGGAAGGATTTTTTGAACGGGCCGCCGGCAGGATGCAAAGCCTGCAAGGGCGACAGATGCGCCCATGACACGCAGAAAGCTTCGGCGTGAAACCTCGTCTTTTAGCTCGGTAGCACCCTCAGGAAATTCACGGTGCGCGAAATTTTTGTAATTCTCGTTATTGGCTAGCTCGTTTAAGCTCTTCCAGTAGTTTGGACTTTTTACTTCGTCGCTCATTCGTTTACGATTCAGTTAATTCGAGATTCGTTGAAATAATACCTGTTAAAAGTGGCAGCTCTGGCAATAGGTCGGTGGGTTGATATTGTGCTTGGCAACCAGTTCCCGTCCTGCTTCCAGTTGGTTTTCAACTTGATAACCCATGGTTGTAACTTCGCTGGGGGGGCGTACATACTGCTCCGGATTGCGGTGGCAATCGAGGCACCAGCTCATACTTAGCGGTTCTTTTTGAACTACAACATCCATCCGGTCTACGCGTCCGTGGCATGTTTCGCATCCAACCCCCATGTTGACGTGGATTGAATGGTCAAAGTAAGCATAGTCGGGCAGATTATGTACCCGGACCCATTCTATAGGGTCGCCCGATTCCCAGCTGTCGCGTATTTTTTGAACTTCTTCCGGATTGTTGGAGTCGATCTGGTTGTGGCAATTCATGCAGGTCTGGGTTGGAGGGATGTTGGCCTGCTTTGAGTTTGCAACTTCTGTATGGCAGTACATGCAATCCAGCCCGAGCTGGCCGGCATGTATTCTATGGCTGTAATCTATAGGTTGGACCGGGGCATACCCCACATCTGTATATTCAGGGGAAAAATAGTACCATATTCCTGCTACCAGCGCCGTTAATATGATGATGAGGCCGATCAAAATTCGTCTGGGAACTTCATTTGCCCACTTAGGAAAAATCTGAGCCATAGTGTGTGAATAAGTTTTTGTTGCTGATTTAGGGCGTGTGAATCCTTATCGCGTGGTAACCCAGACTCCGATCCCGGCAGTACCCGGATGGAGTTGATTTACCCGCCTCTGACACTCTGAGGCCCGCAAATCCACATTCCCGGCTAATGATCCACACGCCTGAGCAAATGATAGCCGGATCGCCAGCCACGCTGGTCGGCAAGAAGGTATGGAAAATCCACCTCTTTTAGAACCAATCAGAATGCGCATCCGCATATTTAAATCGATTCTAAATAACGTGTTCGCCCGGGAATCTACCCTCCAAATAGGGCGCTAAGATATAATGTATTTGCGAATAATGCCTAATGGTTTAACTGCCTATTTACACAATTTGATAATGTTTATGAAAGAGACATCCAAAGTGACAATCTGTCTATATTGCTCTGAAATAAAGCTGACATTTCGGCCAATCTCCCTTATATCCTAGGGATGAATGTCAAACCTTGTTAACTTCAGCACTTTCCTGTATTCAGTACAAGATATGTTAGAACAGACCGATGCAAAATAAAATCGAAGACCAGATCACCATTGACTTCTTAAAACAGATACATCCGGCAAAAGCTATTGGAGTTATTCTTCTGATTAGCGGCCTGGCGTGTATGTTCTTGCTATGGCTTATCTATTATAAAGGGGGCAGTGATTATAGTTCCAACCTTATTAGCAGTTTGCCCGCGCTGAATGCACTGTTAAATGCCACCAGCACCGTGCTGTTGCTTTTCGGATACAAAGCGGTGAGAAGCGGGCGGTACCTGACCCACATGCGGTTTAACCTGACTGCTTTTGTAACCTCTGCTTTGTTCCTTATCAGTTATGTAGTCTACCACAGTTTTCACGGCAGCACGCCTTTTACGGGGGAGGGAATTATCCGGCCCGTCTACTTTTTTATTCTGATAACGCACATCATACTGTCGGCACTGGTGATGCCCATGATCTTAACCAGTTTCTATCTGGCCTTTTCGGGAAAGACCGGCACCCACCGCAAGGTTTCTAAAGTGACGCTGCCGGTATGGCTCTATGTGTCGGTTACCGGCGTACTCATATTTGTTATCCTCAGAACGTAACAGCCCTGCCCCTGCCCCTGGCACAGAGCAGGACGCGAGGCAGGGTGTTCCGCATCTGCCAGCCGGCGGAGGAACAAGACAGGTGTTTGGTTAAGAACCTAGCACCCCTGCCCTTTAATCCCTTGGATAAGCTTAAAGTCGTCGAGATGCCAGGGAAT
>CALJMB010000025.1 GCA_937982515.1 uncultured Balneolaceae bacterium
CGCCGGGGAGGAACAGCCCTTCCTGCTGGTAGTCAACGACCACAGCCCGCATGTGGTTTGGCCGGAAGAGCCGGCCTATGATCCGGATGAGGTAGATGTGCCGGCCCGGCACATCGATACCCCGGAGACCCGGAGAGCGCGGGCCCGTTACTACACCGACATTACCAAAATGGATGGCAACGTAGGGCGGCTGCTGGAAAGCCTCGAGAAACTTGGGTTAACCGAGAACACGGTGGTGATCTTCACCGCCGATCAGGGTCCGCAGTGGGCCTTCGGCAAGTGGAACCTGTATGATTACGGGGTTCATGTGCCGCTACTCGTGCGGTGGCCCGATAGGATTGAAGCCGGTGCCACCGATGCACTGGTCTCGTTAGTGGATCTGCTACCCACGATGATAGAGCTGGGCGGTGGAATCCCGCCGGCGGCTCCGCAGCAGATCGACGGGCGGAGTTTTCTTCCGGTATTATTGGGCCGGGAAGAGGACCATCGCCGGGAGGTCTTTGCCTCACACACCGGCGACGGGACCATGAACCGGGCGCCCATGCGTATGCTGCGTACCCGCAGATACAAATATATCCTGAACCTGGCTCCTGAGATCCCCTATCACACTCATATGAATAAAGCAGAGGATCATGACGGAGGACGGGAATACTGGAAATCCTGGATAGAGCGCTCGTATCAGACCGAACACGCCGCCTCGGTGCTGTGGCGCTACCACAACCGTCCGGCCGAAGAGCTTTACGATGTGCAGGCGGATCCGGATGAAGCCCGCAACCTGGCTGCCGATCCCCGCTACGGTGAGATCATGGAGAACTTTCGCAGGCAGCTGAGTGAGTGGCGCCACCTGCAGGGCGATGCCGAGACCGGCCCATACCAGCCCCCGAAGCGGGAACACACCGGGGGGCCTATTGCGCCTTACGTCTTTGAATAGGTAAGGAAATATGATACTCTAAAACAGATGGGATGCTACATTTCGCAGAGTATTATGATATGCAGACTACCCTCGATCAGAGTTTTATAGCCAAATGTATAATCCACCATTCTTGGGGAGATAGCAGAAATGAGCAATAGTACTATGTTCTTACTTTGTTGATAAACAGATAGCTAAGAATTACTTTTATGTTGTAAAATCAAAAAGCACAAAAATGGCTATATCAGGAAATTGATTTGACTATAATGTTCTAATTTTTATTTTGTATGAGAATGTTATCGGTAACATTCTGATGTGATCCATGAGTAGGCATTAAATGCAATTCTAGTACTTCCAATGTAAAGTAAACCAAGGGCTTAAACCATGAAACACACGTGCACGAGAATTCTCATATTAACTTTTTTTACTATTGTCTTTTCTTCTGGAGTATATGCTCAGAGCAGGGTGTCTGGTACAGTAACAGATGCTCAAACAGCAGAGAACATGCCGGGGGTTAACATTTCTGTAAAGGGCACTACTTTAGGGACCACTACCAATGCAGACGGTTTCTTCAGTTTGGTTGTGCAAAATCCTTTGGATACGCTTGTGTTTTCTTTTATCGGCTACCAAACTCAGGAAGTGCCAATCCGTGGGCGTAACACAATTGATGTGCAAATTGAACCTACCACACTGCTGGGAGAAGAGATTGTTGTGGTAGGATATGGCACCCAAAGAAGACAGGATGTTACCGGCGCTATTTCTACAGTTAGAATAGAAGACATAGAAGGGGTTAACGCAACAAATTTTGGAGATGCTATTCAGGGTTTGGTTTCCGGTGTTAAAGTTAGCAGCGCAGGCGCGCCGGGCTCTGAACCGTCTATAGAAATACGGGGGCTAGGCAACTTCAAAGACAATGAGCCGCTTTACATCATTGACGGAGTTCCTACCCGTGCCAATCGGGATTTTAATGTTAATGATATTGAGTCAATTCAAATCCTGAAAGACGCTTCGGCAGCAGCTATATACGGTTCACGGGCGGCAAACGGGGTGGTAATCATAACAACTAAAAAAGGGAAGGAAGGGCCCATGAGGGTCGAATATTCAAGCCAGACAGGCAGAGAATGGCTGCCTCGTTTTGACCTGATGGGCCGGGAGCAATGGATAGAGTTTAATAACAGAGCCTATGATGAAGCGATTGTAAATGGTGTAACAGGTGTTACGTCCCGCCAGAATCATCTGGATGGAAACACTAACTGGCAGGATGTCGTTTTTAAGCCGGCATGGAAATACGACCAGAACCTGACTCTTTCCGGTGGTGGTGAGCTTGGTACTTATTTAATATCAATGAATGCATTAGGTAATACGGGAACGACGATTGGAAGTGAAGCGAACAGGTACGGTGTACGGGTTAATACACAGGGAAGCAAGGGGATTATTACAGTCGGAGAGAATCTTGCTATCAGCAATTTTAAAGTTGATGATCTGGACACAAATCCTATAGCTGATGTAACGAGGATGTTGCCAACCATACCTGTCTATGATGAAAGCAATCCCGGCGGCTTTGGGTATGGTGACGAAGCCAGAGCCCGGACATTCGGGGTTAATCCGGTGGCTCGGGAAAATATTGAGAGTAGAGTTACTGAAAACCTCAGAATAAGGGGGAATATTTTTGCAGAACTGGACTTTACAGATTTTCTGAGTTATCGATTTAATTACGGTCTGGATTATAGTTCTGATAAGCACACATATATGAGAAAAGAGGGTAATTGGACATTAAATCAGCCTTATGATCCTTCTATTTTGTATGAAAGAAAAGGGGAGTATCATTCACATCTGATTGAAAATACACTCACATTTAACAAAGATATCGGCCGTCATAATATCAACACGGTCGTGGGTCAGTCTTTTCAGACGTTTCAGGAAGACAGAGCCTGGGGAGAAGGCAGGAACCTGGTTAGAGTAGGTGACCGGTATTATGATCAACTGGATGCTGCAAATACCGATTTCAGAACCGGAGGATTTCTTAATGAAGCCGCAATTGCCTCCTATTTTGGAAGAATGAGTTATAATTATGATGAACGATATATTGCAGAGTTTACTATGCGCTGGGATGGTACTTCCCGATTACCGAAAGAGAACCGTTGGGGGCACTTCCCATCTGTATCTGCTGCCTGGCGGGTTAGCAATGAAAGTTTCTTTGATGTAAACTGGATCAATGACTTAAAAGTAAAAGCCAGTTACGGGCAGCTGGGTAGTTCTAATATCGGGTACTATGACTACCAGGGAGTACTTAACGTTAATCCTCAGGCAGCATTTGGAGCTGATCAGCGACTGAGAAATGGTATGACACAGGTTCAACTGGTTAACGACGATTTAAGCTGGGAAACCTTAACTCAGTTTAATACCGGAATTGATTTGATTGTTTTAGATAACAGACTTTCAACCAGTATCAATTATTACATATCTGAAACAAATGATGTTCTGACTGAAATGCCGATTTTGATGACCACTGGTAATGACGGGGGAAATCCGTTGGTCAATGCTGCGAGTTTGAAAAATACAGGTGTTGAACTGGCAGCAGAGTGGAGCGATGGCTTTGAAGGTAGCGATTTTAGTTATTCGGTAGGTTTAAACTTTACCAGAATGAGGAATGAGATTCAGAGCCTGGGTTATGACCAAGTGGTTTTTTACACTTGGCAGACAATCAATGAAGTTGGCAAACCTGTTGGAATGTACTATCTAATCGAAAGCGATGGTTTATTTCAAACCCCACAAGAGGTACAACAACATACAAATAGTGAAGGTGTGGTGATACAACCTAATGCACAGCCTGGAGATATCCGCTACATAGATGCCAATGATGACGGCCAAATTACCAGCGGAGACCGACAAATAGTTGGAAGTCCCTGGCCGGATTTTGAATTTGGATTAAACCTGAGCGCCCGATATAAAAATTTCGATTTTCGAATACAAGGTTTTGGTGCCTACGGATTTGAGATATTCAACGGCCCGAGAAGTGTAATGGATCGTTTTGATGATAATTCCAGCTACCGGGCAGGGATAAAGCCATGGACGCCTGAAAATCCGAATACTGACTTTCCACGCATAATCTATGGAGATCAGCGCAATGCACGGGGAGACCAGGACAGATGGCTGGAGGATGGCTCTTATTTCAAAATTAAGCTGATGACCATAGGTTATACTTTCCCCGGAAGTATCCTTGGAAATACATTTGACAGGTTGAGGGTATCAGTCACCGGACAGAATCTGTTTACGTTTACCGGTTACAGTGGCCTGGATCCGGAATTCAGAGCTCCCGACATATTCAGGAGAACTCATGATGACTATATATTCCCAACTCCCAGAAATATCACCTTCAATCTGAACGTATCCTTTTAATTCAAGAAATTGACAGAGCCATGAAACGTACAAGATTACTTTATCTAATTTTACTTTTTGTTTTTTCCTACGGCTGTAATGATATGTTGGATTTGCAAAATCCTAACGCGCCAACCAATACGTCTTTTTGGAACACACCTGAAGACGCAGAATTAGGCCTGACAGCTGTATACCATCAGCTAAATCAAATCGGTAATTATTCCAGGTGGATTTTTTTCAGGTATGATCTGGCTTCTGATGAAGGCCAGAGCCAAAGTCCCTGGACCGAATTGGCCGACTGGACTCGTTTCAACTACGTCAATTACAATTTTTGGGAGGGGGGATCCTGGATATGGAGAGACCATTATAAAGCCATATTCAGAGCAAATCAGGTTCTGGCAAATGTTCCGGAGATTGAGTTTAGCAATGAAGAGAGAAAAGAGCAGATTATTGCAGAAGCACAGTTTTTGAGAGCTTTGAACTACTTCAATTTAGCGGTGCTCTGGGAAGATGTTCCCCTTGTCCTGGAACCATCCAATCCGGATGATCAGCCCGAACAAAAGACCCAAGCAGAGGTCTGGGATCAGATCAAAAAGGACTTGAGCGATGCCGCCGATGTGCTCCCTCCGGAATGGCCATCTGAGGAAGTAGGAAGGCCAACGCGAGGTGCTGCTTTGGCACTGCTAGGCAAAGCGCATATGCAGAACCATGAGTGGGAGGATGCAAGAGATGCATTGAGCTGGCTCGTGGAAGGTGAGGGTGCTCAGTATTATGATTTGATGGATAACTACAAGGATAACTTCACTCATTTGTCTGAAAATAATGCTGAGTCGGTTTTTGAAATTCAGTTTTCTGGAGAAAACCAGGGGCCTAAAGGTGATGCCATCAATTCTTCTTTGGGGTTTGAACGGACCCAGTTTTTTGGACCTAATGGGATTGGGTGGGCTGACGGGCAGGCTCGTAGTTGGTTGATTGACGAGTATAAAGGTGAAACAACTGTAGATGGAGGATACGACACACGGCTGAAACATAACTTATTCTACAGAGACATGTCTGTAGATTTCACGGATAATGATGAGGTATATGGCCGTTCCTGGGATGAAGATGCATGGGGAGATGATGTCTTCATAAGAAAGTATCAGACGGATTATTATCGGGACTTTGAAGATTATTATGCTCCGGTTAATTTCAGAGTAATACGTTTTGCCGATGTATTGCTGAGTTATGCTGAAGTAATCAATGAGCTGGAGGGGCCGGCCCAGGCTGCACAATATGTTAATCGTGTACGGCAGCGGCCCTCTACCAATCTTCCTCCACTGGCCAGCAGCCCTTATGCAGATGCCTTAGATTCTAAAGAGGCTTTTTTAGAAAGGCTTAAGATGGAGCGGACTTTAGAGTTGTGTTTCGAAGGCGTAAGATGGATGGACCTTAAGCGCTGGGGTATGCTTGAATCGCAGGAAGGTATAGATACATTGGCCGACCGTGATCCTGACTTTGAGAATTTTGAGGTAGGTAAACATCATCGACTGCCTATACCTCAAAGTGAAGTCGAAAACAACCCTTTTCTTGATCAACATCCTGAATATTAACTAAATCTGTTGCAGGAGCGTGTTGGCACTGTCAATACGCTCTAATTTTTTAATTCTAAAATGAGATTCATGTATCGTAAGCTTATTCTCTTCCTTCTCTTGGCTGGTTTTATCAGTTGCAGGCCAGAAGACACTTCCAACTATTTTGAAAATACTACCCCTCCGGAAACCAATGTTTTCCTGGGTGATCCCTTCGTTCTGTTGGATGACGGTACTTATTACATGTACGGTACGGGGCAGAATAGTGATACCGGCATAGAAGTCTATAAGTCGGATAATCTCCGGGATTGGATTGGACCCGTCGGGGCAACAGGAGGCTTTGCTCTGCATGAGGATGATGTTTATGGAGAACGTTGGTTCTGGGCGCCGGAAGTGTACCGCATTGGCGACACCTATTATATGTTTTTCAGCGTAGAGGAGCATATGGCCATCGCGGTGAGCGACAGCCCGTTGGGCCCCTTTGTTCAGGAAAATCCCTCAGTACTGCGAGAGGAAAAGTCGATTGACCACCACCTGTTCGTAGATGATGACGGTACCCAATACCTTTATTTTGCCAACTTTAAAGAGGGTTTGGAAATATGGGGTGCAGAGATTAACGATGATTTTTCCTCCATTAAAGAAGAAACCCTTACCAAGATCATCTCCAAGTCTCAGGACTGGGAGATGAGCCGGAAAGAGCCTGTAGGTACGGTGAATGAAGGCCCCTATGTTATCAAGAAAGATGACGGGTATTACATGACGTACTCGGCCAACCACTATGCAAGCCCTGACTACGGAATTGGTTTAGCCTATGCAGATCAACCCTTGGGAGAGTGGACGAAAAGCGATCAGAATCCGGTCATACAGAATCCGGACGGTTTAGTCGGAACCGGACACAGCGCTTTTTTCAGAGATAAAGAAGGGGAGTTATATATTGTCTATCATACCCATTTTAGTACAGATGAGGTTCATCCGAGAAAAGTATACATGAACAAAGCACGGTTCGTGAAATCAGAGGAGACGGATAGATATCAGCTGGAAATTCTATCCCCCCGCATCGAACCTAAGGTGACAGCTCCGAAATAGATATTATGGCTGTGCCCTGACAGCGGGCACTTAACTTTTTACATGATACACACCCAGATTTAACAAGTAAACGCCTACACAACGAACGAAAATTTATGAAGTTAATTAAACTACTACTGCCGGTTCTTTTTGTTGCGGCGGGATGCGGCTCTACCTCTCAGAACAGCGCTACGGATATCGGTAATAAACAGGATCCATGCACATTCAACAATCCGATCGCTGCCGGGCAGGATCCATGGGTCGTTAAAAAGGATGGGCATTACTATTATATAGAGTCGAAAGGAGGCGGGATTTATGTTTCTAAGAGTGAAACCCTTACCGGTATAAAGAAAGAGGAACGGCGCGTCTGGTCCGCACCCTCTACAGGCTGGAACCGGGCTACCTTATGGGCTCCCGAGCTGCATTACGTCGAGGGAAAGTGGTACATATATTATACAGCTGGTGAGGGTGGCCCGCCTTTCTTATCTCAGCGGAGTGGGGTGCTCGAAGCTAAAACAGATGATCCGATGGGTGAATATATCGACAGAGGCCAGCTGTACACGGGGGATGACATCCGAAGCGGCGATAATAATAAGTGGTCGATTGATTTAACGGTTCTCAGCCACAGAGATCAGCTGTACGCGATATGGTCGGGCTGGGAAGATAATGAGCCAACGGATAAGACACCCCAGCACCTATACATAGCTGAGATGGAGAATCCATGGACCATCAGCAGCAACAGGGTAAAAATATCATCACCGGAAGAGAGCTGGGAAACCGGTACAGAGCTTCCGCTAAATGAAGGGCCGCAGATTTTGAAGAATGGAGATGATGTTTTTATCATATATTCGGCCAGTGAATCCTGGCTGCCGGCTTACAACCTGGGACAGCTGAGGCTGATCGGTGATGATCCGATGGACCCTGCAAGTTGGGAGAAAAAAGGATCGGTATTTCAGGGGACGGACGAGGTCTATGGAGTCGGTCACGCCAGTTTTACTACTTCGCCGGACGGAACAGAACATTGGATTGCCTACCATACAAAAAAGAGTCCGGAGCCCGGCTGGCACCGGGTAGTGCATCTGCAGGCATTTACCTGGAATAATGACGGCTCTCCAAATTTTGGCAAACCTGTAGCCGGCGGAATCACATTAAACAGACCTTCCGGCGAGTGCAAGTGAATAAAATAAGGGCTGGTAATACCTTAAGAGTGTTGAGCCGTGGTTTTTTCCTTATGATATTACTGGCCTCGTGCATTACTTCAGATCCCGGCGGGGAAAAGATAGATGGATCAATCGTACCCTATACCGAAGGTATACGTATCGGCTGGGACTACCGTACTCTGACAAGAGTTGTGGACAGAGCCGTATATTATCCAAGAATGATTCGGCTTCAAAGTGGTGAACTGTTGTCTGCTTTTGAAAGCGAACGGAGTATTTATATCACCCGCAGTTCGGATGAAGGAGAAAGCTGGAGCGACGCAATTTTGGCGGCTCCCTCAGACGGGGTGACAGCTTCGGCTGTGCCGGAGCTTATCCAGCTAGCTAACGGCCGTATCCTTTTAGCCTATAACACACGCCCGCCTGCAGATAATGAAAACCCTGATAAGAAATTCGGTATCAAATTGAGAATCAGTGATGACGAAGGGATAAGCTGGTCCAGGCAGAGGAACGTCTTTGAAGGAGGATTTGAATGGAACCGCGGCGTCTGGGAGCCGGCAATGATACAGCTCCATACCGGAGAGGTACAGCTATTTTTCGCGAACGAATTCCCCTATGATCAGAACAAAGATCAGGAGATAAGTATGGTACGATCTTATGACAACGGGGAGAACTGGACGGAACCCGTTACCATCAGCTACAGGGAAGGATACCGCGACGGAATGCCCGTGCCGCTGATCCTGCAGAATAATAAAGGGATTGTGGTTGCTATAGAAGATAACGGGATGGGGCCCGGAGAATTTAAACCGGCTATTATCTGGTCTTCAACTGATGCCAATTGGAACCTGGATGCCGCCGCAGGAGACTCCGATCGCCGATGGCGTGCATTGGCAGATAACAATCAATTGGCTCCGTCCGATTATGGCGGAGCTCCTTACATACGTCAATTACCCTCAGGCCAAACTTTGCTCTCTTTTCAGAGCACGGAGGGGCGGTCTCGGAACTGGGCGAAGTCTACAATGGCAGTGGCTATAGGGGATGGACAGGCTAAAAACTTTTCCCGCAAGTCAGAACCGTTTGCAGTGCCGGAAGACAGATCGGCTCTGTGGAATTCGCTTTTTATTAAAAATGATACGACGATTACTGCATTGAGCTCAACAACAGCATATAGTTCTGCGGGCCGGAGCGAACTGTATACGATAGATGGATATGTAAATAAACCCTTAAAGGCTCTCTATGGCAAGATCGAATTGGATGGAAAGCTCAATGAGCCCGTGTGGAAACAGGCGGTTACAAACTTTATAGGCGCCAGAGGAGATGCCAGTGCAGTAATAGCTACAGCCTGGGATGACGAATATTTTTATATTGGCAGCAGGATTGAGGATGCCACACCGGGTATGGAAGCCGGCCGGGCAGTAGAGCAATTGGATAATATATCCGTTATGTTGGCCCCGGCTCTGCTGAAATACGATTCCTTAGTGGAAGGTACGTACAAGATCTGCGCCGCCCGCTCCGGACAGGTGAAAGTATATGAAGGAAATGCAGGAGAATGGCATAGCAGTAATATTTCTGCTGAAATAGCTGTAGCAGCAGAAGATGCTAATACATTTTACCAAATTGAGATTGCCATTCCTTGGCATGATATGGGCGGCAGGCCTTCAACGGAGGAAAAGTGGGGAATCAACTTTGAGCTGAGTAACTACGATTCTGCCACCACTCATTTTTACCATGAAACGTTATCCGGAAATACAGATGACAGACCTTCCACATGGTCCGAAATCCAGCTGGTCCGATAATATTTATTCTATTTAACCAACAGATAATACTAACCCAGAACTATGATACGTAAACTTTTCTTTATTCTGCCCATATTGATTGCGGGCCTGTTTCTTTCAGGATGCGGTGACCGGGAAGAAGCACAATCTTTAGACATCATCAATCCCGTATTACCGGGTGACCGGCCCGACCCCACAGTGATAAAAATTGGGGATACGTATTGGGCCTCTGCCACCTCTAACGAGTGGGCTCCTCTGTTTCCAATCTTTAAGTCTACCGATTTAGTAAATTGGGAACTCATCACTTATGTATTTCCCGATGGCGCGCCCGATTGGGCTGTAAGAAACTTCTGGGCTCCCGAACTCTCCTATGATGAAGAACAGGGCAAAGTATACGCTTATTACACCGCCCGTGATAAAGAATCGAACCGGTTGAGTGTGGCTGTTGCGAGTGCAGACAGCCCTGAAGGACCGTACACCGACCACGGTCCGCTAGTAGCGCAGGAGGTTGGCTCTATAGATGCTTATGAGGTTCGCGACGAAAACGGCACACTGTATATGCTGTGGAAGGAAGACGGGAACAGCAGGGGTAAGCCAACGCCTATGTGGGCCCAACAGATAACGGAAGATCGCACCCGGCTCATCGGGGAGCCCCACGAAATGTTCCGCAACGACGTTCCCTGGGAACAACATTTAGTGGAGGGTATCAGTATTTTCCGGCGAAATAATTACTTCTATGCTACCTATTCGGCCGGCTCATGCTGTGATGTTGCCTGTGACTACAAAACAGGTGTGGCCAGATCAGAAAGTCTGCTGGGGCCCTGGGAAAAATATGAACAGAACCCTGTACTTAAGGACAATGACGACTGGAAGTGCCTTGGCCACGGTTCGGTAGTAGAGCATGGGGACGATTTCTATTTTCTCTATCACGCCTATAGCAGAGAAGGTTCAGTTTTTGTGGGACGAGAAGCCGTTCTAGAGCGGGTAGAATGGACGGAAGACGGATGGCCTGTATTTGCAAACGATATCTCGTATAGCCGCGATCACAGCTCCTGGGATTTTACAGAAACCTTTGAATCAGAACTGAATCCCCTCTGGCAATGGAGAGTAACACAGGATATTGATTATGCTACCGGACAGGATGGGCTGGTATTAAAAGCCTCAAACGAGAATGAGACGTTAGGTACACTGTTGGTTCAGCAGTCACGGTCGCCCAACTACGATATAACGGCTGTTGTAGATCTGGACCTGACCGGAGCCGGAGCTGAAGGAGGTGTCGCACTAATCGGCGGAGCGGATAATAGCTTTGGCGCCCCTGTAGCCGGTATAGGCATATCGGCAGATCAAAAGTCTGTAAAGGTATGGAAAACCGTGAAACGCCAAACCGAGCTATTGGGTGAAGCCCAGATCTCCGGAGGTCAACGTGAGGTGCCCCTCAGAATGAAAGTCAGAGATGGATATAAGCTTACCTTTGAGGTGCGGGATGGCGATAACTGGAGCACCGTAGCCGAACATGTAGACGCCTCCCCGCTGGTTCCCTGGGGCATGGGATTCAGATTTGGAATGGTGGCTAAAGGAGGATCTGCCGAAGATGTAAACTTCAAACAGTTTAAACTGACCAACTTCTAATCATAAAACACACATATTATGAAAAATTTCACATCAGCATTGTTATTCGCAGGGTTTCTGGCGTGCCTGCTGGTTTCTTGCACTACATCAGAACAAGCCGGTCAGCGCTGGTCTGTTGAACAAGCCAACCAATGGTATAAAGAAACCGGATGGCTGATCGGAGCTAATTTTACGCCAAGCACCGCCATCAACCAGCTGGAGATGTGGCAGGAAGAAACCTTCGACCCGGAGACCATAGACCGGGAGCTTGGGTGGGCCGCTGAGCTGGGTTTCAATTCCATGCGGGTGTATCTGCACGACCTGGTCTGGAAGCAGGATAAAGAAGGCTTTATAGACCGTATAGAAGAGTTTCTGGAGATTGCAGACAGCCACGGAATAGGTATTATGTTTGTGCTATTTGATGGCGTCTGGCATCCGTACCCGGAATTGGGTGAACAGCCCGAGCCCACGCCTCATGTTCATAACTCAGGCTGGGTTCAGAGTCCGGGTGCCGAAGTATTGAGTGATGCGGCACAATGGGGATATCTGGAAGACTACGTCAAAGGAGTGATCGGACATTTTGCCAATGACGACCGGGTTCATGTGTGGGATATCTTTAATGAGCCTGACAATACCAATGACCGGGCTTATGGAGATATTGAACTGGATAACAAGAAAGAGCTGTCTCTCCAGCTGCTAAAGGAGAGCTTTAAATGGGCCAGAGAGGTAAACCCCAGTCAGCCCATTACCTCCGGACTTTGGTACGGAGACTGGTCGGATCATGAATCAATGAAAGAGATGGACCGGTTTATGGTTGAGAACTCTGATGTTATTACTTTTCATTCTTATGACGGACCAGATGTAATGCGTGAGCGGATTGAAGACCTTCAGCGCTACAACCGCCCCATATTTTGTACTGAATACATAGCACGTCCCCGCGGTAGCACCTTCGAAGCCGAACTGCCTATCTTAAAAGAGCATAATGTAGGCGCCTATAACTGGGGATTTGTAGCCGGGAAATCACAAACCGTTTATCCCTGGAACTCCTGGGATAGTACCTACACGGCTGAGCCTGAAGTATGGTTCCACGACATCTTGCGAGCCGATGGCACGCCTTACAATAGTGAAGAAGTAAAGTTCATCAAAAGCGTGACCGCCCGGTAGGTAGAGAAACAAACGTAAGGGTGGGGGGCTTTTTATCTTCCCTAAGATAGAGCCTGCCATCCGGAGTCTGTCGAGGGATCCCTTAGCGGTGAAGATATGCATCAATAAGGGGATCCCTCTCCTTCTCTGACAACAGCTGCTATTCTCCTCAGGCAAGGTTGTTAGCCTTCGGTTCCGGGAGATCCTGCGACGGAACTCAGGATGCCAGATGCTGTTCGGAAATGATAGAAAGTTTGCCCCATCGGATGGGGGGGATATGTGCTTTAAGCAGAATGCAGCTTTCGCAAAACAAATTGCACTCTATTTCCCCAAATAACCGTAAATATTTCCTGGTTACCCTTGAAATAATAAAAAACTACAGTATCTTTACGGCCTTATGTTATCGATAACAATTTGCGTCTGATCATAATCGAAGTATATTAAGCGAATTCTGGCTGATAGCGGGTCTCAAATTCAAATCCGAATCCTGTATACAAAATGGAATTAACACGTTTGACTTCTAATTTGCTCTTTTCTTGTCTCTGCCTGGCACTGGCGGGGTGTGGCGCCGGTTCATCCGGTAGTGCCCAGTCTCAACTACCCGTAAATCCCGAGAAATTCAGGACAGAGATCGACGGTAAGCAGACCGATCTGTTTATATTGAGTAATGCACAGGGTATGCAGGTTGCTATTACAAACTATGGCGGCCGCATTGTAAGCTGGATGGCACCTGACCGCGACGGGGATTTTGATGACATAGTATTAGGCTTCGACAGCATAGAAGGGTATCTGAATGCTAATGAGGTGTATTTCGGCGCTCTTATTGGCCGGTATGGCAACCGGATAGCAGGGGGGAAGTTTTCTCTGGATGGTACTGAGTATACCCTTGCCACCAACAATGGGCCTAATCACTTGCACGGTGGGCCGGGTGGCTTTCATAATGTTGTTTGGGATGCAGAGTTGCTGGATAAACAGAATCTTCGCCTGACCTATTTTTCGGAGGATATGGAAGAAGGCTACCCGGGCAATTTGCAGGTACAAGTTATTTATTCTCTTGATGAAGATAATAAACTGCGTGTCGATTACACAGCTTTTACGGACGAGAAAACAGTCGTTAACCTGACCAATCACGCCTTTTTCAATCTCGCAGGGGCGGCAAGCGGTACTATTAACAACCATGAGCTGATGATTGATGCGGATGCCTATACACCTGTCGATTCCACGTTAATTCCCTTTGGTGAAATTGCCCCTGTTCAAGGCACTCCTTTCGACTTCAGACAGGCCAAAGCTATTGGCAGAGATCTGGAGACAGATAATGAGCAGCTGGAGTTTGGGATGGGATACGATCACAATTTTGTGCTGAACAAGCAACGTGAGGGCGCTTTAAGCCTGGCGGCCCGTGTTCGTGAGCCGGAGTCAGGACGAGTGATGCGCATCTATACTACAGAACCGGGACTGCAGTTTTACGGAGGCAATTTTCTGGATGCATCCGATACCGGAAAAGAGGGTAAGCCCTATGAATTCCGTACAGCTTTTTGCCTGGAGCCGCAACATTTCCCTGATAGCCCGAATCACGAGAACTTTCCTTCAACGGTTTTAGAACAGGGCAGTATTTATCATTCTCTATCTGTTTATCAGTTAACTGCTGAGTGATACATCATACATGAATTTATATTTTAAACAGGCTTTGCTATGGACTTTTCACTAATCGATACCCTTGTTTTTGTAGCTTATTGTGTGCTCATTATCAGCATGGGCCTCTGGGTTTCCAGAGATAAAAAGGGGCATCAAAAAAATGCTGAAGATTATTTCCTTGCCGGCAAGTCGCTGCCCTGGTGGGCTATTGGAGCCTCATTAATAGCCGCTAATATCTCGGCAGAACAGATAATCGGCATGTCGGGATCAGGTTTCGCGGTAGGGCTGGCCATTGCTTCGTATGAATGGATGGCTGCCGTAACGCTTATCATCGTGGGGAAGTATTTGCTTCCCATCTTCATAGAGAAGAAGATCTACACCATTCCTGAATTTGTAGAAGTACGGTTTAATACCACGCTCAAAAGTATTCTGGCTGTATTCTGGATAGGCCTCTTTGTCTTTGTCAATTTAACCACTGTGATGTTTTTGGGTGCCAAGGCGCTGGATACTATAATGGGAACAGGTGATGGCAGCCTATTGATTTACGCTCTTGTAGGCCTGGCACTGATTGCAGCGGCTTATTCGCTGTATGGTGGGTTGGCTGCTGTAGCGTGGACGGATGTTTTGCAGGTAACTTTATTGGTTCTGGGTGGCCTGGTCACTACACTAATAGCCCTTTACAATGTTACCCCGGAAGGTGGAGTGCTTAACGGTATGGCGCATCTCTATGACGTTGCCGGTGAGAAGTTCCATATGATTCTGGATCGTTCCAATCCCGAGTTCCAAAACTTGCCGGGTATTGCCGTTTTGATAGGTGGACTGTGGGTGGCGAACCTCTATTATTGGGGATTCAATCAATACATAATTCAGCGAACCCTGGCCGCAAAGTCTCTGGAGGAATCACAAAAAGGTATTCTCTTTGCTGCTTTCCTGAAATTGATCATCCCGCTGATTGTAGTAATTCCGGGAATCATTGTTTATGTATTGTACACTCAGCCCGGAGGTACTTCGCAAATCCCGGGTATTATTGATGTTTTCACCAATCCAAACGGAGGTATAGCATATGATAATGCCTATCCCTGGCTTATTAAAGTGTTTTTGTCTCCCGGATTCAAAGGGTTAGTGGTAGCAGCTCTTGCGGCTGCCATCGTTTCGTCTCTGGCTTCGATGTTAAACTCGGTAGCAACCATTTTCACTATGGACATCTACCGCCCCTACTTTAACAAGAATGCCACAGACAGACAGACCGTAAATACCGGCAGAATCACAGCAGCCATAGCACTGGTAGTTGCGGTGCTTCTGGCTCCACAGTTGCAGTCGGTGCCTCAGGTTTTTCAGTACATCCAGGAATACACAGGCCTGGTTAGCCCGGGTATCCTGGCCGTTTTCTTAATGGGATTATTCTGGAAAAAAACGACAACTAAAGGCGCAATCTATGGTGTCTTGTCTTCCATTGTAATTGCCCTGTTGCTTAAGATACCGGCCCTGGAACTCCCATTCCTGGATCAGATGTTTTACACGTTAATTCTTTCCATCGTTGTTATCATTGGGGTTAGCTTGTCCACAAACCCCCATGATGAAGATCCCAAAGCCATTTATACAACGGCCGATACATTTAAAACTGAATCCGCCTTTAATATCGGATCTTATGTGATTTTGGTCATCGTTGCAGTGCTTTACACTGTATTCTGGTAATAATTAGTAGACTTATATTTTTTAGATGAGCAGCTTATTTAAGGAAGTAGAAACCGCGTTTAAAAATCGGTTTGGTGAGCGCTTTATACTGGTCCGTTCACCCGGCCGTGTCAATCTGATTGGAGAGCATACCGATTACAATAATGGATTTGTGTTGCCGGCGGCCATTGACAAGGTAATTGTGCTTGCCCTTGCGCCCAATCAATCTGCCAAGGCAAGATTCTATGCTCTTAATATGGACGAATACTTTGAAGCAGATCTGTCAGATCCACTTGTCAGAAGCGAACTCCGGTGGCCCGATTATCTGCTGGGGGTCATAGATCAGCTTCAAAAACTGGGCCACGATATCGAAGGTTTTGATTGCGTATTTAGCGGCAATGTGCCCATTGGCGCCGGGCTTTCCTCTTCAGCTGCGCTGGAGGGAGGGGTTGTTTTTGGCCTGAACCACCTGTTTGATTTAGGAATATCCCGCGTTGAAATGGCAAAGATCGCCCAAAAAGCAGAGAACGAATTCGTGGGGGTTCAATGTGGTATTATGGATCAGTTTGTCAGCCTGAACGGAAAAGAAGGCCATGCTCTGCGGCTGGATTGCCGTTCCCTGGAGTACGAATACCATCCATTTCTTCAGGATGATGTGAGTATTGTGTTGTGCGACACAAAGGTAAGGCGGGAATTAGCCGACTCGGAATACAATATACGCCGGCAGCAATGCGAGGAGGGGGTCAGCATATTGCAGCAGTTTTCCCCCGGTGTGCACAGTTTGCGTGATGCAAGCCTCAGCCTTTTGGAAGAGCACGAGAAGCAGATGGATCCGGTAGTTTACCGGCGCTGCAGGTATGTGGTGCAAGAGAATGAACGGGTTCTGGCGGCCTGCCGGGATCTTGAGGATGGAAATCTGGAGGCCTTCGGAGAGAAGATGTTCGCCTCACACGCGGGTCTTCGCGATAAGTATGAGGTCAGCTGCGAGGAGCTCGATATTCTGGTTGAAGCAGCCAGCGGACTTGATGGCGTTCTCGGGGCGCGAATGATGGGAGGCGGCTTTGGCGGTTGCACCATCAACCTGGTGCGCAGAGAACACGTGCCGGCGTTTACCGATGCCATTACCAAAGCCTATCGGGAGCAGACCGGCAGTGACCTGGAAATATATCTGACGGCCGTCTCCGCCGGTACAAGCATCGTCGGGCAGGAAGAAGTGGAAGCGTATAAGGATTAGGGACGTAATCCATAATGCGTGAGGATGAGTCTTTACGCATTGCGGATTCCGCATCACAAATTGTACTTAGCCAACTATTATTCTATTTAACTAAAAACCATCCCCACATGAAGCTGGATTTATCAAATCATTCACATCGGCGCTACAATCCGTTGACAGGGGAGTGGATACAGGTAAGTCCCCACAGAACCAAACGGCCCTGGCAGGGTAAAGAAGAAAACCAAGACAAAGAAGCCAGGCCAGAATACGATCCGGGCTGCTACCTTTGTCCCGGTAACGAGCGGGCCGGGGGAGCTACTAATCCGGAGTATGAAGGAACCTTTGCCTTCACCAATGACTTCAGTGCTTTACAAGCCGATGCACCTTCAGTAACCAGCAATCATAACGACTTGTTAATAGCCAAAGGTGAGAAAGGTATCTGCCGCGTTATCTGCTTCTCTCCTCGCCACGACCTGACACTGCCGGAAATGGAAGTGAGCCAGATACGGCAGGTGGTAGATCTCTGGTGCAGAGAATACAGGGAGCTGGGCGATAAAGACTACATAAATTATGTGCAGATTTTTGAAAACAAGGGAGAAATCATGGGGTGCAGCAATCCCCATCCGCACGGACAGATCTGGGCCCAGGAAACCATACCGGACGAACCGGCTAAAGAACTCAAACAGTTTACGGCTTATTTTGAGGAGCACGGTTCAACCCTGTTGGAGGATTATCTCGCTCTCGAGCTGGAACTGGACGAGCGTGTGGTAGCCCAAAACAGTCACTTCGCTGTGGTGGTACCATTTTGGGCATTCTGGCCCTTTGAAACCCTCGTGATCAGCAAGCGGCCTTTTGCACGGTTTACCGATATGAATGACAAAGAAAAAGATGGCCTGGCGGACATTATCCGGCAACTGACCATCAAGTACGATAACATATTTAATATATCCTTTCCCTACTCGGCGGGCTTCCATCCGGCCCCTACCGATGGAAAAGAGTATCCGCAATGGCACTTTCACATGCACTTCTACCCACCGCTGCTGCGATCGGCTACCGTTAAAAAATTCAGGGTGGGTTATGAAATGCTGGGAAGCCCCCAGCGGGATATTACAGCTGAGTCGGCCGCTCAATTGTTAGCCGATTTGCCGGTAGTCCGCTCATTCTGATAGGTATTCTTTATCACGATGCAGGGGCACTCGCACGGCCTTTGAATGCCATTGTCTCTATTTAGTCCCGTCCTAAATAAAGGGCAGGGTTATTGGCATACTCCTGACAGGATTCATCTAACCTCTTGTATAGCTCATTTATTCTATATACAGGGCTCCGATAGCCTGTCGGCTACCCTCATACCCCTGTTCCGGCAGGGAGCGCACCCCTGTCCCGGTAGGGAGCAGGCCCCTGCTCCGGTAGGGAGCACACCCCTGCTCCGGTAGGGAGCAGCACCCTGTCCCTGGAGTACGGAAAATTTGTTGATCAGGACCTATTCCCAGTTCCCAACTATCTGTTTCAGCTAAAAAGAACTTCCGCCCCCTTACCCTGGGAGATCAGAGACTTATAGCTTTCGAGTTCGCTTTGGATACCGGTGTCGGTAAGATCTAGGGTCTCGCCGCGCTCGGCGGCCATATACGCAGCCTGGCACATCCGGGTTATTTCCAGCCCGTACTCCCAATTAAGATATCCGTCTTTCCCCTCCAGAAACGAATCGCGCATATTCCCTAGTTCGCCCACATATCCGTACAGATCGGCTTCGTTTGGCTGAACAGTGAGCAGCCCCCTGGATGAAGTAGATTTCTCAAGCGCTTTTTCAGTGTCTGCCGCGGCCTCGGCGGCGGCATCGCCGATAAATATCTCCAGGGGAGATTGCAGCGTGTTTACTTCCATACCGTACCCGGGCCCCAGGGCGCCCATGGTAATACGCAGGCCTTGTTTATCATACATCCAGGAGTTGGTAAATTGTGCCTTGGCCAGCTGGCCGCTTTCGGGATTCCTGAACGTTATGATGCCCGTACAGAAATCTTCGGCGGGTGTTTTGGAATAATCGACTCCGTATCGTTCTTTGAGCTCTTTGCGGTATTCAGGCTGTCCCCACTTCAGCAGCGAGGTATCGGCCTGAACCGATATGGGTTCCATGAATGCAGGGGGTTTTCCGGGAGGGGTAAGCATATGTCTGCAGCTGGCAATACTGTGGCAGCCCATGTCTGAGAGCGCTCCGCCGCCTTGCCGCACCGGATCCCAGAACCAGGAGCTGTGAGGACCGGAGTGTTCTTCCGTACTCTGTGCAAGAACAATATTACCCACACTCTCCATCTGGGGTTTGAGTTGCTCCAGTCCTTTATTGATGGCGCTCATAAAAAGCTGATTCTCGAAGTATGCAGTGGGCAGCTGCAGTTCTCCGGCAAGTTGTACCATGCGCCGCGCCTCGGCAATATTTCTTCCCAGGGGCTTTTCGCAGATAACACCTGTGAGCTCAACCCCGCTTCTGACAGCCTCGGCGATTTCTTCCATAACAGCCACGCGGGTATGGTTGGGGGAAAGGATAGCAACCGCATCGCTCTGCTCACATACTTCCCGAATTGTTTTATACACCTTGCAGTCTCCCAGGCCATTGTCGCGGGCGAATCTGGCCAGTTTATCTGACCCCCGCCGTTCGTATAAGGCCGTTAATTCTAAATGTCTTACCTGTTTCATGGCAAGTGCCATGAACTGAGCGATGAATCCCGATCCGATAAACCCAATTTTTAGTGATTTCATAGACTATTATTAGTTAACATTAATAACATACTGACACGGTGTTCGATTCATACTGCCGATATGATTATTAGATGAAGACTGCCGAGGGATGACCAATACTTAGGAAGCCTCTGTTCTGGTCAAAGATCTTTATTTGAGCTGAAATGCCGGAGGGGAAAATAAACAGCTACGATCCCTCGCGGGAGCGGATGTTGTAGATATTGCCAGATTTTTTACCCACTACTGTGTAATAGGAGACGGCCTTCTCATTATCTTTGATCCTGGCCTGTTTCAGTTCTGAAGTTTCGAAGGCATGTGCAACCAGCTCGCGCGTTTTTTCGCTTATAACAATGGAGTTTGGCACCTGTTTGCTGATGGTTTCCATCCGGGATGCCATATTTACGGTATCCCCAATAACCGTATATTCCATGTAATCATCCGTTCCCACATTTCCCGCAACTACTTCTCCGCTGTTGATACCAATTCCTATCTTAATCTCTGTACCGAGTATCTCTGCATATCTGAGGTTAATATCATGCAGTTTGTCGACCATGTCAAGCGCTGCCGAGACTGCGTTTACATGGTTGTCTATATAAGAAACAGGGGCGCCAAAAACAGCCAGGAGTCCATCGCCCATATACTTATTAACCGTTCCCTTATTTCTATGGATGCATTCGGTAATCGCTTGCCAGTAGTTATTCAGAAACTCGACAACTTCACCCGGGCGTAACTTCGAAGCAAAACGGGTAAAGCCACGAATATCGGCAAACAAAACGGAGACCACCCGCGATTCGCCGGAACGTGGAGATTGCTTGTCTTTTGAACCCATGCTCCGGGATATTACTTCGGCGGGGACGTATTTCTTAAACAGCCGAAGGACATCCTCCTGATTCGCTTTGGTTTCGTTGAGCTCTTTGGATAGTTTACGGTTTTGGTATTCTACTTCGCTCAGCCTCAGAGCTCCGTTCAGTGTCATTCTCAATTCCTCTTTGCGGCAGGGATAGTGCACATACCAGTAGAGAAGTCCGTTTTCAACAGCCTGATCAAGCGAGGCGGTATCTTCGGTTTCATTCAGAATCACTTTCTTGATATGAGGAAAAGAAGGAGCGATGCTTTCACAGAACTGCAGCCCCGTCATCTCATTCATTTGTTGTTTTGCCACCACTACATGTATATCATAATCCTGCAGAATTGTGTGCGCCTCATGGATGGCAGAGGCTGTAAATACATTATAGCCACGCACAAATTCCGTGCGGAGTTGGTGTAGTTCGGGCTCCTTATCCGAGACAAATAATATGTTGCCGCTGTTTTGATACATTAAACGCAATCTAAGGATATAAATAACAGCAAAAAAGGCCATTTCTTTGCTCCGGGCAGGCAAGGTTACTTGCATATGGAAATACTGGAAACACTATGGAGTGCTCTGCGGAGGTATAGGATATATGGCCCGGGGCGCTGGCTTTCCATAAAGGGAATCCGGATACAGTGGATGGCGCCGGTCCAGGCCGATCATGATATTCAATGCAGCATCGGTGCTCGCCGGCTCATCTCACTGATCCGATCACTTCGAGTGATCGGATCAGTGGAAAGGACGCGTTGCATCATCTGCGCATATCCGCTTTATCCGCCCTACCCACGTTCTATACAAACGACACGACAGTATACAGTTGACGCGACCCTAGATCATGAGATCCAAAAGATAATCCACCTGCTGTTGTTCCGTTTGCCTGACAAGGTTGGCTGAAGCATCTGCCTCCATCTCCTTTGGTATTTCACGTTCCGTTCCCTCATCCTGCATTTTAGCCCATAGATGGTGGTAGCGTGCCGCCTGTGTAGCTCCTTCATAAGCATCGGGATTTATACATTCTCTGCTTGCCAGGAAAGCAGGTGCTTTTTGGGATCCCTGCCTCAGCCCAACCGTATCTGTGGCTACAGCGATACCTTCGGTTTCATCATAGAGTTTTTTTAACTCGGCGGCGTCGGTTTCACCCTGAATGGCTTGTTCCGCTAATGCGATTAGCTTGTTTTGCAGGGGCTTGATCCGCTTATTGGTTTGATGGGCACACCAGACAGCGAATTTTCTTAGCTTAGCTGTTTCCCCCTTTTGGTTCAGGTAGCTCAGAATGGAAGTAACCCGGTCCTTTTTCTCCTTTACCTTTTCACCCGTTTCCCCATCAATAACCGTAATCTGATGGCGCTCTTCATCATATACATAAATATAGTTTTGACTTCGTGCTTTCATAGGCTTAACCTAAGCAAATTTATAATAAGAAATCAGGTTCGCAGATTATCTCTTATCATTTATTATGTAACGGATTGCAGCCTGGAAGTATTCCGGGGCTATCTCTGGCATAGCCCTTTCGTATAAAGGTCCGCCGATCCCGGCATAACCCAGACAGGGTTCCAAACTCTGTCTGGGTTATGCCGGAGGCAAAGTTCATATCCGGACAGAACGCAACAGCCCTTGCTCCAAAGGGTGTGGCCTATGGCGGTAATACTTCATTTAACTGTGCCAAACTCGTTAAATACTCTTTTTAAAAATGGATAGAACAACTACAAGAACAGTTTCAGGGTGGAATTTGTTTTCCTGGGCTCTGTATGATTGGGCAAACAGTGCCTATTTTGCGGTGATTCAGACGTTCGTATTTGCTACGTATTTCATCCAATCTGTTGCGGAGAATGAAACGGTTGGCAGCGCTCAATGGGGAAATACCATCAGCGCCGCCGGCCTTGTAATAGCTGTTTCCGGGCCTTTTTTGGGAGCTTTTGCAGATCAGTTGGGCCGCCGGAAGCCATGGATTATAGTTTTTAGTTTGTTGTGTGTTTTCAGCACCGCTGCTCTTTGGTTTGTAGCGCCTTCCAATCACTTCCTGTTACTGGCTCTGTTACTCGTTTTCCTGGGTACGGTAGGATCGGAAAGCGCGATTATCTTTTATAACGCCATGCTTCCCGACCTGGTATCGGGGAAGCGTATGGGAAGGTGGTCGGGTTGGGCCTGGGGACTCGGCTACGCGGGCGGACTGGTATGCCTGATCATCGCATTATTCGGATTCGTTGATGTGGAGCAGCCTCCTTTCGGACTGGATACAGCAACCGCAGAACATATACGCGCTACCTTTGTACTGGTAGCGGTATGGTATCTCATTTTTTCCCTGCCACTGTTTTTTGTAACGCCAGATACGCGTCCGACAGGTCTGGGAATGAAAAGCGCCCTTAAAGAGGGCTGGCGGCAACTGCGGGACTCTGTTACAAATATTCGGTCCTATAAAAATATATTCCAGTTTTTGATAGCGCGGATGGTATTCATAGACGCCCTGGCAACTGTATTTGCTTTTGGGGGAATATATGCCGCCGGAACATTCGGAATGACTGCGCGCGACGTGCTCCTTTTCGGGATCGGGCTTAACCTGACAGCGGGTATCGGGGCGGCTGCATTTGCCTGGATAGATGATTTTTTCGGCAGCAGGCGCACCATTCTGATTTCTCTTGCAGGTTTAATCGTTTCCACCTCGGCCGTGCTACTGGTAACTTCCCGGCTTTGGTTTTGGGTATTCGGGCTTCTGTTGGGGATATTTGTCGGGCCTGTACAGGCAGCCAGCCGGACATATATGGGAAGGATAGCACCCGAAGAGATGCGAAGCCAGATGTTTGGGTTATTCGCCTTGTCGGGAAAGGTTACAGCGTTTGCAGGCCCCTTTCTGGTAGGGTGGCTTACCCTGCTAGCAGGAAGCCAACGCATAGGAATGAGTGTTATAGTGGCGCTGTTTATAACCGGATTTATACTGATGTGGAGAATACCAGACGCTGTGGAGGATTAAAAAGTGGTTAATTGTGTCGATAATACAGTTATAATTGCAAATTGATCAAAAAAATAGATGTTTTTTGCAATCAAAATGCTAAATTAGGTGCCAGACAATTTTAGATAATTGGTCTGTCAGAGTTCATTAAGTTGTGTTGGGGAAAATTCCTGCACTTAATCTTTAACTAAGCGAGAAAATAAATGAGTAGATTTGATGATATTAAAAACCTTGTCGAAAGCTTCGAAGCCGATATGGTTAAATTTTATGAAAAGGGAAATAAGGCTGCGGGAACACGTGCACGTAAAGGGCTTCAGGAGTTGAGAAAATTAGCTCAGGAAGTACGCCTTGAAATCCAGGACATTAAAAACAAGTCATAATTATTTTAAGAATATTGTATTGTGATTTGATAGCAAAAGCCACGTAAATGTGGCTTTTGTTTTTTCGGCCTGATTTTTCTAAAACATTCACTTACGGTACATGTCTGAAACAGGCTAATTCAACAAAAAGCACCGGCTCTTTACAGCCGGTGCTTATACACATTCTGTTTCATCCTGTCGTAATAGCAGGAACTGCTGATGAGCGACTGAGTACCGGAGCAGCCTCCGCGGTCATCGGTCACCCGTCTGCTTCAGGCATACCGATAATATGAATCGGAATCCGTATCCGTATCACATTCATCTATAACCCGCCGGTGTACTTATTTCATGGGTTGAAGCTCGATAGTCAGCTGCGAATCTTGTTTAAGATTTATATCGCGTTCCCACGTCTCATAATCTTCAAAGTCAATCATAACGGTGTACTCGCCGGGCGGTAATTCCATAAATGAGAATTCTCCCTGATCATCTGTGGTTTCTTCTATAATGCCTCCCGGATCTTGCTGTATCCGTTGGGCACCAGATTTTACGTCAGGGTTAGTCATTTCAATTTTTACGTCTGACAATGCTTCTCCGGTGTTGGCGTCAACAACTTTTCCGGTCAACTGGTAGAGATCCATTTTCTCCATTTGTTCCCGTACCTGCGCCTGGGCAACAGAGGCTGCCAGCCCCATGACCAGCATCAAGATAAATGGAAAAAACAGGGGGTGCTTTAGATGTGTCATAATTGTGTCCCTCGATGATTTTTTAGTAACTGGTTTGTTACTTTGTAGACGAGGGACTACCTATTTGTTCCGTATTCCTGCCTGGATGGGGACGCCCGGAAACAGCTATGCTAAGAACTCAAGCCACTAAGCGGTTGCAACTTCAGCTGACTTTCCAAACTCTTTCAGCGTGCGATAATGCGAGCCGACGGCCTCGCGGAACGTACGATGATAGTTGTAAGGTATGCCATATTTTTCGGCAACCTGCCGGACGATAGGAGCTATCTGTGGATAGTGAATGCTGCAGATTCTGGGAAACAGGTGGTGCTCGATCTGGTAATTAAGCCCGCCGATGTACCAGCACAGCAGCTTGTTTTCGTGGGCAAAGTCGGAGGTTGTTTCCATTTGGTGAATCATCCAAACATTTTCAATATCTCCTTCTTCATTCTCGGTAGGGTGTTCGGTCCCTTCCACTACGTGGGCCAGCTGAAAGATGATGCCGAGAATCACTCCGGCCGTAAAATGGACAACCAAAAAGCCGATGATCAGTTCCCACCAGGTGATTGGCAGTAGCAGGTATGGTATAACCAGCATATAGCCGTAATAGAGAGTTTTGGTGAGGATCAGCGTTATCCATTCCGCAACAGGGTGACTTTTATTCTCGTAAGGGCCCAGAGTCGGCTTAAGGAAGTACTTGTAATCTTTGATAAACACCCAGAACAGCGTGGCAAACCCGTAGGCAATGAAGGCCAGGATGTGCTGGAAGCGATGAATCCATTTGTATTCGGCGTGCGGGGAGAGCCGGATGAACTCGGCTACCTCCAGGTCCTCATCATGCTCGTGAATATTTGTATAGGTATGGTGGATAATGTTGTGCGTGATCTTCCAGATGTAGCCATTCGCCCCCAACAGGTCAAAGCTATAGCCCAGCAGGCGGTTAACCATATTATTCGGAGAATAGGCACCATGCAGGGCGTCATGAGAAATAGAGAAACCGATTCCGGCCATTCCAATACCCATGACAAAGCATAAAATAAGCATCCCTGAAACAGAGAAATAACCGCTTATGATCAGGCCATATGCCCCGAAGTAAGTGGTAAGCAGAATAGCCGTTTTTAAATACATTTGTGCATTCGCATGCTGTGAAAGTCCTTGCTCTTTGAAGTAATTATTTACTTCCGCTTTTAATTCGCGTACAAATTCCCTTCCCGCTGTACCTTTGAAAGATATTCGAGTTGCTTCCATAAGAACCCCCGTCCTTAAATATTTGCCGTTGTTATTTAAATGCCCTGTTAGATTTTATATATGTAATGTACGGGTAGATGATATTTGCAGCCATCCCGTTAAGCTGCCTAAGTCTGAACCTTAAGTTCGAAATGCTTTTTTGATCGAAGTCTTCAGGTCGCTCATCTGAATGGGTTTTACCAGATAATCAACGAAATTGGTTCTTTTAGCCCTGGAAAGATTATACTGATCTGAATTGCCGGTGATGTAAATGACATGTACGGCTGAGGTTTTGCGTATTTCCTGCATAGCTGTAATCCCGTCAATTTCGTCTTTTAGTTGTATATCCATTAGTATAAGGTCCGGCGAATAATTCCGGGCAGCATCAATGGCTTCACTGCCTGTTATTACCTTGGCTACCACTTCGTGCTGAAGTTTCAGAACCATCCGCTCCAGTACCATAGATATAATCATATCATCTTCGACTATAAGAACCTTTTTCGAACTAATGTCCATTTCTACCCTGGAGATCCGATATCCTTACTTTTATGAGCGAAGTAAATAAAATGATTTTTTTTGTATTAACCTAGTGGTCTTACCACTAAAACACTAAAGCACAAAATAAGAGTTTATCCTTGTTTTAGTGTTTTGCGGTAATAAACAGATATCACTTTTTTGCCGGTACGACCCCCTTCGTATAAAAGCGTCGGATCCCGGTATCACCCTGACAGAGTTCCAAACCCTGTCAGGGTGATACCAGAGGCACAGGCTATATCCAGACAGAGCGGCCGGCAGAAACGGACGGTCCGTTGTGAGCTATGGATATATCTGACGGGCTATAAAAGTTAACAGCGGCAATTATAATCTCAGGCTAAAGCAACGTCGAGGACCATCATAACACTAAAGCCGATCATGGTACCCAGAGTAGCGATATCCGTATTACCTCGCAGCTGTGATTCCGGAATAAGTTCTTCAATGACCACATAGATCATTGCACCGGCTGCAAAAGACAACGCATAGGGGAGAATGGGCTGTACCATAACCACCGCAGCGGCCCCTACGACAGCTGCCATGGGTTCTACAATCCCTGACAGCTGTCCGTACCAAAAACTTCGCCCAACCGATATACCTTCCCGCCTTAAAGGCATGGAAACGGCCGTTCCTTCCGGAAAGTTTTGAAGGCCAATACCCAATGCCAGGGTGATGGCCCCGATAACCGTGGCACTCCCCGACGGATCAACCCCTTTCGCCGCAGCACCGAACAGAACCCCAATGGCCAGCCCTTCCGGAATATTATGAAGGGTGATTGCCAGCACCAACAGAGTGGCGCGCCTCCACGATGTTTGTACCCCTTCCGCCTCTTCTATTGGGAAGCCCAGATGCAGGTGCGGCATAAACTGATCGCATATTCTGAGGAAAAGCCCTCCGGCCATGAAACCGATAACCGCGGGCATCCAGTTAGTAACACCCTGAGCGGCAGCCATATCTATAGAGGGAACAAGCAGCGACCAAAAACTGGCCGCGATCATCACACCGGCGGCAAATCCCAGCATGGCATCCAGAATCTTACCGTTACCCCCTTTGGTGAAAAAGACCAGCCCTGCACCCAGGGCTGTCAACGTCCACGTAAATATACCAGCCAATAAACTTTGATAAATAGGGCCTATAGAGAGAAACCATTCCTGTAATCCAATAAAGTCCATAGTAGCATAGTTAGTTGAATGTGGTTAAAGCATGTAAATAACGAGGTTGTAAGGTAAGATGAAATAATTTATTAGCCAAGGCTAAATAAACTGGAATAGGTATGCTGCCGCTGTAATCAGTTAAGAAAGTGACCGGATTGGTGTTTAAGTACATAATGGACACACAACCCAACATCAAAAAATAATAATATGTATGAGAGAGTAGGGATCACTAAGGGGCATTTTGGCCTATAAAAAAGAGGGATTATATGTCTATAAAAAACTTCGAATTTTTTAGAAGAATGAACATTCACTATCTACAACACGACCCTTCCCGGGGACCCGGCGTTATTACCGCCTGGGCGGCGGCCCGTGGCTGCAGGGTGAGGCCTGTTTTGTTGTATGACGGAGGGACACTCCCCGACCCCTCTTCCGTGGCTGCTCTTGTTGTGCTGGGCGGGCCTATGAATGCGTATGATGATTCCTATCCCTGGCTGGCAGAAGAAAAGGAGTTTCTGAGACGCTGTGTAAAGCGTAAGAAAAAAATACTGGGAATGGGCCTGGGTGCGCAACTCATCGCTGAGGTATTAGGGGCTAAAATACACCCTAACCAGCCGAAGAAGATTGGCTGGTACATCATATCCTGGACCAGCTATGCCTTGACAAACCCGTTATTCAATTTTGTGCCGTGCCATCAAATTACACTGCATTTCAACAAAGATACATTTACGCTTCCGCCCGGCGCAATACGGTTGGCCAGCAGCCGGTTTTGTAAAAATCAGGCTTTCGTCTGGCACAAACATGTAGTAGGCATACAGTTTCACCTGGAGATGGTTCATGAGGATCTGGAGAAATTGGTGGCAAGCCTCAGGGAAGAGCTAAAGGAGCGGGGACGCAATATACAGTCGGCAGAGCATATATTAAGCAGACCGAATTACATCAAAGATAACAATTACACTATGATTCGGTTTCTGGACAGGTTTTTCCTGCAAAGATTCCACGCCCCCGCCGAAGTGGCAGACACTGTTCTGAACTATTAATATTCACCTTATTTTATTACCTTCTGGATTCTGATTTTTTGTGTTTTATCTAACCTTCCAAGGGTACTGAACCTTTGGAAGGTTGTATGAACTCCACGTATAAAATTTTCATTTCTGAATGAGCATCAATTTTGATAAAGAGCGTTTTTTGCATCGCCACATCGGCTCTCAGCCGGCACAGATAGAGGAGATGCTGTCGGTTGTCGGCGCCGCTTCTCTGGACCAGCTGATAGATGAGACCGTCCCCCGGAATATACGCCTTGATAAAGATCCGGGCCTGGAAGAGCCCATGAGTGAATACCGGTTTTTGGAGGGATTTCGCAAGCTGGCATCGGAAAACCGTATTTTCAGATCTTTTATCGGCATGGGGTACTATGATACACTGACCCCTAATGTCATCAAACGAAACGTGCTGGAGAATCCCGGCTGGTATACCGCTTATACACCCTACCAGGCTGAGATAGCACAGGGCCGGCTGGAAGCGTTGATCAACTTCCAGACGATGGTTTCCGATCTCACCGCCATGGAGCTGGCTAACGCCTCCTTACTGGATGAAGGCACGGCGGCGGCTGAAGCCATGGCCATGTTCTATTCTTCGAGGAAAGGCGCCAAACGCAAAGATGCTGCCAAATTCTTTGTTTCCGGTTTATGCCATCCGCAGACGATTGACGTTATACGGGGCCGGGCTAACCCGCAGGGTATTGAAGTGGTAGTGGGAGACCACAGAGAACTGGATGTGACGGATCCCGGACTTTTTGGAATCCTCCTGCAATATCCCGGAACAGACGGCTCGGTTTTGGACTACTCTTCGCTTATCGGATCCGCCCGTGAGCATGGAATTCAAACCGTGGTCGCGGCCGATTTACTGAGCCTGACACTGCTGACGCCCCCCGGTGAAATGGGGGCCGATGCCGTAGTAGGAACTACCCAGCGTTTCGGCATCCCCATGGGCTACGGAGGGCCACATGCCGCCTATTTTGCCACGCGCGAAGCATACAAGCGTAAGATCCCCGGACGCATCATCGGTGTCACTCAGGATGCGGAAGGGAACCCGGCCTATCGCATGGCTCTTCAAACCCGCGAGCAGCATATCCGGCGCGAGAAGGCTACATCCAATATATGTACCGCCCAGGTGCTGCTGGCAGTAATGGCCGGATTCTACAGTGTATACCACGGCCCGAAAGGATTGAGGCGAATTGCCGAACGGATTCACGGGTTGGCAAGAATTGCCGCTGAAGGACTGGAAAAACTGGGATTCACCGTAGAGAATGAGCACTATTTTGATACGCTGACCGTGCGGGTGGAAAACGCCGGTCTGCAGGAAGCCATACGGCGTAAGGCACTGGGTCATGAGATGAATTTCCGGTACTTCAGCGATGCACGTATCGGCCTCTCCTTTGATGAAGTGAAGGACCTGGATGATGTGGAGGAAGTGCTCGGCATCTTTGCGGAAACTGTAGATGTAGAATTGGATGGATTTGTGCGGAAGAAAGCGGCATCCACAGAAATAGCTCTGCCGGAGAAATTACTTCGCTCTTCCGCGTATATGCAGCATCCGGTATTTAACCTGTACCACTCGGAACACGAGATGCTTCGGTACCTGAAAAAGCTGGAAAACAGAGACCTCTCGCTGGTGCATTCCATGATTCCGCTAGGCTCATGTACGATGAAGCTGAATGCAACGGCGGAGATGATACCGCTTACCTGGCCGGAGTTCGGTCAAATCCACCCGTTTGCGCCGGCCGGTCAGGCCAAAGGCTACCACCGGTTGTTCGAAGAGTTTGAAAATCAGCTAAAGGAAATCACCGGCTTTGACGCTTTCTCTCTTCAGCCCAACTCGGGTGCACAGGGCGAACTTGCCGGTTTAATGACTATACGGGCTTATCATCATCACCGGGGTGAAACCCATCGTAATGTGACCATTGTGCCAGACTCTGCGCACGGCACCAACCCTGCCAGTGCGGTGATGGCCGGTATGGAGGTTGTAGTGACCCGGTGCGATGAACATGGAAGTATCGATCTGAAGGACCTCCGCGAGAAAGTGGAAGAAAATAAAGACAACCTGGCAGCGCTCATGGTTACTTATCCTTCCACCCACGGCGTATTTGAGGAGGATATCAAAGAGATCTGTGAGCTGATTCACGACAACGGCGGACTGGTTTACATGGATGGCGCTAACCTGAATGCTCAGGTTGGCCTGACGAGTCCCGCCGCTATCGGGGCTGATGTATGCCACCTGAACTTGCACAAAACATTCTGTATTCCCCACGGTGGAGGCGGCCCGGGCATGGGTCCGATCGGTGTGGCTAAACATTTGAAGCCATTTTTGCCGGGCAACCCCGTAGTTCCGGCGGGTGGAGAGAAGGCCATTAACGCAATTGCCGCCGCTCCCTGGGGCAGCGCCAGCATCCTCACGATATCGTATGCCTACATCAAGCTGATGGGTTTCTATGGATTGAAGCGTGCCACGGAGATGGCTATTTTGAACGCCAATTATCTGAAAGATCGTCTCAAAGAGCACTATCCCGTCCTCTATACCGGAAAGAACGGGCGGACGGCCCACGAATTTATTGTAGATCTGCGGCCCTTCAAACAGTCGGCCGGCGTGGAGTCGATCGATGTAGCCAAGCGGTTGATGGATTACGGCTACCACGCGCCCACCATGTCGTTTCCGGTACCGGGCACGCTGATGATTGAGCCTACCGAGAGTGAGTCGAAAGATGAGCTCGATCGTTTTTGCGAAGCCATGATTTCCATTCGGGAAGAGATCCGGGAGATCGAAGAGGAAAGAGCCGACAGGGAAGACAATGTCTTGAAGAATGCCCCCCACACGATGCGTGTGGCGATGGATGAGCACTGGCCGCACTCCTACAGCCGCGACAAAGCGATCTTTCCGCTGGATTACCTTCGCTTCGATAAATTCTGGCCGGCCGTCAGCCGGGTCGACGATGCCTACGGCGACCGCAACCTGATGTGCAGCTGCGTACCCATGGAAGCCTACGCGCAAGGCCAGGAACCCGCCGCGGTGGGATAGAATTTAGCAGTAAGTGGTAGATGCAGGCCACCTGAAAGGCGGCCTGCATCTTAAAACAACTATCAACGCAGGCAACTTCTAAAGGGGCCTGCATCGCAATGGCCTCCCAATGCTGTAGCTCATTTTGGTGCAGGCCACCTCCCTGGTGGCCTGCACCTTTAGAACCAACCTCTGTGCCTCAGACACAATACTTCTCCCCGCTAATTTGCGCCATTCAGCACACAAAGCAATGACACCGTCGTCCGTCAAGTAATGACCGAAGGCCTGCCAAGTAATGACGAAGGCTCTGTCAAGCAATGACAAGGTTAACCTGCTTTTCCTTCCAACCCCAGAGGGCTGTTACTTTCCGGGAATAGTCCGGCACGAAACCTATCAGGTTTACCTTGAGACAAGCCCGGTTTGGCTTCAGGCAGACAAAAACCTGATAGGTTTGGACCCGACAACAGATAGAATGCAACGGCCTTTAAGGCGAGCCTCCAGAGCCTCCTTTCTTACCTCTAACTCAATTTAAAATAAAAATTTGTAACAAATGGCTGTTTAGTTACTCTTGTATATAAACGTTTATTCATAAACTAAAAAACTCAAGAGCTTTTTTGGAAGATGGGGGTGTATAATGAAAAAACACTTCTTATTAGTTGGGTGTATAGGTCTTTTCTTATTCGAGCTGGGATTTCTAAGTCCGCCCGTATATGGGCAGATTCCACAGGCACAGGTTTATCCTGCTCAGGATTTCAAGAGTACGGATAGCGGATCTGGTTGGAGATTTGAAAAGTCGGGTGTTACGCATAAATTTTTAAGCACGGAAAGCTACCAAACGATCAGGGCTCGCTTGAAGCAGGCCAGAAAGCGCCAGTACAAACGAGCATCGAAAACACAGGTTGGCGATATACACTCTTTTTACGTGCGTGATGTCTTGCAGATGGACCGGTGGCATCAGGCTGAGTCGATTTGTTTATATGCCTCTGATGAATTGGCTTTATGGATGACCCAAAAAGATTACCAGCAGTTCCGGGATTCAGTAGATATAGCCTCAATTACCGATCAGTTATCCCAATTGCTGGAGACATCGGCCCCGGCAATGTCTGTAGCTCCGCAGTCCGGAATACTTGATATTGCCCACTCTCATTTCGGAGCTGCTCCCGATATTGATAACGATGGTGTGCTGGATATTTTATTGCTGGATATCCAGGATAACTTTGAAAGCACCGGCAGCTATGTAGCAGGGTTCTTCGATCCGGTAAATCTGATCGACGACCCTCACTCAAACTACAGGGATCTGATTTATATCGATCTGTACCCCTCGCTGGTGTATCAGGAAGAGCTAAATATTAACCGGGTGGCTTCCACCATTGCTCATGAATATCAACATCTGATCCACGCAAATCATGAAGGAGATACTCCCCAATATCTGTTTATCAATGAAGGGTTGTCCGAGTTTTCTGAAATTTTGTGCGGGTTTGAGCCCAGGCCTGCAGAGGCCTATTTTACTGATCCCATCCGTCCGCTGTTGAGCTGGAATCATGAAGATCCACTGCCCGACTATGCCCGTGCCTCCCTGTTTATTCACTATCTGTTTGAACAGATAGGCTACGATCATACCTATGAGCTGGTACAGACTCAAACACAGGGCCTGCGAGCGCTGGAAGAAGTAATTAACCGGCATTCTTTATTAACATTTCAGCAGCTGTTTATGAATTGGGGGAAAGCGCTGCTGATCAATGACCGATCTGATGATCCGGCGTGGGGATATAACGATCCGCGCCGGGCTTCCATCCGGTTTACACCCCGCTATATGTATGATGAACTGCCTGAGGCCACTGTCTGGTCCTTGCCGGCTTTGGTTCATCTTCCACTCCTTTTTCCGCTTACATCACTCCTTGATTTCCAGCCCCATACCCCTGCACCCGGGCTGCAATTCAGCGGCGTTGCTTCCTACCCGGAGGGGACACGCCGGCCTATAGCAACCTCCGGGAATACGATGGAGGCTTCGGGCAGTGCGTTTGGTTCAATGGAAGTATTGGTTTCCGATATCCATCCCCAAACTGAAGAGACGGATACAACGGTCACCCTTTATAATGTTCTGGCAACGGGTGAAAAATCCGGGGTTACTTTGACTCAGGCCTATGATGACGGCATTGCGGACGTGTTTACCGGAAATGCCTCTTATTTATTGTTAGATGGCACAAAAGAGGAAGCCTATGCCGTGGCATTTGGGAGCGAAGATGCGGCATGGCTGTATGCGATTTCTCTCAAGGGTATTTTCTTAAGTGAACTGGAGGGATCAGACCTTTCCCCGGAGGCTGTCCGGGACGTACAAATTCAGATCTATTCCTGGAAAAACGGCCGCCCGGGAGAGGCGCTTACTCAGCCTTTGGTACACACTTTTCAACGGCCTTTGGGAAACCTGAAGTTTGAGTCGGTCTCTTTGCTGGAGGAGTACGCTAACTTATCGACATTGCAGGATAGTTTCTGCGTAGTGATCCAAAACGATGCCGATGATGCCAACTTCTTTGCCGTGGGCATGGACCAAAGCGGGACCGGGTATACCTATGCCACTGATAGCGAGGGAGGCCAGTGGCAGTCTTTGGATCAGCTATCCATCGGGGGCGCTCCCATGAAGGGCTGGAACGCCATGATACGGGCCGGACTGGTGGTTGAAGAAACGCCCGTCTCTGCTACACTTTATTCCCGTGTGGAGGTGGATCACCGGGCGGTAACTGTTCGTTTTGATCCACCGTTTGTTGTCGACACAACGCGGTCCACCTGCTTTGCCACGTTACCTGACGGCTCTGTTGTGGAAGGATCAAGCGAGGCTGCTTTTGGGACAGGTTTAACGTACTCCTTCCCGGTACAAACAGGAGGTTCCTATCACTTCTATGCCCGAATGATTGCTGATGATGGCCGGCGGGTCAGCCGCAGCGACTGGACATGGGCCATACCGGAAGAACGCCGGTTTGAAGTGTACGCCAATTATCCCAATCCATTTAACCTGGCCACCACGATCCCTTTTACGTTGCTGGAAGACGGAATAGTCAGGGCTGACGTATTCAACATCATCGGACAGAAAATTCAAACAGTGAGCAGATCCTTTGCTGCCGGCCGGCGCAATCTGCGGCTGGATCTGTCCGGCCGGGCCAGCGGCGTCTATCTGATACGGCTGCGTCTGAGCCAGCCTTCGGGGCGTGGAGAGCTTACAGAAACACAAAAGATTATGCTTATAAAGTGATCCGATTATCGGAGCAATATTTTATGGAAAAGAAGTTATCGGCTATCAGCCCTCAGCTGGCGGATTTTCAGAAAACATGCTGAGTGTTGACGGATGACCACCGATAACTAAAAACTGTATGTGCGAAGATGTAATAAAGTGATAAGAACGAGTTTTCCGGCCAGAGCCGGAAAAAAACGGGCAGCCCCCGAAGCAACGGGGGCTGCCACGCAATCAACCCCGCCTGCCCAGGACCAACCGGTGACAGGACGGGATCAACCGAAAGAAAACGGAATAACATGATGAAAAACATAAAAAGACGCAATACCATAAACCTTCTGAAGAGAGGCGGGTTCCTGCCGGCCTTCACTCTTCTTGCCGTGTTGCTGCTGGTAAACGGCTGCGACAGTCCGGGTAGTGTATTGACCGAAGGAAACAATACTTCGGACACCGAACAGCCAGAAGGCGCCATCTTATCCCCGGATATAGTCTTCCAGGTCTCCTATGATCAGAAAACCATGACCTTCCGCCCGTTCTGGCCGGGGGATATGGTGGCCGGTTCTGCAAAGGGTAAAAGCAGATCGGGAGACAGCGAACGCATGATCGATTATGAAAATGTACACGAAGTCACCGCCTACGATTTGGACGGTTATATGCAGATGTCGCGCGAATACCTGGAAGGCAATGCAGACCTGACCATGCCTGAAGATTTATATGAGGATGTTAAGGATGAGATGCCGGCTCCTGAAAGCGGCTATGACCCGGTTGTTCGGTCGGAATTAAGCAACGGTACCCTCACGTATTATAGCCGGTCCGGGGAAGTGGCCTACCAGTTCGGGGTGAACGAGGAAGAGCTGCGCATTGCCCCTGCCACCCTGGATAGCCTGCGGCAAGCTTCCCAGAATACATCAGGCACAGAAAATAAAGCAGCGCAGAATCTGGCGGCGTTGGAAAAGCAAAACGTAAGCTTTAAAAAGCTTGACGACCGGCATATCCTGCTGGAGAGGAAAGCTAAACCCGGCGTGGATGATGAGGGTGTGGCCGGATTCAAAGAAGTTCTCGACTTGTCTATTAATCGCGCCGTTCGTTCCGCAGTTCTACGTGAAGATGGAACCTACCAAAGCCTGACTTTGATGAATTACCAGAAAGTCTCCGGCTACCCGGTAATGGCCAACAGTGAGACATTGCATTTCGGAATGGTCAATGGCGAATGGGGTGTAAAAGAGCGAACTGTCAGGAATCGAAACAATATCGAAGTACACTTTAACAACAAATAAAGGGGTATGCTATGAACACATTAAAAAAGAGTTCTATTTTATTGACCATATTAAGTATATGGATAGTTTTGCCGGTTGCAAGCCAGGCAAAACAGATAAACATTGCCGTTTATGCTTCAACAACTATAAATGGCTGGTCCCAGCGGGGAGTACCCTCCAACTGGGGCAACATGTTTGACTATTCCATCAATTTAGATGATGAACTGGCAGATTTAGTTGGTTTTGGTAAAACCTCCTCCGGAGATTTTACCAATCTTAGCAATGTATCCAGGCTGAAAAGTGCCATTACTCCGGCGCTTATTACTAAAGTCCATTCCATATATAAATCGCTTAAGTCGGGTTCTCCATTGCAGGTGCGCTTTGTGTTAATGGGAGAAGGCCCGGCGGGTGGTTACCTGATGCGGATACTGGCAGGAGAAGCTCAGAAGCTAGGACTTACGACCATCAAAAAATCCGGCATCACGCTTGCGCATGTCGAGTTTGCCGTGGTGACGGTAGGAACCCCCAATCAGGGATTTCCATTAGCCGAAGCTTCTTATAGTAGTGCCGCCGGTATGCGGAATATCCAACCTACTATCGATGGCAGTATAGTGCCTATTAAAACAGCGTTTGAAACAAAGCAAAATAAGTACTTAGCCTGGGTAGCAGACGCGGGGTTATTTTTTGTTCAGGTTTTTGGTGTCGCTACGTTAAACCTTGATCTTGTCGAAAAAATTGGTGAGATACGGAAATTGGTGAATTCTGCGCCGAAAATGGCAAAAGTGGCAGCAGAAAATCTTGAAGTTGCGCATATTCATATTGCGTCCGGGTTTATGCTAAAAACAGAACTGGATAAAACGGGGCTGAATCTTAAAAATGCCATCGGCCCGGGGCATGTTCAGGCTAATCGCAGTATTCAGGGGGAAGGAAGCCTGATTCGATATATCAACAGCCTGCCGAATCCGGCTCACTACCGGAGTGTGATTGGCAGTGAAAAAACACCGACTCCGGTACGCCTGACCTCAGAGATTGCTATGCCTTCAAACGCTGAGGAAGCACAGTTTAAGTCTTATTATGACAACCTAAAGCGTGTGTTTAAAGCACAAGCAGATGCCTGGAATATTCAGGCTAAAGCAGATGCCGTGCTTGTAGGGTTATTCAGCGGTGCTGATTCCCGCGACCGTCGCCGGCGCGACAACTATAACCGGGGCGTTACAGCCTTAAAGAACCTGGACAGCGACTGGGGCTATATCATCGGCTCCTACCGCTATGAGACCCGAACCGGCACCCGTCGGGTATATGATCCCAACAAATGTTCAAGCAGGGGGGCGGCTCAATTCCCTATGGTATATAATCAATTCCCTATGGTATATAATATTGAGGGAAAAGAGGCAGATTTACGTATCGCACCAATCGATGACCCAAACTGCGACCCCTGGGTAACCGAAACCTACATCTATACCGTACGTGTCCCTTTAAAAAATGACGGGGTACTTTCCCCGCACTATGCCGTATGGAAACGAGGCGACAGCCCCAACGACAAAAATCATAACTGGCATTACAGCGATGCCGGCGACGGCGGCTACAATGCCCTCGAACTGATGCGCTATAAACGCACCTACACGCAGGGGGCTAATAAAAAAGGCGAACGGGCTAAGCCGATGGATGATACCAGAAAGTGGTTATTACAAGAGGTATTATGATGAGACAACTAATAACACATTTAATTTTCTGTTGTTTTTGTATAAGTGTTTGCATCTCCTGTACCTCGTGTTCGGAGCAGCCAGCCAATCATAACCCAGAAGAGCCGCTCCGGCTCCTCTGGGCTTATGAATACAGCAAAGAAGTTGATGGACTCTCTTCAGTAACCCTGCAACCGGAAATAATAAATACACCAACCCCATCAGTTATTGTAGCTTTAGATCGCCAATTCACTAGGCTATCGCAAGAGGAAGGCTCTATTATTTGGCAACAAAAAGTACCAGACAACCAAGCCTATTATATAAATATTTTGAATTATGATGAAAGCTATATATATGGCAAAATTCATCAAAGCACTATCTATTTTGCCATTGATTTACAAAGTGGATCATTGGCTTGGGAAAAACAAAACTCCCATGGAGAGTTTTACCATTACCCGCGTGATGGAAACAATAAAAAACACATATATTTGTCGGGAAGGGAGCCAGAAATATATGTGTTTTCTAAAAAGGGTGAATATAAGCAGACGATTCAACTGCAAAAAAGGGCAAGAGCAATAAATGCTGCCAACAATAAGATCTTCATCAAACAAGCCTGGAAGCCTGACAGCACAGAAAGCGCTTATGGCCGCATTGTCAGCCTGGATACAGAGACCCACCAAAGGAATTGGCAGTACGAGACCACCCGGGGAGGCTTCTACTATGCCGATCTCGTGCTCGACAACGGAACCTTATACACCGGCGGCACCTCCGGACCGGGAATTTTTGTGGCTCTGGACGCGGCCACCGGGCAGGTCAAGTGGGAGCATCCGGGATTGCTGACCTTCCGGTTTACCCTTGCAGATGGAAAGATCTTCGTTAATGACGGACAGTATATTGTCGCCTTAGATCAGCAAACAGGAAAAGAGTTGTGGCGGCAGGATTTTACGTATGCCACCACTTCCAACGTAGCTTATCTTGATGGCTATGTATACCATGCCCATAATGGCGGGCTCTATGTGATGGATGCCCAAACCGGAGAGGTAGAGTCCGGGCCCCTGCTGTCGCCCGACGGTTCCGGCTTCTACAACCTCAATGCCGCCAACGGCAGGGTGTTCGTGCAGAGCGATTTCCACCTGTACTGCTATCAAACCTATAACAGAGAGTAAACAATAACGAATAAGTTTTTAAAATTGTCCATAACAAATCTAATTCCACGTAAATAATGAGCGTCGGGGTGGGGCTAAGATCCGGGACTTGTGCCCTTCCTCGACTATCGACCTCGCAGAGTGCCTGCGGGCTTCAGGTTCCTGCGAGCGTCGAGAAGCGAGCAAGTTCCGCTATTAGCCCTCTCTCCCACGCTTGAAGGATCGTTCGGAGTACCGTCGAACGAACGCTCCAAGGTGGGAGAGCGTCAGAGCGGTGAGCCCCTAAACGCGTACTTATCAACCTTTACCTGATGATGAGGTCTCACATGATTAAACATATTTTTAATTTCTTTATTTTATTATTCGTTATTTCCCTCTGTGCTCACAGCCAGGAGGTAACCTACAAAGATCCCAAAGGCTTGTATATTCAACCTTTTGTAACAGTAGAAATGCTTGTCTCTAATGAAACCGGTAATGATAGTTATCGCTTGTTTTCAGAATTAAATGGATTTATGACACTGGGAACGGAGATCGGACATTATGAAGGATCCCGTTCCTATGGTATTCAATTAAAATATGGCTATAGCATAGATGAAAGGGAACCAGACGATAGCTACATAGACGGAGAAAAAGTATATGACGACTACTTTAATATAGGTTTGGTGGCCAATGGCCGGGTTATCGGTACCAAAACAAAAAATAATTTCCAGGCCCAAATAGGATACCGGGCAGCCATAGGTTACTATTATTATCGCGGGTCAACATATATAACAGACAATGAATACGTGGGCGAAGCCGTAGAATCCATATCTTCTAATGATCATGCCGGGGGAATAGAGACTGGTTTAAATGTAAAACTCGGGTTCAGGCCAACGAGAGGCTCGGCCATCTTGCTTGTTCTTGAGCCGATAAATCTGCAATTGCAAACGTCCGGCTCGGGATTGGGCTTTATCCGGTATGGTCTTTCCGTTCAGTTTTAAGAATGTACGGACCATAGTGGTGGAGGCAGAGCGATGTTTACCTGTATGCCTGCGAAGCCTGGAAAGGAGAATAACATGATGCGAATACCGACTATAATGCTGTTACTGGGATGCCTGTTGGCGCTGGGGGGATGCCATATCTTCGGGAGCAGGGAGGAGAAGGAGCCGGAATATCTTTGGCACAAGATGGATGGATTAGCCGGCGGGAAGATATCCACCCTTGCGCTGCGGAATGATGAAACCCTGGTAGTGGGGACAGACACGGCGGGGATGTATATGACACAATCATTAGCAGGTCCCCTGCAGAAAGTGAACCTGCGCAATTCCCTGTCCATTACCGGGATCAGAGAAATGATGGTACGCGATACGCTCTTCTATCTGTCTACCTTTATCGTCAATCAACTGTGGTCATCAGCCGATGGTAAAAAATGGAAGTTCTTGCTGGCAAAAAAAGATCCGATGTTCAACACCTGGGTCACCCCGGAAGGCGACCGCATCATTGGTACCTGGCATGGGATTTACCGCCAGGCCGGGGGGTCCTCCGATATTGAACAGATCACGTTTCTCTACACCGATTATTTTGCCGGACTAGACGGGGTCACAAGCTTTACACAGACCTCCTCCGGGGCCCTGTTTTGCGGGTCCCACGACGGGGTGTACCGCTCGGTGGATGCCGGCCTGAGCTGGAAAAAAGTCAGCCATGACATTGACAAAAATAAGGATGATGTGATGGAATTGTATACAGATCCAGACGATCGTATTTATGCCCAAACCTTCCGGGGACTATACTGTTCGGATGACGACGGGGGTAGCTGGGAGCAAATAGGTAAACTGGGTGATGTAGGGTCAGAAGCACAATTCCCCGGTAACGGAACGGTTGTGGTGATAACGGGCAATATGGTTTGGAAGGCCTCACTGGCCGATGGCGATTTCCGTAAAATTGGCCCGGATCAGCCCTCCAGATACCGGGAGATGGGAGCAGTAAAGAATGGTAAGATCGTGGTTGCAACCGATTCCTCCGTATTTGTCGGCGTCCCCAATCCCTTGTACACAGAGTCTGACTTATGATGTCGGTACCTCTCTTTAGGGCTAACTAATGGGCAACCCTTTAATCCCTCCAATCGCCGTTGGGATAGGGGAAGAGGCGCAGGCCCAAAGCAGCGCTTCGGGTTACGTAAATCGAAGCGCTGCTTCGATCTGAGTCTGTTTAGTCTGCCACTACGTCTCCCTCATATACAAGATAGGAACTGAAGTCGGGTAGCAAAACGATCAGAACTAAAATGGGTTGGAAGTAATTTATAACCCGAACAAATAAGATCCTGATAATTTGGAGTTACTGAAATAGAGTTTTTAAATATAATACTAAATATGAATACATATAGACTGCGAAGCCGATTAAAATCCCGGAGATATTTTTCTCGTTTAGACTTGGGGCTTGTTTTCCTTTTTATCGCTTTGATGGGATGTAAAGACCGTTCCGCTGCGGTCAAAGAAGAGAATAATGAGGATGATAGTCTATTTTATTATAGTGTCAAATACTATGATTTTATATCAAACGAAGAGGGCGTACAAGTTGACAAATGGAGGTATCCTATCAACTTTGTATACCCTGATTCAACTATGGAGGTGTTTATCTGGCACTATTTTGACGAAGAAGACAACCGGTATATACTGGACCTTTTCCTTTCCGATGGGGTGGACGGCTTTGGAACAATGTCTTTTGATCCTGCTTTTAGTAACGCGCTTGATTTTAAATTCACCAGTTTCTTCATATTGGTAAGCATAGAAAGACAAATAGCAGATTTGAGAAATATTGCAGAAGCCAACTTTCTTACCAATTATTCAAGTGAATATGTCGCTTCCAGTCCACAGTTTTCGCCTAATCAGTCGTTCATTGTTTTTGATCTGTTTCAAAAGTCCGAAGACAGGCATTATCTGGTCAGGATTGATACAAGCGGTGCCGATGAACAGTTGATCGGCGAGTATACCTTTTCAGAAAAAACAACCAATGCAGAAAATTTTAGGATTTCGCGGGATGGACAAAAGGTATTTTTTATTCGCAAAAGGCAGATCTGGAGCACAGATTTTGCTACACAAGCCTCCGCTGAGATTACCGCCTTGCCGTTTAGCCCCAGGTATCTTGCGATAAGTCCCAATGAGGATAAAATCGCCTTCATA
>CALJMB010000026.1 GCA_937982515.1 uncultured Balneolaceae bacterium
ACACGCCCTAGTGATTGTTTCCACCCGTAAATAGTTCCGTAATGGCGCTGAGTTTCAGTGGATTCAGACCGGCCTGCAGAAAGAGAAGGCCAATGGGTACCAGCAGGGCGAGGCTTTTGTACAACACTCCCATCCAGAAATCCTCGGTCGGGATGAAGGATAGAAGATAATAAGAACCCACCGATGTCAGTGTCAGTACAACAAGCCGGCCGAACGGCCACTTCAGCCTGAGTTTATAGTAGGAGTAACCGGCATACCCCGCAAAAATGAATACGAAAGCTACCAGGGTGGCGAAGGCTGTTCCCAGGATGCCGAAGCCGGGAATCCACAAATAATTCAGCACAATGTTGAGAATGCCCCCCAGAAAAGTGCAGAAGCCGATGAAGAAGGTCTTGTCTTTAACCGCCAGCCCGGCCACCACAATCCACCCCAGGCCGTACATAAGCTGTGAAGAGGCGATATAGGGAATGATGATGTGTCCATCGTAATAGGGTTCCGAAGTAAACAGAACGACCAGTTCTTCGCTGAAGACCGAAAGCCCCAGCCACAGAATACAGCCGATTAATGTGTAGTAGATCAAAATGCGCTGATAGACGACCCGGCGGGTCTCTTCGTCGTCGTAGTTGTAGATGAAGGGGCGCCAGGCTCTCAGAAAGGGCTGAACCAGCAGCATGCCGGGAATCATCCCGAATCGGTACGACATGCCGTAGATGCCGGTGGCCTCCGGGCTGACCATCTCACTCAGCATCCAGCGGTCGGCGTAGGTTAAGATCGGGTAAGCCGCTGCCGACAGGATAAACGGATAGGAGAATTTCATCATCTGCTTTAGCAGCTTCGGGTTGAAGCTAAACGAAAGGGAGGATCTGAACGCCCATATACCCGCAATATTAACGGGAATAAGGCTGAAAATGCGGGCCTCAAAGACGGCATCGATGCGTGCGTCCTGGAAAGCGAGAAAGTAAATATTATACCCGCAGTAAACAACGGTTCCCATGATCGTCCACAAAGAAAACCGGGTGGCCTGCTCGGTGGCATTGAAGTATCCTGAGGCGACCAGATGGAAGTAGCGGATGAACAAGCTGACCAGTGTAAGACTGAAGCATATTTTAGCCAGGGCATGGGCGGGCAACAGAAAGTCGGTCAGCTCTTCAGAGAAGGAGTAAAGCACGGCCACAGTAACCGTTGCAACCAGCGCCAGAAACCAGAATACCGTGGAGATCACTTCCCGCCGCTGTTCTTCACTTTGCTGCCGGTTGTAGAAACGATAGAAAGCGTGAACAAGCCCGAAGTTCAGCAGGCCATAGATAAACTGTTCGGCGGGATCCAGAATTTCCAGCAAACTCAGGTCTTCCGGCAGGATGAATTCCGCGTACAGCGGCACCATAAAAAAGAGCAGGAACTTATTGAGAAAGCTTCCGGCGCTGTAGACAAAACTCTGCCTGAAAAGGGTGAATATTTTTGATGTAGAGCTTTTCATATGGCTTAGCGGTTCGAACCCAGCAGCGACTGAACTAAGTTACGGGAATGGATGAGGAGGCCTGCTTTCCTGCTCATTTTTGTGATCTGGAAATAAGGCCTTTGGCGGGCTCCGAATCCCCTGAAGAAGCGCTCCACGGGTTCAAGCATCGACCCTTCAAAATCGAACGTATTGGTTTTGTCCGAGGCAAACTTAATGGCTTCCCACATGAGCAGGCTCTGCGCGCCGCTTGTGCGGAACCGGTCGGCCGCCCCTCCCATAAGGTAGTAGGCTGAATGTCGGTCCCATACCAAAAACAGGGCGGCATGGATATTTTCTCCGGCATCGCGTGCCATGAAGAGTTGCCCCTGATTCCGGGATGTGGATGCTTCAAAAATCCGGCTGAACAGTTCAAAATCTTCTCTGGTGGAAGCGTTCTTGCGGTTCAGGGTACGGCGGTGTAAACCCCAGATCAGTTCCGGTTCATGTTCTTTTGTTACCGTCACCTGCTTCTCCGCTTTGCGGATTTCACGCCGGGTACTTCCGGTAAAATTATTCCACAGGCGGTCTGTATCGGTCAGATCTTCCAGTACATAGGTATACCGGGTGGTCTGCTCAAATCCCTTCCAGTAAAAAGGGAGCCAGTTGTCTATGGAGTAATGGAAATTCTGCTTGAAGTAGTCGAAGGGGGGGAGTTGCCCGATCAGGCTGTTCATCAACTCTTTTTCTCTGGAGAGCCGGGTGGCGTATTTACCCGGTATATCGGCTATCCAGGGGCCCAGCATTTGTGTAAGGGGAGGCATTATCAGCAGAGTCAGCCCGAACTGTTTTTGGATTATGTAAGGGAGAGCCGCTGTAACTTTGTCTCCCTGTTTCACCTCAATGATCTTCCATTGGCCGGGAGCAACCGCTTCGAGCCACCAGGGCTGCTGAAAAATACAGTATGCTGAAGAAGAGTGTTCAGAATTTTTACTCATTGCCAGGGTTGTCTTTGATGTATTGTACCAGCTCATCATAGAGCTCTTTGTCTATGGTGATGTCTGTGCGGCGGTCAAACGATTCGGGGAGGCGCGTTTTTTGTACTAAATCCAGTCCATGCCTGCTCAAAAAAGCCTGTATCTCCTCCAGCCTTTTATTGGGTTCCGCGCAAAACTCTTCATACCGGATTCTCATAAACCGGTGGGAGCCATCCTGTTCTTCAGCCTTGCCGATCTCCCGGCCGATGGCGCGGATCTGGCCGATAACCTGTTCCGGTACCGATTTGCTCTTAAGACGCCCGATATCGGGAGGCTCAAGAGAAAACCAGCGTTCATAGCTGCCATACAGCTTTTCCCGGCTTTCCAGGATGGAATGGGCCGTATCGGTTTCATTTCGGCAAACCACTAAAAATACAGCTTCCGGGAAGACTTTGCAGAGTGGTTCCAGCCGCAGGGCACAGGGCAGATTTTTAATCAACAGGGGCTTACCGGAAGCATTAAGGAATGCGTGAACAGACGCTCTGAGCTCCGTCATTTTTTTAGGGTCGGCATCTTCCATCCCCACATATTGAGGGTGGCGTGGAAAAAAACGGTACCAGAAATCTCCGCATTCGCTCGGGGCGTTCCATCCGCTCGTTGTTCCAAACCTTGACCTGAATGAGGAGCGTTGGAATCTGGAGGAAGGATTTAATGCTCTTTCCACCAGCCAGGGAGCACCAAACAGCCGGCAGTGGGCATTAGAGAAGTAACTGAAATCAAAGGCGGTAACGAGGGATTGGTATAACAGTGTAGTACCCGATCTGGGCGCGCCGAGAATAAAGACAATGGGGTAGGGCAGGGGTTTGTCAGGGTTGCGTACCTGTATCGCTTCCAGGGCCTTCAGGCTGTTGTTGAATGCTCTGTAGATGTTCAGAAGTGTTTTTTTAACTGAATCCAATACTTTCTATTGTTTGTGTTTCCAATGCCAGAAGCTACTAAAGTAAAGCCGGAATATTTAATAATAAAGCTGGTGTATGGCGCATAGGGCAGTGCATGCATCATACGGATTTCATTTCACGGTATCAGAACATACACAAGGGCCCCGGCCTTCAGGCCGGAGATCACAGGACATCCCAAAACACTAGGGCGTGTTGACATTCAGCCTG
>CALJMB010000027.1 GCA_937982515.1 uncultured Balneolaceae bacterium
CCTGCTACGAACGCTTCTTCTCCCGGGCCCGGTGACGGAATATGGATATGCTGAACCCTCCCATCAGCATGAAGGTCCCCAGCCACACAGCAGATATAAACGGCTTTTCTTCGGCAACGACCAATACCCAGTCTTCTTTAAACTGCTCATCTATGCCGTCAATAGTTAGTTCGATTTCGCCGGTTTCCGGCTTTACCTGAGTAAAGCGAACGGTAATACCCCGATCAAACGGCAGAGGCGGGGCATAAACCCAGCTTTTGCCTCCTTCATTGTATATGGCAAAGAGGGGGCGCAGTTCTTTACTGCTTCCGGTAGCCTTATGGACTACCTCGAGGTGGGCGTTGACGGCAATCATAGTACTGTCCGGTAACTGCTCCGTTTCAGCCTGGGCATAATCCCTGAATGTAATATCGAATCCTCCCAGAGATACCGTCTGTCCCCGGCCCAGCAAAAGCTTCTGAATATTGGAAGAGTCTGCCGGTTCACTGTCAGATACCGGCTGCATCACACTCTTGGCTTGCTCGTTCTGGCGTTCTACAAAAGAGCTTCCGGCCACATACAGATAGATATCGCTCAGAAAGCCCGCGTAAACATCCGGATCGGTAGACCATTCTATAGTTTCTGCTCCTGCAGTCATAGGATAAACCTGGGGATACAGATAAACCTGCTTGCCAGCGCCATCAGCCGGCTCTACTTTGATCCGGTATTCCTGCTGCCCCGGGCGGGTCTGATTCTCAAGCGTATAGCCCTCGTACGTCATTATATACTTGCCGTTGACGATCTTCGGCTGATTGAGTTTGAGTTCCAGATAAGTCAGCTTTTGCCGTACGGGGAATCCTTCCTCGTCCATTACTTCACCCCGTTCTATAGCGGCGTTGTAGCTTGCAGTAGGCTGATCTAAAAGAGGCTCGTTGTAGGCCGATGAGGCGAGAATTCCCAGCAACATAATTCCGAAACCCACATGAGTAAACGCCCCTCCGATAAGCCTCGGGTTTTTCCTTATCAGCCGGAACATAATGATGCCGTTACCGACAACAGCAAACCATCCCGCCAAAATGTATACCATGTAGTACAGATTATAAACACCGGCTATCATGATGGTTGCAAGCGTCAACACACAAGAGATGAAGACCGGCCATGTGAGTTCGCCTGCCAGAGATTCAGCATCCTGCCGTTTCCAGAACAGGTACTGCCCGAGTACGGTTAAAAGGGCAGCCACGATAGCCAGCGGCATGGTCCAGTCATTGTAGAAACTGATTTCAGGCGGCGTTGGGTTATCCTGGAACAGCCGGCCTATTATCGGAGAACTCGTTCCAAGCGCAATAACCAACCCTATCAGGCACAGTACCATAGCTCCCGCGAAAGTCATAAACTCCCGGCTCAGAAAATTTGATTCCTTTGTCTGCACCGGCAGTTCTTTATAGCGGTATGCCAGTAATCCCAATCCCGAAACAGTAACCACAAACATAAAGACAACCAGCTGGTTGTAAAGCCCCAGATCCACAAAGCTGTGAACCGAAGCTTCGGCGAGGATGCCCGACCGCGTCAAAAAGGTCTCATACACTATCGCCACATACGCCAGTATAGCGAAGATGATGGAAGCTTTTTGTGAAGTCGAGCTTTTTCTCTGGATAATCATGGTGTGAATGCCTGCCGTTCCCAGTAACCAGGGCACGAGAGAAGCATTCTCTACCGGATCCCACGCCCAGTAGCCGCCAAAAGAGAGCGTTACATAAGCCCAGTATCCCCCCAGAAAAATAGCCGTCAGCAAAGCAACATTGGCCCCCAGTGTCCAGGGCAGAGCCGGATGGATCCAATCGTTGTATTTCCGCTTCCACAAGGCGGCCATAGCAAAACAGTACGGAACGGTCATCATGGCAAAGCCCACAAACAGAATAGGGGGATGAATCATCATCCAGGGACTTTTAAGCAGGTCATTCAGCCCTTTTCCGTCAGCCGGTACAAAATCCGGATTGGCCTGCAGGAACGGAGCGTTAGGCATAGCCTCGGCAAGCGTTCTGAACGGAGAGGCGCCTATAGTGACGTCACCAAAGGGGATGCCTACAATCATCGAAATTAAAAATATCTGAGTAAGCGTGAGGAAGAAAAGAACCGGCCCCCGATACGGGTCTCTCGTCCACTTCATCAACCCTATGCCGATGAGCGTAGAAAAGAGAATCCAGAGCATGAAGCTCCCCTCCTGCCCGCCCCAGAATGCTGAAACAAGATATTTGAGCTGCAGGTCGGAGCTGGTATAGTTGTAAACGTAGTAGTAGTTGAACTGATGCTGCAGAATGAGGTATATCAAAAGGCCGGAAGCGATGAGTATCAGCAGCCCCTTTAAGCCGAATAGTCTGTTTGCCCACCTGAAATACCGTTCATCTTCTTTGTTGGAATACATAAAGTATCCTGCAGCAGCAAGTATGCTACACAAAAAAGCGAGGTTGATGATGATCTTACCTGCAATGCCTGTCATGGTCGAGAGAGAATTTTAGGGAATTAAGGGAGTGAGCAAAAGGTCCTGCCGGGCTAACTCAACTTTTTTCCGCACTTGCCCGGGTAAATTCGGCGCCATCTGTGTCATTATACTTGGAGGGGCATTTTATCAGCATCTCGTTCGCATAAAATACGCCATTCTCCATCTCTCCGATAACAACGAGCTGATCAGCCTGTTCAAAGTTATTGGGCTTGGGTTTGGGATATACAACCCTGCGCACATTACCGGTCTCGTCTTTCATATAAAAACTGAATCGCTTGGTTTCCATCGAAAAGCCATAGTCTTTGGAGTTATCCCAGCTTCCTACAACATGGGCGCTTTCCATTCCTTCGGCATGTTCAAAATCTACATAAGTACTGATGCTGTTCCCGAAGTTATACATCAGCAGTGATGTAAAACCTACAATAGCAACGATTCCGATAACGAGTTTAGGCTTCATGGTTTTTTTCCAGTGTTTTAAGTTCTATTTGTTCTTCCAGCTTGCTCACTTTTTTATCCACCCGGATAAGGTAAAACAAAAGCACAAACCAGATAATCAGGCTTACCGCCAGCACTACGAAAATCAAATCGTAAGAAGCCATGGCTTGCATGATAACGCCGGCTTCTTCTATCTCCTTTGCGGCTTCCCACTTATCGGCATAACTGCGGGACAAAGTATCAACAGCCGAAGCCGTGTCTTGTTGTGCCTGTATTAACAAATATTTCATGCGGTTAATTGCTCTGCTTGTAATTTTACTTTCTTATACCGGTTGAGGACATCGTTAAGCCAAACGGCCAGCGCGATAAAACCTATGATAGCCGGGTAAAAGATATACCTCAGTTCAGGAGCGGTAATTTCACTGAACGCAGGGTTGCCTTCCGCTCCGGGATGGAGGCTCGGCAGCTGCCGGGGGATAATATACAGTAAAAAAGGGATCGTTGTGGCGGCAAATACATTAAAAACGGCCGCTATCTTTGCGCGTTTGGAAGGATTGTCAAATGCTGTGCGCAGCACAAAGTAGCCTACATAAATCATCATCGCCAGCGCCGACAGGTTCATTCGCGGCTCGGCGAAGGTCCACCAGGTACCCCATGTGAACCGCGCCCATACCGATCCGGTAAGCAGCCCGCAGATTCCGAACAGCAGCCCGACTTGCGTGGCCGTTTCTGCTTTTCTATCCATAACCGGGTCTGGCTTATTCAGATACCGGATGCTGTAGACCAGGCCCGCCGCAAAACAGACAGTCATGGTAAACCACATGGGGACGTGTAAAAACAGGTTGCGTGCCGACTGCTGAAGGATATCTATATCGGGAATAGGAATTAAAAAGCCGGCTATGATCACGCCGGTCATCCAGATAGCAACGATGTATTTCCAGGGTTTTAATTTCATAAGTTATGTGCAGGCATTATATATCAACTGGTACTATAACTGGTTGGTTGGCACAGTGCATGGGGAGGCTACGGAAACAATAGTTTGTTATTGGCTATTTGTTAACAGGGACTCCCCCCGTCAATAGCCTTCCTCTGTTAAGCAGTGACGCCAGACAGCTGACTAATATACGAAATCTATGTAGAAACTAAGATAAAGAACCTTCCCTTTTTCCGAATTTTACCTATGTTAGTACTGTTATTTGAAGTGATTATGAACATCAACGCCCCGGGGTAGTTATGGGTTATTTGCTATCGGTTATTGACAGCCCCTAACCGCGCATAACAGATAACTATTACCCAATAACGAACATCACCAGACAGATGCCACAGGAAACGAAAGATCAATCTTTTACTCTCCGGACGAACTGGAAACACTTTTTCATTCCCTACCTGTTGGCTGTTCTCGCTATTCCTGTCTTCGGAATCGGCCTGATTGCCCTCTACTTCGTCTGGAAGAAACACAGAGAGGTTACCTATAAAGTAACCAACACCCAAATTACATCCATAGATGAAAAGTTTCATCGCACAGTCGACCTCGCCAATATTGAATGGCTGGAACTTGAACAGAGCTGGTTGCAGGGCAAATTAAATGTCGGCACGCTGGTTCTCCACACCTCCGCCTCCGAAATGCGCCTGGTCGGCATGGCCGCCCCCCAACCGCTCATGCAGATTATAGAGCAGGCTGTTGAAGCAGAAAAAGAGTTTAAACGACAGAGGCCACGAACCAAACTCCGGGAACCGGAATACGAACCCGGCAGCATGGACAAAATAGATTACCTGACCGGCCTCTGGCAGCAGGGCCTTATCTCCAATGAGGATTATGAAAAAGAGCGGAAGCATTTTGAATGAGGGAGGAAATGGAGACGGGAGACCGCATGCTGTGGCAAAAGACTCTGCGGGTTTCCAAGACCCGCAAAGCCTCGGGCGCAGCGGGAAATAACAAATAAATACCAACTTCGAATAACTAACCCGGAGTGGCCCGAACGGACGTTCGCGCCATTACCTATAACGCGGGATACACAGATTATGCGGATGTTCGCAAATGATATTAATGATATGTACCGACCCTCTATCGGCTGGCTGTTAAGTTCTGGATTCAGCACCGGCTAAAACCTATCAGGTTTGTCTCCAATAAA
>CALJMB010000028.1 GCA_937982515.1 uncultured Balneolaceae bacterium
CTTTGCAGAGCAGCAACAAAGGCTTTGTAGAGCAACGACAAAGGCTTTGCAGAGCAACGACAAAGACTTTGTAGAGCGACTACAAAGGCTTTGTAGAAGCCCCCCTGCCCGGCAGGGTTGTTCCGTTCTCTGCTCCACCTCCTCATGCTGTCATCCCGAACCCCCGTCTGTTGGGGTGAGGGATCTCAAACGTTGTTACGGACTTTTGCCGGCCTACCAGCATGAATTATTATGGCGTTTGAGATCGCTCGCCGAACCCCCCTCCCCGGGAGGACACACTAAAGAGCGGTAGAAGGTAACGAACCGGGCAGCCCTGCCCCCGCCCGGATACCTTGTTTTGCCTTTTCACTGACCAAAAGCACTTCTTAAACCTGCCTGCTTTCTACACACCCCGGTAAGCGGTGTAAAACTTTTTAACAGTCCCCGCTCCTATACAGAATCCGGAATCAGCCCGGCGGAGAGATACAACCCTCATAATCCCCTTTATTTAAAGACATAAGTATTATTATAGATTAACATGTTGAATGGCATATTTTTTGTCATATAAATTATATGTGATAACATATAATATGAACCTATGTCTGACAAAGCACCTGTGCCTATTCAAACCTCAACATTAGACAAGCCGAAACAGAACGGTTTAAGAGATAATACAGAAATAAGGGCTCGTTGTGAAAAGACCGAAAATCTTTTAAACAGACCCAGAGTCTTGATGTATCACCGCATAGTAGATGACAGGGCACTTTCTCAGACTCAGCAAACGTGCGTTCATATCCACGAATTCCGCAAACAGCTGGAGCTGATCGACCGGCTGGGCTATACGCCGATTACCTTCTATGATTATCGCTTATTTCAGGCGGGAGAGATACAGCTTCCCAAAAAACCGCTCATACTAACGTTCGACGACGGCTACCTGGATACCTATCATCTGGCCTTTCCGCTGCTTACTGAGTTCGGGATGAAGGCCGTCATATTTGCCCTTGGCGATCCGTCTGTCCGGACAAATGTATGGGATGCCGGCAAGCCCGGTATATCGGAAGCCGGACTGATGGAGCAAGATCATATTGCGGAATTGAGCGATTACGGTTTTGAAATAGGCGGACATTCGCTCAGCCATCCCAATCTGGCGAGCCTGTCCGCAGCGGAATGTTTACATGAAGTCAGCAAAACCAAGATGGTTTTGGAAACGATCACACATACGGAGGTGCAAAGTTTCTCTTATCCGTATGGAGAGGTCAGCCGTCAGGTTAAAGACTGTGTGGCTGAGTCGGGATACAAATATGCATGTAGTGTGTTCAGTGGCCCGGCCCGGTTTGGGGTTGATCTGCTCGAGATCCGAAGAATAGCCGTACATAATACAACGACGATACCGGGCCTGGCTCTTCGCCTGGTCAGTCCATATGAATACCTGGAGTGGATGTGGTGGAAGTCAGGCAGTGCCAGTCGGTTTGGAAAGCGTGGGGCCCCGGTTAAGGGCTACTCCCTTCAATAATCCGATTACTCAGAGTGGCCGGATCACGGAAGGGCAGGGCTGTGGAACTGAATAAACACTCAGTTAAGAACGTAACAGCACCGCGGTGTACGCGAAGGCATAGTGAGAATACAATTAATTCGTAACACATTTATTAAAAGAGAAAAAGAAAAAAGAGGTTGTGTAATGCTGTCCACTGCAGAAGATATGTTGTCGAGGAAATCAAATGGCTCGGTCGTTGGCAAATCAACAAATCATGCGTTTATATATACATCGGCTCCCGGAGCATCTGAGAAAATCGGCGGCCATCTTCCCGATCTGCTTGAGATAAACGTGATCGACAATGAACAGGCTTTTGATGAGCTGGAAGATGAGTGGAATCAGCTGCTGGAAAGGGCTGATACTCATGTATTTCAGTCTTTCGAGTGGCAGCGTACCTGGTGGAAGTACTTCGGAGGCAACGGCCGGCTTCACATTCTCGCATTCCGCGATGAAGAACGGCTGGTAGGTATAGCTCCTTTTTATATCAGCGAGGTGCAGCTATACGGTCTGTATACATACAGGCACCTGCAGTTCCTGGCAGGCTGCTTACCCGCGGGTGACGCTTCAGACACTTTTTCCAAATATAGTCTCAGCGATTATCTGGATCTGATCGCTGACCCGGAGTACCGGGAAAAAATAGCGGAAACGCTGATGAGTTACCTGGCGGAGCAGAGAAATTTCTTTGACCAGATAAGCCTGGATGAATTACCCGAGGATGGTGTTATGATGGAGCACCTCGTCCCAAAGCTTGAAGAAGCCGGATGGCCCTGTATTAAGGAGAAGGCGGAAGTCTGCCCGCAGATTGAATTGCCCGCCACTATGGATGAGTATCTGTACAAGATCAGGTCTTCGGTCAGATACGACCTGCGCCGTTCCATCCGCTCCGTTACGGAAGATAACCTGTACAACATACACACCATCCGGGCCGAAGAAGATCTTGAAACAGTGTTTCGCCATCTGGTTGACCTCCATCAGGCACGATGGAACAGCCAGGGATATCCCGGCGTATTTACAGATGCACGGGTCGAGCAGTTTTTAAAAACGGTTTCCATTGCTTTCATGAAGCGCAACTGGCTTAATTTGAAGAGCTCTTTCGATCACGATGGCAATTGCCTGGCTGTAAACCTCACGTTCGCGTTTAAGCAACGCATCTATGACTACCAGAGAGCGTTTGATATAACCTCGGATCTGGCCAGGTACGGACCCGGTAATGCTCTGATCTATTATTTGGTAGAAGAAGCTATAGATGAAGGGAAAGAAATATTTGACCTGCTAAGGGGCGATGAAAAATATAAACTTCGCATAGCTACCCGGGTTCGCCAGAACTGGAAGGTCAGCATCCACAACCTGGCGCATGAGAAGGGCTTTATATACCGGTTAAACCGGTTTGCAAGCGGTGTGTCTGATTTCATGTTCAGAGTAAGAAGGGAGTTTTTACTGCTTCATATTCATATTCGGGAACATGGAATCGCAGATTTCATGCCCGCGTATAGAGCGTTTATTAAAAAACGGCTGAACAAAAACACAAATGGGTAAATTTCCGAAGAATGAGTAGCATCAGGAGAGAACGGGTTATGACTTGGGACGATGCCATCTCCTGGATAAAGAGACGAGCGGAAAAGAGCAGATATCCCCTGCTCCATAAAGTTTCCCGGAGCCTGGAAAGAGATAAAGATATTCCCCTTTCATACTTGTTGCGGAAGGCGCGCATCTACCTGGCCTGTATGCTCACAGGCAGGTACAATCTGAGGAAGTGCACCCGTGTAGGCATTCGGCCCAGAACCCGCCGGAGGCCTTATATAGAAAATATGGGGAAGATAATCATCGGCAACGATATCAATATCAATTCCAGAAACGTGCAGACCGACCTGGTTACGGGGCCGGAGGGCGTACTCGAAATCGGCGATGAAGTAAGTATTAATTTCGGAGTATCTATTGTAGCCAACAAAAAAATACAAATCGGCAACCGGATTCGTATTGGCCCATATACCATGATTTATGATTCAAACCAGCATGTACACGGGCAGCGGTTCAAAAGGGCGGAGGGAGCCCCTGTGGTTATCGAAGATGATGTATGGCTGGCATCCCGTGTGATGGTTCTGAAAGGAAGCCGGATAGGCAGAGGCTCTATCATCGCAGCAGGCAGTGTGGTATCGGGCATCGTGCCGCCCTATGTGGTAGCGGGAGGGGTGCCCGCCCGGGTGATAAAATATCTTGACTCTTCTTATGCCTCAGGCTTCTTCTGGGAACACAATGGCGCGGAAGAGGTTATAAGAGAGGACATTTCAGGCAGGGTTCGAAAAACCGCCTCGGAAGTATTTTCAACAGATATCGATTTAATCAGGCCGGAATATGCTCACTACTCGATTCCCGGATGGAGTTCATTCCAACACGTAAAGTTTGTTCATGCCCTGGAAAGAGAATTTACTATCCGGATCAAGAAAGAAGACTGGATAAGGATGTCTTCTATTGGTAAAAGTATACGTCTGGTTCAGGAATATGTGGATCAGAATCGTAGGGGCCGGGAGACTGTACCATGATAATGCCAGGTATATTTCACAGCGTCTGTAAACCAGAATCGTAACCTGTTTAACTGTTAACTATTCATCATGCTGGTTGTTTTACAAATTGTCATGTTAAGCGTAACGGGCTTTTTTGTCTCATATCTCGCTTTTCTTAGTCTGGCCGCTCTGAGAGGGCGTGGAAGTGATGGCTTCAAGGCCAAAATAAACAGGCGCTTCGCGGTTGTTGTGCCCGCTTATAACGAAGAAGAAAGCATTACCGATACCATCCGCAGCCTTTCATCGGTCGACTACGATCCCGACAGGTTCAGGATTATTGTAATTGCCGACAACTGTACAGACCGGACAGCAGAAATAGCCGAGAAGGAGGGAGCTTTGGTGATGGTGAGGAAGAGCGCCCGGGAACGGGGTAAAGGATATGCTCTGCGCTGGTGTTTCGACCGGTTAATGGCCTCAAATACTATCTATAAGTTCGATGCTGTCGTGGTAGTTGATGCGGATACCATCGTTTCCGGAAATATGCTCCGGGTGATGAACAAGTACATGGAAGGAGGGGCCGGCGTAGTACAGGGGTATCTCACTGTCGATTCCGGGCCGGGCGCGTGGACCGGCGAGATCATTCGTATAGGATTTACGCTCTATAATTATGTGCGTCCGCTTGCACGCCGGAGACTGGGTTATTCGGCAGGGCTTCGGGGAAACGGCATGTGCTTTTCTATGAAAGTACTGGAAAAAGTACCCTGGAATGCCTATTCGCTGACAGAGGACCTCGAGTATAGCCTCCGATTGTTGCTCAACGGCGTAACGGTTGTGTTTGCTCCGGAAGCCATTGGATTCAGTGTTGTACCGGAAAAGGCAGACAATGCGGAAAGCCAGCGCGAGCGGTGGGAAATCGGGCGGTACCCCGTCCTGAAAAAATATGCAGGGCCCTTATTAAAGGCTGCTTTCAGAAAACGCTCTGTCAAAATTTTTGACACATTAGTCGATCTTGTTACACCACCTCTGGTGAATATAATGTTACTGGTGCTGCTAATGGCCGGATTGAGTTTTCTGCTCTGGCTTACCGGTGTTCAGCAGACCCCGCTTTATACCATCCTGTGGTTAATCCTCTTTGGGTTGGGAATATTTCATGCCCTGATGGGTCTGTATGTCGCAGATGCCGGGTGGCCGGTGTATCGTTCATTGCTGCACGTTCCGAAGTACGCTCTGTGGAAGGTGTACGTCTATTTCAAGGTTTTGCTGGTTAAAGGAAGAACCACCAGCTGGATCCGTACTTCCAGAGAAGTGACGGGTAATGAGTGAAAAGTGAAAAGTGAAAAAGCTGCAATTTTACTCACGACTCACAGCTCACGACTCATAACTCAAGACTCAAGACCCATAGCTCTAAATACTAACTATTCATTAAGGAGGCCCTTGCATGTCATTCCGGGAACATTCATCGATAGAGGTTTTTTCAACCTGCCCTGAGTCTTCCGATTATCTATCGGAAGATTACGTCAGGCAGGTACAAAATGTGGCGGCCTGGAGCGAAGAGGCGGGATGCAGGGGTATGCTGATTTATGCAGATAACAGGCTGGTCGATCCCTGGCAGGTAGCGCATATTGTTATTAAAAGTACCCGGAAGCTCGTACCTCTGGTAGCTGTTCAGCCGGTATATATGCATCCCTACTCCGTTGCCAAAATGATTTCCAGCTTTGGATATATGTACCGGCGGAATGTATATCTGAACATGGTGGCCGGAGGGTTTAAGAATGATCTGAAGGCGCTAAATGATTCCACTCCGCACGACCTCCGGTACGAGCGGCTGACAGAATACACACAGATCATCCGGCACCTGTTAAAAGGAGATCCTGTTACATTTGAAGGAACATTCTATACCATCAAAAACCTGAGCCTTCAGCCGGAACTGCCGGAGGAACTGTTTCCGGGAATATGCGTTTCCGGCTCATCGGAGGCCGGCCTTCACGCGGCTGACGTTCTGGGTGCTACCGCCATCAAGTATCCTCAGCCCGTGGTAGATTATAAAACCGGTGAAGAACCGGGCTCCGGCCGTACCGGCATACGGGTAGGCATCATTGCCAGAGAGAGCGGCGAAGAGGCCTGGAATACCGGAGTAAAACGATTTCCACCCGACCGGGCCGGTCAATTTGCTCATCAGCTGGCCATGAAGATTTCAGATTCGCAATGGCATAAACAACTATCGGAGATGGCTGAAGAGTTAATGGGGCGGGAGTCGCCATATTGGCTGCATCCTTTTAAAAACTACAAGACATTCTGTCCCTATCTGGTGGGGAGTTATGAGCGTATAGCCCGGGAGATCGCGGGATATATTCAGATCGGATTTCAAACATTTGTCCTGGATATACCTCCGGACAAGGAAGAACTGGAACATATAAACATAGTTTTTGACAAAGCACTGGAGACGGTATCGCTATGAAAAGGTTATTACAACACTGGTTAACGGAACAGGCTATGAAACGGCCGGAGGCGCCGGCTGTTCAGCGGCTGGGCCGGAGAGTGACTTACGAGGAACTGGAGAGGCAGAGCAATCAGCTGGCGCATGTACTAAAGGAGGCGGGCTGCAGGCAGGGCGACCGCGTATGTTTTTTAATGCCCAAATGCATCGAAGCCGTTATAAGCATAATGGGCATATTGAAGGCCGATTGTATATACGTACCTCTGGACCGGGAAAGCCCTGCTGTACGTACCGCGAAAATTATAAAAAAGAGCCGTCCTTCCTGTATCATCGCCGCCGGAGATGTTCAGAATGTGTTGCTGAATTTAGCTGGGGTGCCGGGGGCCTCCGTCCGGGATATACCGATAGGATGGCTGGGCGCGGGGAACAGCCCGGGAGATGGCCTGCGGCCGGTATTTAACCGCCACGATCTGGCAACGGCACCCGATACACTGCCCGCGTGTAAAAACGGACCGGAAGACGCCGCTCACCTTCTGTTTACTTCGGGTTCGACAGGAGAGCCCAAGGGGGTCATCACCAAGCACTCTAACGACATAGCTTTTGTTGAGTGGGCCGTCAGCTATTTTGATATCGGGCCTTCCGACCGCCTGTCCAGCCATACGCCTATGCACTTCGATTTATCCACCCTGGATATTTACGGCACTTTATCTGCCGGTGCTCAGCTGCACATTATTCCGGCGGGGCTCAATCTCATTCCCGGCAACCTGGCCCGTTTTATCCGGGAATATGAACTTACCCAGTGGTTTTCCGTGCCGTCTATCTTAAATTATATGTCCAAATTCGATGTAGTGGAACAAGGAGACTTCCCCTCGCTGAAGCGGCTTATCTGGTGTGGCGAAGTCTTGCCGGTTCCGGCTTTAAGGTACTGGATGGAACGGCTTCCTCACGCTACATTCACCAATCTGTACGGGCCTACGGAAACCACCGTTGCCAGCAGCTATTACACGGTTCCTGAAGTGCCGGAGAGCAACCAGGCCGAGATACCTATTGGCCTGCCGTGCGAAGGCGAACAACTTCACGTGCTGGATGAAGAGTTGAATCCCGTGCCGGTGGGTGAAATTGGCGATCTGTACATCAGCGGAGTGGGATTAAGCAAGGGATACTGGGACGACCCGGAACGGACGAGCGAAGTTTTTCTGTCCGGCCCACCGACCGTTGCCGGGGGGGGGACGTTATACAAAACGGGCGATCTCGCCCGCATCGGAGAAGACGGACTATGCTATTTCCACGGCAGAGTTGACAATCAGATCAAAAGCCGGGGATACCGCATTGAACTTGGCGAGATAGAAAGCACGCTTAACAGCTTGCAGCTGACGGTAGAATGCGCCATCGTTGCCGTTCCTACCGAAGGTTTTGAAGGCCAGGCTATCTGCTGCGCTTATGTACCCCCGGCCGGCGGCCGGGTGAACGCTGCCCGGTTAAAGAAAGAGTTGAAAAACCTGCTGCCCGGTTATATGATACCGCATCTCTGGGAATCCTATACCGTCCTTCCCAAAAATAAGAACGGAAAGATCAACAGGAAGGAAATTAAAAGCAGATTTCAACATAGCGAAGTCCGCGTCAATGCATAGCTTACCTCACAACAGACATCAATTGGCCCGGCTTACTGATTACTAACACTTATTCCCGGTTAACCATAGCAAGTACAGGTAACAAACAGTCTCTCACCCCTCATCCACTCACTTCATTTGTGAGTAGATGAACGGAGCCGCCTGTTCACCGGGCTGTAAATCAAGCGAGTGGATGAGAGGAGTTGACATATTTACCGGGCGACAAACCCAGCCACCCGGTGAAGATTAGGGTTAACCGATAAACAGGTATCAATCATATATATAATAGTGAAGACAGACGATCGGATATATCAGGATGTAATAGAATTATTGACCGAAGACATAGGCATTGAAGTGCCGGAACCGGACACTGACTTGCTGGAAAACGGTTATATGGATTCACTGCTCTTCGTAAAAATGTTGTCACTGCTCGAAGATACGTTCAGTATCCATATAGCCATGGATGAACTGGACTTTGAGCACTTTAAAACGGCGGCAGGCATCACGGCCTTTGTTGAACAGAAGCTTGAACCCGTAAAACCCGATGGATGACTATGCCTCCGGATAGCAACTATAATATAAAAGTCCGTCCAGTAAAGCGGACAGGGCCAGGTGTCCGGGCTTTCCGGGTGGAAGACCTGCCCGGGATTGTTCATTTACTGGGGAAAATATTCCCGAGAAGTCCCGAGGCGACGCTGGATATCAAAGAAGATATTATCTCCGAGCTCTTACTCAACAATCCCTGGCATGATGAGCGGCTTCCTTCTCTTGTATATGAAAGCGGGGAGGGAAAGATTACCGGCTTTCTGGGGGTGGCGCCGCGCCCTATGCGGATTAACGACAGGCCCGTGACAGCTACGATCAGTTATAATCTGATGGTAGATCCCGAAAGCCGGTCCAGCCTGGCGGGAATCAGCCTGGTAAAGGCCTATTTGTCAGGGCCGCAAGATCTCTCCTTTGCCGATTCGGCAACAGACACTTCACGGAAGCTCTGGGAGAGTCTGGGAGGGATAAGTGTACCGTTGTACAGCCTGTATTGGAAACATCCGCTTCGACCGGTGGGTTTTGCCATCCATCATTTGCAGAAGAGATCCCGTTTTGGACTGCTTTTGCGGGCTTCCGAACCTGCAGGCAGGTTTACTGACTGGATGGTAGACCGGTTTTGGAAGGCCGGAAGAGATGCCGGGGAGTTTAACGGCAACTACTGGTCGCAGGAAACCGAAGCAGAAGAACTAACGGCGCTCATCGGCCGGTTTTCAGAAAAAGCATCTCTGGCCCCGGTGTATACCACCGAGACTTTAAGCTGGCTTTTGAACCTTGCCGCCCGGACCAAACGGTTTGGCGAGCTTAAAAAAGAGGTCATATATGGAAAAAACAACAAACTGGCGGGCTGGTTCATCTACTATAAAAATCCGGGTGGTGTAAGTGAAGTGTTGCAAATTAAATCGGTTCCGGGAAAAGAGAAACAAGTGCTGATGTTTCTTCTGCAAAAAGCCCGTGAACAGGGTGCGGTGGGCGTGGCCGGGCGGTTGGAACCAGACTGGTTCACCGTTTTTCCGGATGCCGCTTTCGGTTTCTATATGCCGGGAAGGGTGTGGATGCTAGCCCATTCCGCCAACCGGGATATCCTTCGCGCCTTCAAAGGAGGCGATGCATTTATAACCCGTATAGAAGGAGACATGTGGCTGCTTTGATAACTTGCTTTGCTTCCGGGCCAGCGGCTTGTCGCGAACATGTTTGTTCTGCCAGGCCCGGCACTAGTGCTGTGACCGGTAAAAAAGCGGTATGGGTGTATCGCCACTAAAACACGGAATCACAAAATAATTCGTGTTTTTGTGTTTTCGTGGCCTCCTGACCGACCATACGAATGAACGGGTCACCACACTGGCCGTGAGGATGCACCCGTAAAGGGCACGCGCCCGGCCAGAATGCAGAAGAGGCATTGTGCCACCGTAGCGGGTATGAAGCCTTTTCATACGGCTTCACTGCGGCATACATATGGATTAATGAGCTAAGGGCAGTTTCAGGAGATAACCCATAGCATATTATGACCTTACTGAGCGTAGTAAAAACCGACTTATAGGAGAAATACCTGCGGATCAACTTCTTTTGCTACAAGTATAAGAGATAGCGCTTAAAATGAAAAGGGCAGCCAACGGCCGTCCTGGGCGAAATGAGCGAGAGCGGATGCAGCCGACGGATGCCAGCTCTTCCGGAGGATGACCAGACAGCATGGACGAAAAGATCAGGATGTTTACAATACGCTGATTTTGGAAGTAGCCGCCACATACAAAGCACAAGCAATCAAAAAAGAACCGGAACAGATGCGCCATTTTGCAAAAGAAGGAGTAAAAGTGAATATGAATGTATGCATAGTTGAAGATCACGGCTACAGAAAGTTATTTCCATTGACAAAAACACGTCCGGTATTTGGGTTGAGGTGCGGTAGATTCACCCTCGAAGAGCGTATTCTATCCGTTCTGTCGCCAGTTACAGATGAAGTTTCATACATAACGCGTCCCTATATCGAGCCGGTATGGCGCCTGAAGAATAACGCCGCGGGACCTGCCTCATTCGATGTTCCTGAAAAAGGACATCGTCTCTTTTTAAACGGGCGTGTACTTTTCGATGAGCCTTCATTAGACCTCATAACCTCTAAAGTATCCGGCGGAGAGGCGGTGCTTTGGCTGGCCGAAGATACCTGGGCCGCGATGTACCTCCCGGATGGATTTCCTTCGCCTGCCGGGGAGACGCTGGCCAACGGAGAGGATAACTTTCCGCCAATCAATAGAAAACACCATCTGCACGCGAATGTCATCAGGTACCCCTGGGATTTAATCGAATATAACCCGGCCATGATCGAGGCTGATTTTAACTACTTGGATAAGTCACGCAACAGGCTGCGTTATCCGCCGCTTCCGAAATTTACTGCCATCATAAACAACAAAAACCTGATGATCGGTGCCAATACCGAAGTACAGCCCTTGGTCACCTTCGATGGACAGCATGGCCCCATTATTGTAGGTGATAACGTCAGGATTGAATCGGGTACTTATATAAAAGGTCCGGTTTCTATAGGCGATCATTGCCTGGTCACCGCAAATACCACGCTGTATGAAAACATAAGCTTGGGAAATACATGCAAGGCGGGGGGAGAGATACACCACTCCATTTTACACGGATACACCAATAAGCGCCATTCGGGATTCCTGGGCAATGCCTATCTGGGAGAGTGGGTAAATATAGGCGCCGGAACGTATAACAGTAATTTAAAGAACAATTACAACACCGTAAAAGTACCGGTAGATGGCGAAGTGATTGATACCGGGAATCAGTTCGTCGGCCTTTTTATGGGAGACCATTGCTGTACGGCCATCGGAACTATGTTTAATACAGCTACTTTTGTAGGAGTGGGCTGTAATATTTTCGGGCACGGGTTTCCCCCTAAATACTTAGAAGATTTTACATGGAACTGCACAGAAAAGAAAGAGGTCTACAACTTCGATAAGTTCATTGAATGCGCCCGCCGCATGATGATCAGAAGAGAAGAAGAGCTAAGCGTGGAAGAGGAGCAATTGCTGAGATCTCTGTACGATTCCCGGAATGTAGTACGTATCTCTTCCTACCAGTCCGGCACTGGTGAGAATGAAAGCGAATTTAAAGAGAGTTCGTAAGAGCAGCCGGCAGGTATTCTCCCCTCGAAGGGGGGGATGGCAGCCGGTCTCACACAGGGCTGGCTTCCTCATTGTTGGAGGGCGCCGTCCTGAAGCCGTTTTTATGGCGCGAGCCGCCTGTCCCGGCGGCGAAAGGCGGCCCGCCACCCAGACTTCCTGAGTTTTGGAAACTTAGGAAGTCTTTGAGCTGCACTCCCGACCCACCCCTGTATCCCCTAAAGGGGACTTTAATGTGCTGGTTCAACAAATATAGGTACGTTCTGATGGGGCATATCCGCCAGCTGACGGATGTACTACATCTTTTCTTTGTAGGGCAAACAGCCTGGCAAGTCCCCTTTAGGGGATTTAGGGGTCGAAGAGACTTCAGGTCCGGAGTTTATCGCCCCGCCAAACCTACCCCTTGTTCCCCTCCCGGGGAGGGGGGACGCCTTTCATAAGATAGCCGCCACTTGCAGCATCGTACATGTTAACTGGCTGTCCCCGCCGCGGCCAGTCGTGGTGGACAGAATACCCGTACTGCCTGGAACCCCGCTCTATCAATCTCTGGCTAACCTCATCCGCTGTACTATTCCCGGCCGGTCGGGGACCGATATGAAGTATTAGTTACTGTATGTTCATTAGCAACATCTTTGACAGCCTGCAGCAACAGGTCCCGTTGTCCGGGCGGCAGGTTGGCGCGGTAACCGCCGGTTAGCTCCCAGATGATGACCCCCCCAAGCTTATTTTCCTCAACATATTCAAACTTAGCCCGGATGGATTGTTCGTCATCAAACGAAATAAACAGATCATCTGCGCTCCCGGGCCGGTCAATACTGAGGTAAGCCGCTTTTGCCTCATCATCCCAACTATAGGAACCTGATGGAGCGTACTCGTCCATAATTTTATGAAAGGGTACGTTATCCGTTACCTTTGGAGCCTTGATCCAGGATTGATTGGGCCTGGTTACACCCCGGGTAGAAGTACCGCTGCCGCCACTCCATACGTACCCGTAGAAATCGATTCCTATGCCGAGCTTGGAGGCAGGGATGCCCGCCGACAGGAATTCTTTCACCATTCGGTCGGTCGAGGGCAATGGTTTGTCATGATACGGAAAGTTTCTGCTGGAATATACAGCGGCATTATGCCAGCTCACCCAGCCTCCCCAGGCTCCACTCAGATCGTAAGTCATCAGGTTGATCTGGTCGAACTTCGCCTGCACACGGGCAAAGAATTCCGGTTGTGCGTTAACAGCAGCCGTCAGCAGGGGGACAGATAAAAGAGGGGTTTGCAGCGATTGAAGCTCCCGGTGCAGTTCATCAATGAAGGCTCCATAGTTTTCCAGGTCGGCGTCCTCTATAGGCTCCAGGTCCAGGTCTATTCCGTCAAATTGCCATGTTTTGAGTGTCTGTATCAGGTTCTGTATCAGAACCGGGCGTTTTTCGGGGGTTATGGCTTCGGTAAACTGGTCGTGGTTGCCCCATCCGCCGATGGTAAAGAGTACCGGTTTTCCGGCTTCATGTGCCGCACTGACAATCGAGTTCAGGCGATCCGGATTCATATTCTGGTAAGGCGCTACTTTAGATAATGTACCGTCTGGCTGAACATTAAAGGCAAAGTAGAACAGGTGGGTGAAAGCATCCCAGTCGATGGCTTCTGTGGGCATATGGCCCCAGTTACCGCCGGGCGGAACATAGTGATTGTACGATGCGAGATAGGCGCTGACCCAGACATCGCCAGAGGGAGGATTCTGTTGCCAGCCTAATAAGGAGGCCGGTTGAAGGAGTTGATAGCTGACAAGTAGCATAAAGCTCAACGCGAGTCTCTGAATATGGCTCATGGATGAATAGCAGTTTATAGATTAATGTGGGCTCAAAACCAATGTACCGGGTTAAAAGCATATTCAGAATCGATGTTCCCGGAAGGCCGCTGTTTTTATTACGGTTGCCCGGAGGCTGACAGATCGGGAGACGGGAGATGCCAGGATCAGGAATCTCACCTTCCCCGGAGGGGAACAAGGGGTGAGTCCGGCAGGGCACGATTTTGAGTTCTGAATTCTCAATCCCTCAATCAATCCTCATACATCTCATCGATATCCGTCTGAGCCAGCTCTGTGATAAAACCCGCGATTTTATTGGTGACAGCATCAAACAGATGCTCCCCTTTTCCGGACGTAGCATTTTTGGGATTGCCAACACCGGTATCTTCTGTTACCTGGCTCCACTGCCGCTCTGCCCAGACCCAGCCTTCTTTCAATCCCGCCGGCCGAAATGTGCGGGCGCGGCCCTCGCCCGCCACTTCCAGGTCAAGCACCAGTCCGGGAGCCAGGTGCATCACCAGGCTGGTTTCCATCTCTCCGGCGTGATCTCCGGGGTTATCAAAAATCTGGTGCACCTCTTCCAGGCGGAACCAGTGAATCATGCATAGAAACATGTTGCGGTATTTTAGCTGGAGCTCCCGCAACATCTGTTTAAAGTCATTTCCGCCATGGCCATTCAGTACCACGAACTTGCGAATACCCGCCCGATGCAGCGAGGCAACGACATCATCCAGAAGCCGCGCCTGAGTGGAAGGATTCATATTGATGTTCAGTTTGATATCGTGCTGGCCTGTATTTACCCCGAAAGGAACTGCCGGAAGCACAATACTGCGGGTGCCCGCCTCCCAGGCAATGCCTGCCGCTTTAGCGGCTATCTGTTCAGCCTGAATATTGTCGGTTGCATAGGGGAGATGATAGTTATGGGCCTCTGTTGCTCCCCAGGGCAGGATAGCGACATCATAATCCGTCTCTTTTACTGTTTTCCAGTTGGTTTCGGCAAGTACATAGGGTCGGATGGTATGCATCGGGAAAAGATAGTTTTACAGTTTTGAATTCTATCTATAATAACGATATACCCCCGAGGCTCAAAACCCCATCCTTCAGGTTGATCATCCCTCTTCTTCCCGATGGCCCCGACCTTCAGGCCGGGGAACAGATCGCAACTCTATCGGTGTTGACCCATGCAGATCCGCGGTTTACCCTTTTTCCTCCGGTATTCCGCCCCTCTCAATGTCCGTTACTTCTCAAACAGAGCATCTGTGCAATGGTTTTGCCGATAATTTTGAGATCCAGCCTGAGCGACTGCTTTTCCACGTAGATAAGATCCATATCGAGGCGCTGCCGCATGTGGTCTTCATCGTGGGTGCCGCCCCGGTAGCCTGCTACCTGTGCGTACCCCGAAAGGCCGGGCCTGACGGCATACCGACAGAAAAAATCATCGAATGTAGAATTCCAGTACCGGCACTCTTCCAGCGGGTATGGGCGCGGGCCTACCAGGCTCATATCGCCCCGCCACACGTTGATTACCTGAGGCAGTTCATCCAGATTGGTTTTTCGCAGGAAATGCCCGAAAGAGAATATTCGGCGGTCGTTGGGGCGGGTTATTACCGGTTTGCCATCCAGCCGCTTCAGCCCGACCGGGTGCATGGTGCGGAATTTAAGGCAGGTGAATTCCCTGCCGTTCCGGCCGGTACGTTTTTGACGGTATATGACGGGACCCCGGGGAGAGGAGAGCTTGATGCCCAGAGCAAAAAACGGCCAGCAAAGGGCAAGCAGGATAATACCAAAAGCGGAAAGCAGCAGGTCGATACGACGCTTGCTTTTGTATTCTTTGCCTGAAAGAATCTGAAATTTATAAGCCGCTGCTTCTGCAGATGATAGTTTTTTCTTCTGATCCCATTCCCTGAAATTAATGAGAATACGGTCCCGGACAGAGATAGTCTGATCCGGAGTCAGTCTTTCTGCTTTAAATCCCATGATAGTAAAGTTTGTAGCGTTATTTCTGCCGGTATATGGTTTTTAATTATTAATCACTGTATTTGATGTCCGTATAGAGGTACACGCAGATTGCTGTTTCAGCTCGTGCAACCCCTTTACTCTGATTATTATCGGGTGTTTTCCGCCTCACTAAAATCTGGAGCGCAGAAAACGCTTTACACGGAAACCGGCTTGTGGTGCCGGTATCCATGATCTCTGCCCTTAATTAAGAGGGAGATGTATCGCACCCCGGCACCGTCCATTCCTCCCTGGTTTACAGAGAAGAGGGATCGGCTATAGTGCCCATAAAAAGGGGCGTACCCGATTCC
>CALJMB010000029.1 GCA_937982515.1 uncultured Balneolaceae bacterium
TACCTTCTACTTTATACTTACTACTTTATACTTACTACTTTATACTTACTACTTTTCTATAAGATCAACAAACTCAGCACAATGATAACTCCAATTACCAGCGCCAAAGCATAGCTGGAGGCTACACCGGTCTGAAGGTAACGAAATACGCTCCCGAACAGACGGACGATACCCCCCACGGTGTTCACCAGCCCATCAACTATTTTCATGTCAAAGGCGGCAAGCCCTTTTTCAGATACCCGCACCAGCGGGTTTACTATGATCCCCTCATAAACTTCATCCAGATTGTACTTCTCTTTCCATACCTGATAGAGCCCGCCATATTTTCCGGCCAGTAAGGCATCGGATGCTTCAGTTTCTCCACTGCCGTATCTGCGGTACGCTATCCAGACACCAGCCGCGGCAACGATAATGGAGAGAGTCATGAGCGCCCACTCCGTTCCGTGCGAAAGCGTCAGGTTATAATCCGCGGCTATCGGGCTCAGCCAGTTATGCAACAGGTTTATATGCGCTTCTTCATTCGTAAATGTAGAGGCCAGGAAGTTGGGAAGCCCTATAAAACCGCCCACAACAGAAAGAACGCCCAATACCCAGAGCGGGATCGTCATCGTTTTGGGACTTTCATGCAGATACTGCTCGGCACCCTCAGCCCCGCTGACCATAGACGGCAACTTAAATGGGCCATTGAAGGTACCGAAGGTAAGCCGGAACATATAGAAGGCCGTCAATAAAGCGGTAACCATTCCAACAAACCACAATACAAAATACAGAGCGCCTGCATATTCCCCGAACCCGGCATTAAATGTCATAATCAGTACTTCATCCTTGGAGAAAAAACCGGCCAGAGGAGGAATACCCGCTATGGCAATCGTAGCAATCAGGAAGGTTTTATAGGTAGATGGCATATACGCTTTCAATCCGCCCATAAACCGCATATCCTGGGGATCGAATTGGACATCCCTGCCGTCTTTACGCAACCCCTGCCCCACATGCTCCATAGCGTGAATGACAGATCCCGAACCAAGGAAGAGACAGGCTTTAAAAAAAGCGTGCGTTACCACATGAAACATAGCGGCCGTAAAAGCGCCGGACCCCAGGGCCAGAAACATATATCCAAGCTGCGAGACGGTTGAATAGGCCAGCACCCGTTTGATGTCGTTCTGAGTGAGGGCGATGGTAGCCGCTACAATAGCCGTAAGGGCGCCGACTGCGGCTATAATAATCATAATCTCGGGAGACATCACAAACATAGGAGACATTCTGGTGATCAGATATATACCCGAAGTAACCATGGTGGCGGCGTGAATGAGGGCGGATACCGAGGTTGGCCCTGCCATAGCATCAGGCAGCCACACAAAGAGGGGAATCTGGGCGCTTTTTCCTGTCGCACCGATAAACATCAGCAGGCCTATCCAGAACTTATCTTCTCCCGGGATAGCTTCCAGCCCTGACAGGATGGTATCGAACCGAAGGCTGCCCACATGCTGGAAGGTTAAAAACATGGCAATAAGAAATGCAAAATCGCCCACCCGGTTATATATAAATGCTTTTTTGGCCGCAGCCGACTTTGACATGTCGGTATACCAGAATCCGATGAGCAGGTATGAACAGAGCCCTACCCCCTCCCATCCCAGGAAGAGAAGCAACAGGTTATCTGCCAGCACCAGATTCAGCATAGCAAAAATGAAAAGGTTCAGGTAGGCAAAAAACTTCCAGTACCCTTCATCATCCCACATGTATCCTACAGAATACAAGTGAATTAAAAAACCCACCCCTGTAACGACTAAAGTCATCAGGATGGACAGCTGATCGATCTGATAAGCTATATCTGCGCTGAAGCTCCCGGCTTCTATCCATCTGAAGAGCGTGACTGTAAGAGCCCCGGACTCCGATGTCATATTCATAAAAAACCAGAAGGCGATCAGAAAGGGAACAAAAACAGACAGATTGGCGATCGTACCGATCAGCACTTTATTTCTGCGATAATTCACAGAGCCTAATCCAATCAGCCCGTTAATCAGAAACCCAACTAACGGCAACCCGATAACAAGACTTATAAGCGCAGTAACTGAATCCATTAAAACGTTTTCCTGATTTGTAGATGCTCATAAATTTTCGCCCAAAAGGTAGCTATTACCTAAAGCATTACCAAGGGCAAATTTGACAGACCGCAAAGATACAAAAAACAGAATGAAGGTAAAGAGCTTATTGCGTAATGCACATTATTAAGTTCCATGGAGACGAGAAAGAAAAGCAATCAGTACGGATTCCATTTCTACAGTGTCGTACCTGAACCGGCCGAGCGACCTAGGACGGCCGGCCGGGGGCCGGACGAATAACAAAGCCCGGGCACGACCAGCATTTAATGGCGCGAGCGTCCGCTCGTGCCCCTTCCGGTACAGAGAGCGGTGAGTGGAAACAAGCTGCACCCTGCGCCAGGCGTCTCCCTGTGATCCCGGGATGGGTGCCCGGTGCAGACCCACCCCTCTTGTTCTCCCCTCCCTCCGGCGCAAAACCACGCCACAAGGAGGGGAGAGACTCATTTTAACGATTGCGGTTTCTTGCAATGAGTCCCCCCTCCTTGCGGAATCCGGTGGGTTTCCCGGATGACGGAGGGAGGGGC